>CAMOSH010000114.1 GCA_946624575.1 uncultured Verrucomicrobiota bacterium
ACCCCGCCACGCCGTGGCGCGGGAACTTCCGCGAGTTCAACGCGTGCGTGACGCGTCTCGCGACGCTCGCCGACGGTGGCCGGATCGCGGTCGCGGACGTCGAGGCGGAGATCGCGCGGTCGCATGTCGCAAGTTCCAAGTCGCATGCCGAAAGCCGGACCTGCAACTCGCGACCTGCGACATGCGACGCCGCCGAAGGCGGCCAGCGACTTTCGGACCCGCTCGCGGACGTCCTCGGTGCGGACTTCGCGGAGCGTTTCGACCGGTTTGACCTGGCGCAGCTGCGCGACGTGGCTGAAGTGTGCCGCGCGAGCCGCACCGCGGCGGAGGCCGGCAAGAGGCTCTTCGCCGTGTCGCGCCTCGCCAAGAAGACCGCGAACGACTCCGACCGCCTCGCCAAGTACCTCGCGAAGTTCGGGCTGTCCTTCAGGACGCTTGCCGCCGACCGCGAATCTGCAAACTAACATGAAAACTCCGCTCCAGACCCTTGTCGCGCTCGTCGCGGTTTCCGCGCGGGCCGGAATCCTCCTTCCGGACACCTATCAGGAGATGGTTCCGGCGCGGGATGGCGTCCGCCTCTTCACCTACGGCATCAAACCTCGGGCGGGGCGGAAGATGCCCGTGGCAATCCTCCGCACCCCCTACGTCGATGACAAGCCGGTGAACATGACCGCGTTCGCGATGATGTCGGCGCCCGCGTATCACCGGGGCTATCTCACGCTCATGCAGCACTGTCGCGGCAGGGGACGCAGCGAAGGGCACTGGGTCCCGTTCGAGGACGAGCGCGAGGACGGCCTCGCGCTCCTGGACTGGATCAGGAGCCAGCCGTGGTACAACGGCGAAATCTTTCTCGTGGGCGGAAGCTATCACTCATCGGCCCACTGGGCCTGGCTCGACACGAATCCGCCGGACGTCAAGGGCGGCTGGCTGCCGATCATGGACGTCGATGCCTACAACGCCAGCTACCGCAACGGCTTTTTCAAGACCGGACTCATCGGCGAATGGATGCTCTCGCTCTACCATCCGTCGGGCGAAAGGGCCGATGCGGACAAGTCCGCGAGCCTGAGGGACTTTCCGCTCGCCGACTTCTCCGGGCGCTTCTGGGGCGTGCGCGACGAGGTTCTGGACGGCATTCTGGCGCATCCGCGCCGCGACGACCCGTTCTGGCGCTCCGATGCGGCGGGAAGCGCCTCCGACGGAATCGATGCGTTCAGGAAATCGACCATGCCCCTGCTGCTTCTCACCGGGGCCTTCGACCCCTTCGCCGAGGGCATGACTGAGATGTGGCGCACTGCGCCGAGGGAGCGGCTGGAGAATTGCTCGTTCATCGTGAACGCCTTCGACCACGGCCTGAAGGTCGCCCCGGAAATGCGGCGGACCCTCGCGCGCTTCAAGGACGGTGATGGCCTTTCCTCTCCGATGCGGATGTTCGACTGGTTCGACTACTGCCGGACGGGCCGGCCATGCCGCTTCGCGCCCCCGGGAAAGGTGCGCCAATACGCGCTCTGGGAAGAGCGGTGGATCGAGTCCGACGGATTCGGGGAGGGGACTCGGCGCATCGACGTCCCGCTCGGCGTCGGAGTCCGCTCCTGGACATACGATCCGCTGCGCGAGCCGCCCGGGTTTCCGGGATCGGCGGCCGGATGCTTCGGCGGAATGCAACTGCAGCCGGAGCCGGACTTCCGCGACGACGTGGCGTCGTTCGTGCTGCCGCCCGCGGAGGAGCAGACCGACGTCCTCGGGCACATGGAGGCGCATCTCGCCGTGACGAGCGACTGCGAGGACACCTGCTTCTTCGTGCGAGTCAGCGTCGGAAAGCGCGACGGGAATTGGTATCTGCTGCGCGACGACCTGCGGTCGCTTTGCGGCGACGGCTCGGACTACATGCCGGGCGAGGAGAAGCTGCTGGCGTTCCGGTTCGACCACCTGGCGTTTCGGCTGGAGCCTGGAGACAGGCTGCGCGTCGATGTCGCCAGCGCCTGCCCGCAGTTCGCGCCGCACGGCAATGTCCGCGGCGACCAGGCCCTCGTGCGGCAGCCCAAAGTCGCGCGCAACTCCGTCCGCGCCGATGCCTCCACGCTGACGCTTTTCGCGGAATGACGCCGCCCACGGCGCGGAGGCGTCCGGGAAGAATCGGAATTCAGGGGCCGTCGGCTATTCGGTCCCTGCTCCTGCACCGCGTGCGCCGCCGCCTTTGGCGCGGGCGGCGCCGAGACTGCGCCATTCGTGCATGGGCCTACCGGTTTTGCGGCGGAAGAGGGCCATGAAAAACGGATTGGATTCGTAGCCGCACATGGACGGGACCATCGACACCTTGGCGTGGGTCGTTTCCAGAATCCGTTTCGCGTGTTCGATCTGGACATCGTGGATTTCGTCGAGGATCGAGTGCCCGGTCGCGGCGCGGAAACGCATTTCCGCCATCCGTCGCGAGCACGGAAACGCCGCGGCCACCTCGTGCGGCGAAAGTCCGCTCGTCGCCCGGGCGCGGATCATGTCAAGCGCGACCACGACGCAGCGGTCCAGGCGCGGCGAACGGCGCGTGGACGAACGTCGGACGATGCGCAGCGGCCCGAAGGTCTCGTGGACGGCGGCTTCGCCGGTCCCGGTCCTCTCCGCGATGATGTCCACGCAGCGGCGCCCGGCCCCAGCGAAGTCGAGTTCCACGCTGGAGAGCGTGGGGACGGAGTTTTCGCAGATGTGCTCCTCGTTGTCGGTCCCGAGCAGGGCGATGTCGTTCGGCACGGACAGGCCAGCCCCGTTGGCGGCTTCGAGCACCTGCGCGGCCATGGCGTCGTTGGCGCAGTAGATGCCGACGGGCTTGGGGAGCGGGGCGATGCCGGCGGCGATCCGCGCGCGGAGCGTGCCGATGGAGGCGGGACCCTTTCCGGGGTCGATCTGGAAACACGGACGGCCAGCGGCGCGGACCGCGCGCGTGAAGGCGCCGCGGCGCATGCGGTCCCAGAATTTCCGCTCCGCCCATCCGACATAGGCGTACGCGGCGAGGTCCATGCCGAGAAGGTGTTCGGCCGCGAACGCGCCGATCGAGACGGGGTGTTGCACGATGGTGGATACGTTGCGCCGCGCCAGGGACGGATTGCAGTCGAGGAGGACGGTGGGGACGAGCCCGAGCGTCCTCTGCGGAAGCGAGATGTCGTCGGTCGCGAACTCGACGACGCATCCCACGGGGGTCCAGGCGAGGATTTCGTCGTGGATCTGCCGGGGATCGTGGAGGTCGAAGCGCGCCACCAGCCAGCCGCGTTCCTTCGCGGCCTGGCTCACGCCGTCGAGCTTGCGCATCGCGGAGGTCGTGGCCGTGGACTGGAAGTAGAGCAACGTGTCCATGCGCGCAGGATAGCCGAAGACAGGACCGTGCGCAACAAGGATTTCGCAATCGGCAATCTTTTTTTTGCGCCATCGATTCTTTGAAGCGGACGGGGATGTGCTAGAGTTGATTCCGCCGCACGGCTCCCGTTCCCACGGTTCGCAGGAACGGAAGCCGCGGCGACACGACAAACGGATTCCCCGATGAACGCGCAGTTCCCCCTCCTTGCCGCCACCACCCTCGCCGCCGTCTTCGCGGCGTCTGCCGCGGATGGCATCTCCGCCGCCACTGACAAGGAGGCCTTCCTTCTCTCGAAACTGCGCGGAACGCCCTCGGAGCATGAGGCGCCGCGCGACATCCTCGTGAACCATCCCGACTACGTCGTGTTCGTCCCGAAGCAGCCGCGCAAGTGGGAGTGGCGCGACCCCGCGAAGACGGGCGACAGCTACAACGACCACTTCCAGGTTCTCGTCAACCCGGCGAACGGCCACCTCTACGCCTTCTGGACGCAGGCGTCGAAGGAGGGCGAGATCGACCACCACGTGTGCTTCTCGAAGAGCCTCGACGGCGGCCTCGACTGGACGGAGCCGGTGATCGTGGCCGGGTCCCCGAACCGCGCGCGGCCCCGCGCCATCGCGAGCTGGCAGCAGCCGATGCTCTCCAAGAGCGGTCGCCTCTATTGCCTCTGGGTCCAGCAGGTGACGGGCCGCGGCCTCGCCGGCGCGCTCTTCGGCGTGTACAGCGACGACGAGGGCGAGACGTGGAGCGCCCCGCGCGACGTGAAGCTCCCGCGCCAGGACGCCGACGACCCCGACCCGACGAAGCCGGGCGGCTGGATCCAGTGGCAGCGCCCGCTGCGCCTCGGCGAGGGCGGCAAGTTCTTCGTCGCCACCTCGCGCCACGGCAAGGCGCCCTACGACCCGAAGCGGATGTGCAAGATCGAGTTCTGGCAGTACGAGAACATCGACGACGACCCGAAGGTCGAGGACATCCGCGTGTCGATCTTCTCCGGCAACCGCGACGCGCTCGACGTCACGAAGATCGCCGGCGGGCCGCACTTCCGGCCGGCGCACGAGGACGAGGCGCTGGAGGAGGCGAGCGTTGTGAAGCTTCCGGACGGGCGCCTCTTCGCGCTCATGCGCTCGTCGATCGGCCACCCCGTGTGGTCGCAGAGCCGCGACGGCGGCCGCACGTGGAGCGCGCCGAAGGTTCTGCGCGACCGCGACGGCGGCACGCCCTTCCTGCACCCGCGCTCCCCGTGCCCGATCTACGACTGGAAGGGCGAGGACGCCGCGAGCGGCACGTATTTCGCCTTCATCCACAACGCCTTCGACTTCACGAAGGACTACGCCTACCAGGAGCGCGGGCCGCTCTTGTCTCTTGATTTTCGCTAGTATTGCGCCCCGTCGCCCCGTGAGTGCGGGGAAAGACCCCGGCATGGAGTTGCAACTCCATGCCGGGTGCCGGTGGACGATATGCGGGCCCTTGAACCGCCTATTGGCGAGTTCGTTCGGTAGTAAAATCGCCACCGGCTTTTCTGCATAGCCCGAACAGTTGACTAGGCCTTTGAGCCAGCAGACAAGGCGGAGCATAATGAAAAGCGGATCAAATTGCAACACACCCGCCGATGTTTTATACATCGGAATCGACGTGTCCAAGGACACGCTCGCCGTCAACGCCGCCGAGGTGTTTACGGCGACCATCAAGAACAACAAAAGAGACATCTACAAAATGGTTAGGACGGTGAGGAAAACCATTGGACGCGAGCGCCCGATACTTTTCGTCTTCGAAAACACTGGTCGGTACAGCCTTCCGCTACTTTTAGAACTGGACAAGCTTGGCGAAAAGGCCCATGTCGCCAATGCCGCTCGCGTCCGGTATTTTGCCAAGGCTATCGGTGTCGGAGCGAAGACGGATCCCGTCGATGCGACCGTTATCCGACGCTATGGAGAAAAGACAACGCCGGAGCCGACGCCAATTCCATCCGATTCTCTCTTGATCCTCAAGGAACTGTTCCGTACCAGAGCGCTTCTGGTGAAGATCAATTCGATGATTCGGAATCTCGCTGACGCAACGAGCGGAAAACTTTGCCGCGACATTTTGCGCGACATCGTGCGTTTGATTGATCGCAGACTCGCGAAAATCAGTGATGAAATGGACGACGTCATTTCCGAGAACGAGACAATGCGCGAAATGTCCGACGCCTTGACCGGAATAGTTGGTGTCGGCAAGACAACGGCGGCGGCAGTACTTGCCGGATGTCCAGAAATCGGAACTTTAGGCAAACGGCGCATTGTGTCAATTTTCGGATTGGCTCCGTTTGTTCGACAAAGCGGCAAATGGCAAGGAAAGGCCTGCATTGGCGGAGGCCGGTCGGACGTGCGACGATGCCTGTACTTGCCCGCCTTGTCCGCCGCGAAAAGAAATCCCGTTCTCAAAGTCTTCTACGACCGACTGATCGCCAGGGGGAAACCGGCAAACGTGGCGATTGTTGCCGTCATGCGCAAACTGCTCATCCACATGGAAAGCGTCGCTGCGTCGGTGCTCGAAAAACGACAGTCAAAGGAGAATAGCCTCTGCGCCATGTGAAACGACGCACCTCCCCGCACTGAAGCGAGGGGGCGCACATTCGAGCCGAGGAGCCCCGCACCGCCCGCAGGGCGTGGGCGGGGACACGGCTCGGGGGCGAGCGGAGCGTCCCCTGAAGCAGGCAAGGCCGCCGAAAGGCGGCCCCCTCAAGGCAAAACCGCGCGCGAAGCGCGCGGCATCTCCTTGCGTCTCTATTCCGGATAAGCCAGAACGTCGCAAACGGCGCGTTTTGAACACAGTTGACTTGTCCGCCGAGATCTGCCATGTCGCGCAGAATGGCGACGACACGAACGGCGACGGCACGGCGGCGAATCCCTACGCGACCATCGCCAAGGGCGCATCCGGAAGCGCCTCAAAACTGGTGTTGGTCCACGGTGGAGAGTATGCACCGGATCCGGTAAGTCAATGGGGAAAAAGCCGAATTGTTGTTACCAAGGCCGCACCCATGCGCCTGAAGGCCGTGGCAGGACCTTCGGCAACGGCCATCGTTGGCGCGTCCGATTCGGAAGGAGCACAAGGATTGGGTTCGGACGCCGTGCGTTGCGCGATACTGGACGGCCCCGTCGCGTTGCAGGGCTTCACGCTGCGCGGCGGACGGACTGTTGCCCCAACCGCTTCCGGCAGCCTCGCGAAGGAAAGCGGCGGCGTTTTGCTGAGGAACAACCAGAGCAGCGTCCTCGACTGCGTGATAGAGGACTGCATCGGGACTTTCGGCAGTGCAGCCAACACGGCGCAGCCCGATATCGGACGCGGCCATATCGTGCGCTGCGTCATCAAGAACTGCTCCGTCGCGGATGCCGTCAACTACGAAGGGGCGGTTGTCGGACACGTTGATTTGCATTCGTGCCTCCTTTACGGGAACACGCTGCCTTCAAGAGCCACGCGTTCGGGCGTAATAGGCAATGGTTGCGAAGCCCGTTTCTGCACAGTTGCCGACACATCCTCGCCCTTCGGTGCGTTCTACCCAACCTCCAGGGCTTGGAACTGCGTCATGCACGGCACAACTGGTGGGGGCGCCGATCTGGCGTGGGACACCACCACTTCCAGCTACAACTTCGACTACGGACTCTTCGGCACCAGCACGGAGTCGGCGGCGAACTACGCCACATCCGTCCAGGGAAAGCCGAAGTTCGCGGACGCCGCAACGCACGACTATCGCCTGCGCGACAACTCCCCTGCGGTCTGCGCCGGTTCGCTCGAGTTCGTGACGGATCGCGACCTCGTGGACGTTTCCGGCGTGAAATACGCATTCGCGGCGTCCTCAGTCGGCCCCTGCATTGCGGGCTGCCACGCCGCCATCGTCCGCTCTGACGCGGCGACCATATTGTTCGTCCGGTAAGGAGAGGAAGCCCCATCGGTGAATGCATCCACGAGGCGAGGAGTTCGTTTTTCGCTTTCCCGGATTCTCATCCTCGCGCTTCTGGCCGGGAAATGCGCACTCGCCGGGGTCCGACTCGCCTCCCCGTTCGCCGACGGCATGGTTCTGCAGCGCGACGCGTCCGTCCCGGTGTGGGGCGTGGCCGATCCCGGCGAGCGCGTCACGGTTGAATTCGCGGGGCAACGGGTCGCGGCGACCGCCGGCGCGGACGGCCGGTGGATCGTCCGCCTCGCGCCGATGGCCGCGTCGCGGGAAGGGCGCGTCCTCCGCGCGAACGGCGCGACGGTTTCCGACGTGCTCGTGGGAGAAGTGTGGTTCTGCTGCGGCCAGTCGAACATGGAGGTGCCGCTCGTCGGCGAACCCGGATACGGCGATCGCGAGGGGAGGCTCGTCGCGGCGATCACGCGCCTGGGGGACGTGCGCTACGCGCTTGCCAGCAGCGGGGAGTGGAGCCCAGCGCCGCGCGAAGCCGCGCGGCGCCCGGTCCGATGGCGCTCCTTCACGCCGGAAAATCTCGGCCGCGCGCCAAGTTTCTCCGCCGTGGGGGTCCATTTCGCGCTGGCGCTCCATGCGGCGCTCGGGGTCCCCGTCGGCATCGTTGGCGCCTACCGTGGCGGCACGAACATCGACGCCTGGACGCCGCGCGAGGGCTACGCGGACGCCCCGGAGGCGTTGGCCGCGACGCGCGACTGGCCGACGGCCGATCCCGGCGAATGGACCGACGCGATGAAGAGCGGGGCGGTGAACGGGCCGGAGCAGCAGCCTTCCGTCCTTTGGAACGAGATGGTCGCCCCCTGGCGCCCGATGGCCATGCGCGGCGTCATCTGGTATCAGGGGGAGCACAATGCCGGAGAGGGCGATCTCTACCGGCTCAAGATGCACGCCCTCCGCCGCGGGTGGGCGCGCGCCTTCGGGAATCGCAACCTGAAGCTCTATTTCGTTCAGCTGGCTCCATGGAAGTCCAGCTGGTGGGACATCTGGATGGCGCAGGCCGCGTTCGCGGCGGAGGAGCCGAATGCCGGCATGGTCGTGACCGCCGACATCGGCAACAGCCACAGCATCCATCCGGCGGACAAGGGGCCGGTCGGGCGGCGTCTCGCCGCGCTGGCCCTGAAGCGCGACTACGGCTTCTCCGACATTGTCGCCGATTCGCCGACGATCCGCGCGGTCCGCGCAGAGGGGGATCGGCTCGTCCTCGACTTCAACGACGCGGACGGCTGGTACATCTACAGCGACGACCGCAGGGACTCCGTCCCATTCGAACTTGCCGGGGAGGACGGCGAATACCGGCCCGCCCGCATCGTGAACGCGGCCTACGGTGGACAGAAGGCGGAGACTGCCGGCGTGGAACAGGGGCAGGTGGCGGGACGCGAACTCGTCCTCCGGGCGGAAGGCGTCCCGCGCCCACTTAAGGTGCGCTACCTCTTCCAGCGCCCCTGGACGAGCGCCCTCTTCGCCATGTCCGGACTCCCGCCCGGCCCCTTCGAGGCGGACGTGCGAAAGTGACATTGGCATGGACAACGAGCGGTCAATCAGGAGAATTGACATGGACAACGAGCGGTCAATCAGGATAGACGAGATCGCCGCATGGCTTCCAGACGAGCCCAAGGCGGATGGCGCGCGCATTGGCGACCGCGTCGCCTGGGGACGCCTTGCGGCCCTTCCGGAGGCGACCGACGCCGTCGCTGCGGCCGAGGACCTATCCGGCAGGCCCATGCCCGAACTCACGGACGAGCGCTATCTCGATTTCACGCGGAACGGCAACCGGATCGATTACGAAATCCCGTATTTCGAGCGGGCCTACCGCCTCGACGCCTTCCTTCTTGCGGAGTGCCTGGAGAACAGGGGGCGCTTCCTGCCAAAGATCGTAGAATACGCGGAGGCGATCTGCTCGGAGAGGACCTGGACGGCGCCAGCCCACGACGACAGGCTGACGGCGTTCCACGGGACGCCGCACGTCGAGCTTTTCAGCGCCGAGCGGTGCCTCAAGTTGGCGCGGACTCGCGACTGGCTCCTGGGCATCTTGCCGGAAGGACTCTCCGCGCGAATCGCGTCGGAATGCGACAGACGGGTCTTCCAGCCCTATCTGCTAACCGCGAGGAACCTGGACGACAAGGAGATTCGCGACAGGTATCCATGGCACGGCTGGTTCGAGGCCGGACTCAACTGGAGCTCCGTCTGCCACTCCTGCGTTGTGCGTGCGGCCCTTGCCGTGGTCCACGACCGCCGCATCCGGGCCGAAATCGTCGCCGCCGCCGAAGGCTCCCTCCCCGTACGGATGAAATACGGCTTCCTCCCGGACGGTTACTGCACGGAGGGGATCGGCTATTGGAACTACGGTTATGGCCACCATGTGATGATGGGCCTTTCCGTCCGCGCCGCGACGGGCGGGAAAGTCGATTTCTTCCGCAATCCGAAAAATCGCCTCGCAATCCGATACGCCTACGAATTCCAGCTGGAGAAGGGAAAGTCGCCGCCTTTCGCGGACGGTGTCGGAGGCCCCGACATCGGCGTCCTGGCGCTCGCCCGGCAGGTCTGCCCGGACATTTCCAGCCACGACGCCGCGAATCTCGGGCTTCTGGGGTATTCGGGGCAGTCCCGCGTAAAATGCCCGTTGTCCATCATCTCGCTGCGGTCGTTCGGACAGGATCCCGGACTGGCGGCCGGGGGCGAATACGACACGCTGCCAGTCCGCTCGTGGTTCCCGGAGGCGATGGTGCTTGTCTCCCGCGCCCCCAGCGGCACCGGGGGACTCAGCCTCGCCGTCAAGGGCGGGAACAACGACGAGCTGCACAACCACAACGACCTCGGCTCCTATACGGTGATGCTGGACAGCGTAGAGATGTGCGGCGATCCCGGGAAGGTGGTTTACAGGCGGGACACGTTCTCGGAGAGGCGCTACGATAACCCCTTCATGGGGTCGTTTGGGCATCCCGTCCCAGTGGCGGGAGGGGGCGTTCAGCGGACGGGTCGCGACTATGCCGCGCGTGTCCTCGATACGGAATTTTCGGACGGTCGCGACCTTGTCCGGTACGACTTGGCGAAGGCGTATGATGTGCCGCAGCTCAAGTCGCTCGTCCGGACGGTCGTATTCGAACGGGACGCGATGCGTGTGACGGTCGAGGACAGGGTGGTGTTCGACCGTCCATCGGCGTTCGAGGTCCCCGTTGTCACGTATCGCGGCCTCAAAGGGGATCCGGCCTCCGGGCGCTTCACGTTGCGCCATCCCGGCGGGGGGCGTTCGCTTTCCGTGTCCGTGACGGGGTCGTCGCCACTTGCATTCCATCTGGAGCGAATCGACAATCCGGGGATGGAACCGGTTTCTCGCCTTGGTTTCTCTCTAGCGAAGCCCCAGATGCGAGCTGTCGTGAAGACGGTGTTCGAGGCGTATTGATCGCAATGGGAAGGGATGGTAAAAACCAATCGGAGTTTTTGGGATGACACGTCTTGCTCTTTTAGTGTCCATTTGCGTCCCCCTCTGCGCCCATTGCGGTGAAAACCCCGCTGCCGAGGGCGCCCGGGAATGCGTCCCGCTAGACCCCGTGGCCTACATCGAGACGCATCTGGCGGCGGGCGAGCGCGCGGTCGTCGTGCCGCGGGGCGACTACCGGCTGGCGCTGCCGGAAGGGCGCACGGCCTACTTCAGACTCATCGGCCTGGCGGATGTCACAATCGACTTCTCCGGCTCGCGCCTCTGGGGTGAGACGAAGACGCGCATGTTTGATATCGCCCATTGCACGAACCTCGTCGTCCGCAACGTCACAATCGACTACCCCTTTGACTTGCCCTTCACCCAGGCGGAGATCGTCGAGGTCGATGCGGAGAAGAACTGGCGCGTCAAGGTCGTGCCGGGCTATCCCTGTCCCGACGAGGCGCAGCTCGCCGCCCGCATCTGGCCGGTCCAGGCCTATTCCGCCGATGGAGAGCGCATCGTCAATCCCATGCGCTTCCGCGACGGCATCCGCATCGAGCGGCTGGGGCCGGACGAATACCGGATTTCGGGCGGCATCGACCGACGGGGCGAGGTCGGCGACATCGCCGTCTGGAGCGTCGCCGAGACCGGGCGGAAAACCGTGATTGCCGCCATCGGCTCGCGCGGCTGCAGCGGGTGCCTCTTCGAGAACCTGACCGTCCATTCGACGCCCTTCGGCTGCGGCTTCGTCGAATTCGACGCCGACGGCAACATCTACCGCAACTGCCGTCTCGACCGCTGTCCGCCCGAGGACGATCCGGTGCCGCGCGCCATGAAGCGCCTTCGCAGCGGCAACCACGACGCCTTCAACTCGCGCGGGGCGTTTCGGGGGCCGACGCTCGACGGATGCCGCCTCGCGTGGCACTGCGACGACTGCGTGAACATCTCCGGCTTCTACGTTCTCGTTCTGGGGCGGGAGGGAAGGGCGCTCCGCGTGAGTCCTCTCGCAAGCGGGCTGCCAATCGATCCCGGCGACACCTGCCAGATCCAGACGCCGGATGGCGGGTGCCCGCCTGACGCGACGGTCGTCTCGTGTGCGCCGGACGGCGAGCCGACGGCGGAGGAAAAGGCGTTCGTCGCCACGCTCCCGTTCTGGCCAGGCGCCCGCGATTCGTGGTTCCGGAAGGCGTTCCGCGTCGAACTCGGCGAAGAAGCCGCGCTCCCCCCGGGCAGCGTGATCATCTCCAACCGGCGGCAGGGCAACGGCTTTGTCGTCCGAAACTGCGACTTCGGCCCGAACCGCGCGCGGGCGCTGCAGATCAAGGCGTCCGACGGGCTGATTGAAAACAACCGGATGCGCGGGCTGGAGATGGCCGCCATCGATGTCACAAGCGAGCCCGTCCCCTTCATGGAGGGCGGGTGCAGCAGGAACGTTGCGATTATCGGCAACGACATCGAGGGATGCGGAGGAGGCATCGTTGTGTCCGGCGTGACTCCCGGCGGCGCGCCGCTCGCGGCCGGCGCCCATCGCGACATCCGGATCGCGGGCAATCGCGTGGTTTCGCCCGCGCCGGCGCTCAAGGTCGTCGGCTGCACCGGCCTCGTCGTCGAGGACAACGATTTTCGCACGACCGACAACGGGAAGGCCGTTGAGTTCGTCAACTCTCCGACTTCGCTCCTCCGTTGACATCCGGCAAGGAAGGGAATAGTCTCTCTCGGCCGAGAGCCTGCAATCACCATGACCATCTTCAACCTGGGTTCCATCAACATCGACCGCGTGTATGCGCTCGACCATGTCGTCGCGCCTGGCGAGACGGAAAGCGCCGTCGCGCTTGCCGAACATCCCGGCGGCAAGGGCTTCAACCAGTCCGTTGCGCTCGCCCGCGCCGGGGCGGCGGTGCGCCACGTCGGCGCCGTCGGTCCCGACGGCGCGCATCTCGTCGAGATGCTCCGCGGGGCCGGGGCGGATGTCTCCGGCATCGCGTCCGTCGCGGCGCCGACCGGTCACGCCGTCATCCAGGTGGACGCCGCCGGCCGCAACTCGATCATCGTCTTCGCGGCCGCCAACGGCGCCGTGGCGCCGGAAGCCGTGCGGGCCGCGCTGGCCTCCGCCGAGCCGGGCGACGCGCTGCTCTGCCAGAACGAAACCTCCGCCGTCGCCGAGGCCATGCGAGAGGCGAAGGCGCGCGGAATGCGGGTCGTGTTCAACCCCTCGCCCTTTGATGGCAAGATGGCGGCCCTTCCGCTGGAACTCGTCGATCTCTTCCTCGTGAACGAAACCGAGGAGGCGGGGCTTCTCGCGTGCGGCGGCGCGGCGGCTTCCGCCCCGCGCATCGTGACGCGCGGCGGGGACGGGTGCGAGTCCGTGGCGCCGGGCCA
>CAMOSH010000115.1 GCA_946624575.1 uncultured Verrucomicrobiota bacterium
GCGGGGGGGGGGGGGGCCGGGGGGGCGGGGGGGGGGGGGGGGGCCCGGATGGCCAAAGGGGGCGGGGGGGGCCGGAGCCCCCGGATAATTCCACTCTGTCAGTCTGCCAGTTTGCCGCCGCGCATGGCTGGACCATGCTGCTGCACATCGGCGCGCTGCGCGAGACTTCCTCGCGCCTGCGCGCCGTCGCCGGCCCGGCCGGCGGCTACGCTGCAATGCGCGCGCCGGTCGATCCCGCTGTCGTCGCCCGCTTTCTCAACACGCTGGAGCGCGAAGGCGCGCTTCCGCGCACGATTCTCCTCACGCTCAATCCGGAGGCCCATGCGCAACTGGCGGTGCTTTCTGGCTCCTTCACCAAGGAGGGTTCGCCGGGGCATGTCCAGCTCGGCCCGGCGTGGTGGTGGTGCGACCATGCGCACGGCGTGCGCGACGTGCTTGAAAAGACCGCCGCCTACGGCGTTCTCTCCACCTTCATCGGCATGACCACCGACTCGCGATCGATTCTCTCGCTCGCGCGCCACCGCTGGTTCCGCCGTACGTTCTGCAAATGGGTCGCCGGGAAAGTCGCCACCGGCGACTTTCCCGACGACCCGGCGCTCCTTCGCCCCCTTCTCGAAAACATCTGCTACCGCAACGCCCGCCGAATGTTCGCAATCTAAACTCCATCCCCAAAACTTTTCAACCTTTCAACTTTTCAACATTTCAACTGTTTACGCCATGAATCCGCAATTCCAAGACAAAGTCGCCGTTGTCACCGGCGCTGGCGGAACGCTCTGCTCCGCCATTGCAAAGCACCTCGCCGCGCTCGGCTGCAAGGTTGTGCTGGTAGGCCGCACCCGCGAAAAACTGGAGAAGGTCCTCGCACTTCCGTGCGAGGCACAGGAGAACCTCGCACTTCCGTGCGAGGCACAGGACAGAGTGCCCGGCGCGGCAGCGCCGGGTGTCGGCGAGTCTACGCCGGATCCTCGTTTTCTCATCGCCCCATGCGATGTTACCGACGAGGCGGCGGTCCAGGCGCTTGCGGAGCGAGTGCTCGCCGAGTGGGGCCCGTGCCGCTTTCTCGTAAACGGCGCCGGCGGCAACGACCCCGCCGCCATGCCCACCCGCCTGCGCTTCTGCGAAGCAGATCTGAATGGCCGGCTAACAGCCGGCCATCATGAGAAGCTGACAGCCTGCAATAAAGGGCCAGGTAGTGCGGAATCACCAGCCTCACCTCATGATGGCAGGCTGTCAGCCTGCCAGAGGGGGACCGGAAGCGCGGAGCCCCCGGCCTCTCGCGGTTTCTTCGACATCGACATGGCCGCTTTCCGCAGGGTGCTGGAGATCAACACGCTCGGCACGGTGATTCCCTCGCGCATCTTCGGCCTCCAGATGGCGCGCGCCGGCGGCGGGTCGATTCTCAACTTCGCCTCGATGAACACCTACCGCCCGCTTACGCGCGTCGCCCCCTACGCCATGGCCAAGGCCGGCATCGCGAACTGGACGCAGTTCTTCGCGCAATACATGGCCCCGGCGCATGTTCGCGTGAACGCCGTCGCCCCCGGTTTCATGGTCAACGAGCGCTCTCGCAAATACCTCTGCACACCCGATGGCGGCCTCTCGCCGCGCGGCGAACAGGTGATGGCCCACACGCCCATGGGACGCTTCGGCGAGGCCGAGGATCTCCTCGGCTGCGTCGAATGGCTGCTCGACGACACCCGCGCCGCCTTCGTCACCGGCATCACCGTCCCCGTCGATGGCGGCTTCCTCGCCTCCGCCGGCGTCTGATTCCGCTAACCTTGTAACCATGTCGCAATCTCCTTTCCAGCTCGTTTCCCAAAATGGCGCCGCCGCGCGTGTTCTCGTGGCGGCGGACGAGCCGGAATATGTCTTTCGCGCAGCCGAAGATCTGGCTGGCGACGTGGAAAAGATCACTGGCGTCCGCCCCGCGCTCATGCGCGGCGGCGAACCGGCTCCGGGCGACGTATTCATATCCACGGCGCCGCGCGGCGAATGGGAAGCATTCGATGTCGCGGTCGATGAAGGCGGCGTCCTGCGCATCGCCGGCTCCGACCCGCGCGGCACGATGTTCGGGATTTACGCATTCCTCGATGAAATCCTCGGCGTCGATCCGCTCGCCTTCTGGAACGACGCGCCCTATCCGCGCGCCTCGTCGCTCGTTCTCGATGCGCCCGCGCTGCACGCCGGCCCGCCCGCCTTCCGCTTCCGCGGTTGGTTCCTGAACGACGAAGACCTGCTCACCGGCTGGCACGACGGCGGTGGTCGGCGCGACATCGACTATCCCTTCTACGGCACCGTCATCGCCGAGGATGTGGCGGAGCGCGTCGCGGAGGCGCTCGTGCGCTGCCGCATGAATCTTGCCATCCCCGCGAGTTTCGTGAATCTCCTCAATCCGCCGGAAGCGCGCCTTGCGGAGATTTTCGCCGCGCGCGGCGTGTTTCTTTCGCAGCATCACGTGGAGCCGCTGGGCACGAGCGCGTTCACGTTCCAATCCTACTGGAAAGCGCGCGGCCGCGACGTGCCGTTCTCCTGGACGTCGCATCCGCGCGAAGTGGAGGAGGTTTGGCGCGCCACGGCGCGGGCCTGGGCGCGCTTCCCGAATGTGGTCTGGCAGCTGGGCCTGCGTGGCGTCGCGGACCGCCCGATGTGGAGCGCCGATCCCACCGCCCCGGACTCCGACGCCGGCCGCGCGGCCGTCATCTCCGCCGCGATGGAGCGGCAGATGGAGATCCTCGACGAAATCGGCGTCCCGCGCGAAGGGAGGGTGGCCACGGTCACGCTCTGGGGCGAAGGCGCGGTGTTTTACGAGCGTGGTCTCCTGCGCGTTCCGGAAGGTGCGATCGTCGTCGCCTCCGACAACGGCCCCGGATGGAAGGGACCCCGGGCGACTGCAAAACCACGCGGCATCTACTACCACCACGCGATCTTCGACGCGGGGCCGCATCTCGCGCCGCTCGTGCCGCCGGCGCGCACGGCCGCCGTGCTGTGCGAAGCGCTTGCCGCCGGCGCCTCGGACTACGCGCTCCTCAACGTTGCGAACATCCGCGAGTTCGCGCGGGGCCTCGACGCCTCCGCGCGCATCCTCCGCAACGGCGCGGCGTTCAATCCTGCCGCCTGGGAGGAACGCTGGATCGCGCGCCATTTTCCGGCAGAAGACCGCGCCGCGTGGCGCGCCGTGTTCACCGCCTATGACGCCGCCCCGGCGATCCAGCCGGAGACCGGCTGGCCGCTCTTCCTCGACGGCCACATCCGCAAGACTGCCATCCGCAAGGTCTTCCAGCCATTCGAGCGCGGGGAAGTGCCGGCCGACGATCCCTCGTGGGACCCGTTCGTGGGCAACAAGCCGCCCGCCGACCTCTTCTACGCCTCGATTTACCCCGCCTTCAACCCGCAGCCCGGAAGCCGCGCCGCCGCCATCGCGGCGCTCGACGCGCAGGCCGCGGCCTTCGACCGCGCCGCTGACGCCGCCGCGCCACTCTTCGCGCGCCTTCCGGCGGAATGCCGCCCCTTCGCATACTCGCAGCTCCTCCACCCGGCGGTCTTCATGCGCGATTTCTCCGCGTGGCTCGCGGCGCTGCTAAGAATCCCGGCACTTCCGTGCCGGGCACTCTGTTCTGTGCCCGGCACGGAAGTGCCGGGATATGCGGCCGCCGAGGCGCTTCGCCTCATCGACGCCATCCTCGCCCGCGAACCGGAATACTGCGCCGGAAAATGGGAGAATTGGTGGCGAGGTTGCAAGAAAATCGACCTCCGCGACCTCCGTCGCCGCACCCAAAATCTCGCGCAACAATCGGGAAAAGCCCTATGAACCCACCCATCTCCACATCGCCCGACCGAGTCTTTACCACGCTCAATCCCGGACTCCGGCGCATCGGCACACTCCGCCAGCCCAACTTGACCGCGCCGCCTGTTTCCGCGCCATCCAACTTGACAGCACGGCCCTTCAGGCCGTGCGATCACTGGACCCTCGGCTGCGAAACGCTCGACCGCGACTTTGCCGACTACGACGCCTACAAGGAATACCTCGCACCGCTCGGGCTCCGCAAAATCCGGCTTCAGGCCGGGTGGGCCAAGTGCGAGCGCGTGCGCGGCGCCTACGATTTCGCGTGGCTCGACCATATCGTCGATGACGCCCGCGCCCGCGGCCTCTCGCCCATTCTCGAAACCGGCTATGGCAACCCGATCTACCCCGGCGGCGGCGGCTTCGACCTTGGCGCCGGATTCCCCACTTCCGAAGAAGGCCTCGCCGCCTGGGATGCCTGGGTCGATGCGATCACGCGCCATTTCGCCGGCCGCGTCGGCGAGTGGTTTATGTGGAACGAGCCGGACATCTCGCCCTCCGATGGCTCCGCGCCCAAGACGCCGCAGCAGATCGCCGCGTTCAACGTCCGCACGGCGCGCATCGTAAAAAGGAACATCCCCGACGCCCGCATCGCGGGCCTTTCTCTCGCGCGGAACCGGCCCGAATTCCTCGAAGAATGCCTTCGCGCGCTTGGCTCGGACGTCACGCTTTTCGACTGGTTCATCTACCACGGCTATCAGGAGGCGCCGGAAGCGAGCTACGAAAACGTCGAGGCGCAGAAGGAAGTGGTGGCGCGCCTCGCGCCGCACGCGCGGCTGCGGCAGGGCGAAAACGGCGCACCCAGCGAAATGACGACCTTCTTCGCGCTGAAGCGCAAGGCATGGAGCGAAGTGTCGCAGGCAAAGTGGGACTTGCGGCGCATGCTCGGCGATCTCGGGCACGGCGTGGAGTCGAGCATTTTCACGATCTGCGACTTCAACCACATAGGGCGGGAAATCAACCGCAAAGGGCTTCTGCGCGCCGACGAGGACCACCGCGTGATCGCCGTGAAACGCGCCTACTACGCCGTGCAGAACCTGGCGAGCATATTCCGCGCACTTCCGTGCGCGGCACTCTGTTCTGTGCCCGGCACGGAAGTGCCGGGAATTGTGCCCGGCACAGAAGCGCCGGGAAGTGTGCCCGGCACAGAAGCGCCGGGAAGTGTGCCCGGTGCATTCCGCTCCGTGGATTTTTCGCTCTCCGTGTACACTTTCCATCCTGATGCGCAGGCTCTGCCCTGCGCGGCATTCTGGTCCCACGGCAGCGACTTTATCGACCCCGCGCTCGCCGGCAACGCGCGCGGGCTCCACGCGCCGGCGCCCGACGAGCGCATTCTGCCCTACCTGCGCCCCGGCGACTCCTTCGAGACCCGCCCGGCAGTCTTCGAGCAGTTCGGCGGCGAACCGCTGAACGATCCGGTATGGATCGATATCCTCTCCGGCCGCGTTTACGAATTCCCGAAGGAGCGCGTCGTCAAGTGCCGCTCCTGCGTCCGCTACCTCGACGTCCCCGTTTACGACTCGCCCTGCCTCCTTGCGGAGCGCACTGCCATTGATTTTGTTTCAGAAACCACCAACACAAAGGAGTAATCCATGAAAACACAGAGACACACCACATTCCGCATCTGGCGGCATGGCTTGATGGCCGCGCTGTGCATTGGCGCCCTTGCCGGCACGGCCCGGGCAGAGCGCATCGACGCAAGCGACCTCCCCGGAGGCGCGCTTCCCGCCGCCCAGGCCGTCGCGCCGGTCTATCGCCTCTTCGGCGCGGACCTCCTTCCTCCGCCCGCAGCCTTGCATTCGCGGCAGCCTTTTCACGGCGACGTCTCGTGGCACTGCAAGCACGGCCCTCACTCGATTTCCCGCGAAGACTGGGCGGTCTTTCTGGCAAACGCCAAACGTATTTTCTGTTCTCCCTCCTCATCATGAAGCGACTCCCCCTGTCCCTCACCGCCGTCCTCGTGGCCTGCCGCTGCGCCGCGGCCTCGCCGATGGCTCCGTCCGTCTCCGTCTTCCCGGATCGCCCCGCAACGGGCGAGGCGGTCCGCATGGTGCAAGAAGGTGGCGGATGGGTCGCAGATTTGCGCGAGGCGTTCGGTGGCGGCGCGGAAACCGTGCGGATGCGCTTCCCTGTACCCGATCCCGGGCGGTTCGCGGGACGCGACATCGCCTTCGTTGCGGCACTCCGGGGCGAATCGGACGACGAACCGGCCAAAGTCGCCGCCATGCCAGGCGTCAAGCGGGGCGACGGCGCAGTCTGGCAGTCGAAGGGGCGGCTCTTTCCGTCCGTCGTCGAAATTGGACGCGACGGCGTCCGCATCGAGAGCGCCTGCCCCATGCCGGACGACGCGACGGACGTTTTTCTCGATCTTGAGTTCACCGCGCCGGGCGGCGGGCGGCTCTTCATCGACTCCGTCGAGTTCGGCGACCATGGAATCCTGTCGTCCGAGCCGCCCGAAGTCGCGGCAGAGCCGCCGGCGAAGTTTGGCGACAGCATGACGCCCGTCGCTGCCGTCCTTCGCCGCGATCCAGCCAAGCCCGCCCCGGTTCCGCCGCCGTGGAACATCGCCGACTGGGTCTGGAGCGAGCCGTGGCGCGACCCGGTGGCGCCGCCGCCGCCCAATCTGGCGATTCTCCCGCCGGCCGGCGTCAGCGGCGTTCCCGCCGGGATGCGGCTCCTCGCGGATGTCGATCCCGCCGCGTTCGCCCTTTCCGGCGACACCAACCGCTTCGCCTCCACCGGCACATGGAAAACCGGCGAACTCGGAGGCGTCCGCTTCCTTGAAGCCGGGGACGGACACGGCGACCGCTACGCGGTGCGCTTTCTCCTCGACACGGCTGCGCCGCTCCTCTGCTTCGAAATCGACTACCCCGACGACCGAGCCCGCACGGCCGACTTTACCGTGTTCGCGTCGTCCAAGCCCAAATTCGACTACGGGCTTCAGGCGGGGGTCGAAACCGGCATCGAGCATCCGCTCACCGGGAAAATCGCCACCAAGCGCTACCTCTACTGGCCGCGCGAAACCGCCGCCCCGGCGGAAGGCGAGGCGCTTGACATCACGCTCATCGCCATGACGCGCGGGGCGGGTGAAAGCGCCGCCGTTTCGCGCATCCGCGTCTATGCAATCGATTCTGGTGCGCTCCCGGCGGTGGGCGAAGCCGCCGCGCCCTCCGCCACCGCGCCGCGGCGCAACTTCGCCATCCGCTACGAAGACCCTGCCGTCACGTGGGATTTCGGCGCGGGCTTCCAGACGCTCGACGGGACGAAGCGCGTGATCGACCGCCTTGCGGCCTACTTGAAGTTCACGGGCGCGGACACGCTGGTCTATCCGGCGGTCTGGTATCCCGGACTCATCTGCGACCGATACAAGCCGCGTCCGCACGTTCCGCACTACCTGCGTGAAATCTGCCGCCGCTTCGACCGCGACGGACTCGGATTCTACGCCTCCATGAACCAGCACCGCTTCCCGGGCCTAGAAGGGGCGCTTTCGCTTCGCTCGCTCCTCGACGGCTCGCTTGCGGACTCCCCGGTTTCCCTCCTCGACACCGGCTACCCCAACTGGGCCGGGTGGCACTTCACAAAGCCCTACTTCAACATCTCGCATCCGGCGGTGCAGGACGCGATTCTGGCGGAAATCGACGCGATTCTCGACGAATGCGCCGGGTACCCCTCCTTCAAGGGCATCTACATCGACCTCTTCAACTCCGTGAACGCTCTCTGGTGGGGCAGCCTCGAAGCCGGCTACAACGCCTACACCATCGCCGCCTTTTGCAGGGAGCGGGCTGAAGCCCGCCTCCCCGATAAAGATACGCAGGCTTCCCATCCTGATGCGCAGGCTCAGCCCTGCGCAAAACAGGCTCAGCCCTGCGCAAAACAGGCTCTGCCCTGCGCAACCCAGTTCGCCGCCGCCCTGCGCTCCGACCCCGCACTTCTCGAAGAGTGGATCGACTGGCGTTGCGAAACCCTGACCCGCCTCTACGGGCGCATGGCCGCGCGCATGGCCGCGCGCCGCCCCGACCTGCGGCTCTGGGTCGGCGCATCGCCGCCGTGGCGCCCGCGCATGGCGGCTCGCCCCGACCTGCGCGACGGCGACATGATCGACCGCTCGCTCCGGGAAGCCGGCATCGACGCCGCCCGCCTCGCAACCATCCCCAACCTTTCGCTCGGCGTCCTGACCATGCCATGCTGGTATCGGGACGAACTGCGCAAGACGAAGGGAGTTTCGGAGAACGACATCGAGTTCGTCCGCGATCTTCCGGAAACGCCCGGCGCCTACGCCCCGGCGCGGGAGACCGACTTCCCGTCGGCCATCCTCCACGACAGCTACTACGAGACCGCCATCGGCTCGCCGCCGGGAAAAGTGCGCAAGTCCGGCGACGGCCGCCTCCGCGCCCCGTGGCTCGTCGAACCCGGCTGGCGCGTCACGCACTTCAACGCGTCCGGCCGCGAAGCGCTCCGTCCCTACGCCATGGCGCTCGCGCACGGCGACCTTTTCGCCTTCGCGAAAGGCGGGTTCCTCGTAAGCACGCTCGGCACCGAAGAGGTGCTCGCGCCCTTCATGCGCCACTTCCGCGCCCTCCCGGCCGTGAAGTTCGAGGATGCGCAGGCACAGCATCCCGATGCGCAGGCACAGCATCCCGATGCGCAGGCACAGCATCCTGATGCGCAGGCTCCCCATCCTGATGCGCAGGCTCCGTCCTGCGCAACCAAGGCCATCTTGCGCACCGCCGTCGTGGACGGCGTTCGCTGGTATTACGCGCTCAACACCGGCTTTGAGCCCTGCACCATCCGGCTTCCGCCCGGCCTCCGCGATGCCGTCACGGGCGAAGCGCTCCCAACCGAAACAACGCTGGACTCCTACGAATTGCGGGCCATGAACGAGTTCCCGCGCCATCCGTAATTTGACACCAATCCCACCGGCATGTAGTATCTCCGACGTCATGACCGTTGCCGACAAAAAGTCCATCTCCGCAACTGGAATCGGCAAGCGCGCGGGAAATCGGATCCCCTTCTCGCTTGACCGCAAGATGGCGGTGCCGCTGTCCGTTCAAATGGCGGACGGGCTTCGCGCGGCGATCGTCTCCGGATTCTACCGCGACGGCGAGGTGCTGCCGACGATCCACGAATTCGCCAGCCTGCTGGGAACCAGCGTGCGCATCCCGCGCGAGGCAATCACGGCCCTTGCCTCGGAGGGACTTCTGCAGCCGCGCCGGCGAATCGGCTGCATCGTCGTCGGGAAAGGCGAACCGGCGTGGAAGGGGAGGATTCTCGCGGTGATGCCGGCCGACCGCGAGGGCGGCTACCACGCCGTCACGCTTCTGGGGGAAATGCGCCGGATCTTCAACTCCAGGGGATACCTTTTCGACGTCGTGGCGCTTCCAAGGCATTCCAACGGCGTTCTGGACTGCTCCCTGCTCGAAATGGCGCTGCGGCGCAACAACGACTTCGCGTTTTCGCTCTTCTGCCCGCCACATGTCATGCGTCTGCTCGAACGGTCGGGCGTTCCGTTCACGACGAAGCAGAGCGATCCGAGCGCGGACGCCACCGCCGCCCCGCTAGGCGACCTTTCGCCGTTCCTTGCGCAGTGCCGCGCGGCGGACGTCCGGCGCGTCTTCGTCGCCGGAATCGCCGACAGGCAGATTCTCGGTCCGCTTTGCGAGGCGATCTGCGGGGCGGGAATGGCCGTCGAACAGTGCGCGGTGCGCTGCGACCGCGGGCTTGGGTCGCTCGAACGCCTGGAGCGCATGGGCATGAAAATGATGCAGGAGCGGTTTTCACGTCCTCGCGCGGATTGGCCGCAGCTGGTGTTCTGGACGGACGACTTCCTGGCCGTGGGCGGCCTTGCCGGGCTCTCCGAAATGGGAGTCTCCATCCCACGCGACGTATTCGCCGTCACGGTCGCCAACAAGGGTTTCGCTCCCGTCTATCCGCGCTCGCTCTCGCGCTTCGAGTTCGATCCCGCCGCAACGGGCCGGGCCGCCGCAGGCGCGATTCTGGCCCGGATCGCCGGCGCCGCGGCGCCCCCCGTCATGGACGTCGTGCGCTACATTCCCGGCGATTCCTTCCGCTGACCGAAGCTGAAAATCCGCAGCTGTCGCCACCTTTCCAAAGTCGTTTTTTTATTTTGCACATTTTGCACTTGACACACATTGCCAACATGGTATTATGACCCCCGAACGGGAGTTCCGTCCCGTTCATGACCGCAGCGATCAATCACAGGAAAAAAACATCATGAACATACCACGTTTCGGAATCCATTCGAACACCGCAGCGTCGGCCGCAGCGGCCGCCATCGCCGCCGGTGCCGTCCTGTGCGGCGCGCCCGCCGCATGCGCAGACAACGTGAGCGAGGTCTCCGTCTCGCTGAACTCTACCGCATACGTCAAGCTCGATGTCCAGGGGACGCTGAAGGATACCATATTGCTTTCCGGCATCACCGCCTTCAACGGCACGGATCAAGTCGATTTCGTCTGCGTCTCTAACCGCCTCTATGAGACGTCGAGCACGACCATTAGCGGTCTCCCCTCCGGCTCATACGTGCATCAGCTCTCGGTCTTCAATAATTGGGACGGCTCGCGCACCCGCTCCTATCGCGTTCAGCTGGCGCAGCCCGACGGGACAACAGACATCTACGCCCGCATCCCCTGCGTCACCGTGTCACAGGAAGGAGTCAACTTGGTTGACTACCCCGACATCCGCGACCTCAGGAATGATTCCTCAAAGATAGCCCATTCGTATGACAAAGACGCCGACATCGCGGGCTTCCCGGTCACCAAGCTCCGTCTTCGCCGCATCGACGCCCCCTACATCGAGTCGGACGGCACCAGCGGCATCTCCACCGGCTACCGCATGAAGGGGACTTCACGACTGGAGGTGGATTTCGCCATGGTTGACGTGAGCGACCCGGACACATGGAACGAATGCCGTATTTTTGGTACGGACAACACCGCCTACGAATCTGCTTTGCAGACTTGCCTGTTTGCCACGTACACGGCGGCCAACGACAACAAGTACTTCCGGGTCAGGGCGAAGACGTCGGCTTCCAGTGCGCGGCCCACGAAATACAAGTCTGGCGTGGACACCGACCGGCACACTGTCGTCTTCGACCTGCCGAACGCCAAGATGGTCTTCATGACGGGCGGCGTTACGAACGCCTATGGCTACGCGGATGGCGGCACCGACTGGACGGTGGACGCCGGCGTGAGCTTCGCCGGACAGGAGGCGACGATGCCGCTGTCGCTCTTCGGACGCTGGGACAATGCGCAGGCGACGAAGTTCCAAAGCGGCACACAGTCTTCCGACGGCGTGAATGCGCTATGCGCCAAGGCCCGCATCTACGGCGTGAAGATATACGAGGGCCGCGAGCTTGTCCGCGACTTCGTGCCGTGCCTGAAGGACGGGGTGGCCTGCTTCAAGGATCTCGTGAACGGCGGCTTCATCGTCGGCGAAAACGCGGCGGCCTTCACGGCGGGCGGCGACGTGCCGGCCTTCGCCGACGACGCCTATGTTTCCACCGCAGCCAATGCCGACGGCGGCAAGCTCTACATCAATACCGGATATTCAATGACGCAGAAGACGGCCGTTGAACTTGACTGTGCTTTCGCGAAAGCATTCACAGCCACGTCATTCTGGGGACTCTTTGAAAGTTGCAGGTCAAATTATAGATATGGATTCACCCAGACACACAACTACGGACTTAGATGGAGCTGCAATGGAACGTGGCATGACGACTTTACCGCAGCGTTTCCAAAGACGATGTCGGGGAAGGGGATTCGCAGAAAGTATTTGCTCGACTTCAATGGATCCTCGGCTGCTGTCGTCACCTCCGGATTCACGAATCAGATAGTCTCTTTCTCCACGGAGGCGTTCACGACTGCAGGGACGATAAAACTTTCTTCTGGCGGATGGGGCAACGGCGAATATGCCCCCCTCAAGATATACGGCTGCAAGATCTGGGAGAATGGCACGCTGGTGCGCGACTTCGCACCATACGTCCACAACGGCACTCCGGGCCTCCGCGACAGCATCACCGGCGCGTTCATCGCCGCCAGCCGCAACTCTTCCGACACCACGAGCGCGCTCGCCTATGGCGGAGCCATCGTCGAGGACGCCTACTTGGAGTCAAACGGGACGACAGGTCTGAATACTAGGTGCAGGCTTAAGGGTATCTCCCGTCTTGAAGTGGATTTCAGTTTGACGGAAGCGGGACAGAAGACGCGCCGCATATTTGGTTCGGACACCCATGAATCGACATTGATTACCTGGCTTGGAACTGACAGCTCCGGATACTGGAGGATGCTCGCGAAAGCCAATTCCGTGGAAAAGGGAAGGTATCCGCCATCCACGCCAACTGCCTGCGACACAGCTCGGCACACGGCAATTGTGCGTTTCGACTCCGACAATGGCGGAACTTACGATTATCGTTTTGTCACAGGGAATACGACCAACACTATGACAGGTGAGTTTACAGACGTTTCAAACATTGAGGCCTCCATGCCCCTCGCCCTTTTCGCAAGATACGGTAATTCCGAAGGAACTACCTTCCACGACTACACCGCTGCCAAGGCCCGCATCTACAGCGTCCGCATCTACGAGGCGGATGTCCTCGTCCACGAGTTCATCCCCTACGGAGGAGACGGAGTCTCCGGCCTCTACGACACCGTGACGGGCAACATCGTCTCCAACGGCCCGTCGTTCACCTTCGGCGGCAGGGGGCAGGACGGCGGCCAGCTCAAGGCATACATTAGCCCGCAGCACGCGGCGACGGTCTCGGCTGAGGGCACGGTCTCGCTCACTGCCTACGCGCCAGGAGCAAGCAGCTACCGCTGGCTCATGGACGGCGAACCCGTCTCCGGCGGCTCCGGCGGGACGTTTAGGGTGACATGGGCGCGCGGCGGCACCCACACGGAAGAAGGCCACCAGCACACCTACCAGGCAATCGGCCTCTTCGACATCGGCGGCGCCACCGTCGAAAGCGAACCCTCCGCCGCAGAGACGGTGACAAGCACCTTTCAGCCGTTCGTGCTGATCATGCGGTGAGTTGTCGCCGATCGATGTTTAGCCACAAAGAGCACAAAGTCCACAAAGAATGTTTCAGACACATGATTGACAGGATTTTCAGATTTTGTGGACAATTGTTAGTAAATCTTTGTGTTCTTTGTGTTCTTTGTGGCTAGAAAAAAACTCATGACTCCTGTCAA
>CAMOSH010000116.1 GCA_946624575.1 uncultured Verrucomicrobiota bacterium
CGGAAGCCGCGCGCGGGGCGGAGGCCGCGATACAGGCCGAGCGAGCAACGGCGTTCGCGACCCGCGCCGAAACCGGACGCGCCGCCGCCAGGGCCGACGCTCTCGCCGCCGCGCTGGATGCCGCCGCAGCCGCCGCGCGCGCCGCTGCCGAACGCGCCGCCGACTCCATCGCGCAGCAGCGCGCCGAACTCGCGCAGGCCCGGGCCGAACAGGCCGAACTGCTGGAGTTCGCCAACGCGCGCGACGCCGAAGCCAACGAGCGCTTCGCCGCGATGCAGAAAAGAATCGACGAATTGGAGGCCGCGCCTCCAGGTTCGGCTGCGGAAAAAATGACGATGGAGCTTTCCCGCGAGCGCGAGGCACTTGCCAACCGCCTTGCCGAAACCGAGGCCGCGCTCGCTTCCGCGAAGCGTCCGCTCGAAGCCGACACCGCCGCCATAAAGCACTATGCCGACGCCGCGCTGGAAACGCTCCGCGCCGCGCTGGACGCCGAGAAAAAACGCAACGACGAGGAACGCATCGCGAGCGTCCGCCGCCAGGAGGCCCTCCACAACGGAATCGGGGCTCTCGAACGCTCGCTCCGCACGGGCGAGCCGGTCAAGTCCCGCGCGGAAGAGCTTGTCGACAGGCTCGAAAAGGAGAACGCCCGCCTGCGTCAGGAACTTGACTCCCAGAAGGAACGGCACGCCGCCGAAATCGACCGCGCGGCCAAGTCCGAAAACGCCCTGCAGAATCGCTTCAATTCGCTGCAACAGCGCGAAAGCGCACTGCGCGAACAGCTCCTCCGTGTTGAAAAGCGGACCGCGGACTACGATTCGCTCTCCAGCCAGCTTCGCCGCCGCGAAGAGGAAATCGTCGAAACGGCGCGCCAATTCGGCGAGGCCCGCGCCCAATGGCAGGCGGTCGAACACATGCTCAAGTCCCGCATCGACGAGCTTGAACACGGCGCCGGCAATCTCTTTTCCGACACCTTTTCCGGCTGACGCCGCCTTTCGGCGTATCCATTCCGGAACCAATTTCTCGAATTCCAATCAAAAACACGATTTGACATGGACGAAAACCAGTACAACGACGCCGCAGGTCAGGAATCCGCGTCTCTTGGCGGAGGCGCGCGCCGACATGCCGGACAGAACGCAAGCCCGGATTCAACCGCGCTCGCGCTCTCGATGTCCGGCGAATCGTTCCCGGTGCTCAACGCATTCCAGAACCTGCTTGAGCAGGAACGCGAGCGCGGGCGCCGCCGCACTTTCGCGCTGACTGCGTGCTTCGTCACCGCGCTGCTGGCCATGGCGCTTGTGTTCGGCGCCGTGTTCACGATCTTCCTCGGGAACATGATGCGCCAGAACGAGGCCCAGCAAAACAGACTCCTTGATCTCGTAGCCCGCGCCGCAAACGCGCAACCCGCCGCGCCCGTCACGCCCGTCACGCCCGCCGCGCCCGCCGCGCCTGCAGCACCCGTCACTCCTGTCGCCCCCGCCGCGCCCGTCGCGCCCGCCGCCCCCGCCGCCCCCGCCGCGCCCGCCGCGCCCGCAGCGCCCGCAGCGCCCGCAGCGCCCGCAGCGCCCGTCGCCCCCGCCGCGCCAGTCGCCACGACCGTCCCTGCCGCGCCCGCCGCACCAGTCGAGCCCGCCGCGCCCGCCACGCCAGTCGCGCCAGTCGCGCCAGTCGCCACGACCGCCCCTGCCGCTCCCGCCGCACCCGTTGCCCCCGCCCCGACGGCGCAGTCGCCACTGCCCAAACGCGGAGTTATTTCCTCTCCGTACCGCAAGGACCAGGAGGCCAAGCTCGCCGCCGAAGAGAAGGCGCGCAAGGAACGTCTTGCCGCGCGCAAGGCCGCTGAAAGCGCCTCCCGGGCCGCAGCCGACGCGGAGGCGCAAGCCGCGCCCGAGCCAGTCGCTCCAGCCGCCTCATCGACCCCACCAGCCGCTCCGCCCGTCGCCGAGCCCCCCCCCGCCGCGCATACGCCACCTTCCAGAGGCCCGCGCTCCATACAGGTGCGCCAGATCGGGGCGTCCAGGATTCCCGCCGGAACCGCAGCGGATTCCATCGTTATAGAAACTCCAACCGGCGCGCGGATTCCGTTCCGCACTCTGGTTCCGGATCCCAAATCCGATTCGAAATGAAGTTTTCAGTCCTGGCCAGCAGCAGCAAGGGCAACAGCACCTGGCTTGAATCCGGCGACACCGCGTTGCTCGTCGACGCCGGATGCAGTTGCATGGCCCTCTCGCAGAAGATCAAGGCGATCGGCCGATCCCCGTCCGCCATCTCCGCCATCTGCATCACCCACGACCACGTCGACCACGTAAGCGCACTGGCGACTGTCGAAAGGAAGCGCCAAATTCCGATCTACGCCACGGGCGGCACGATCGATGCGGTATGCGCATCCAATCCCGCCGCCGCCGATTGGCCGTGGATCGACATCGCGCCCGGCGAGGACTTTCAGATCGGCCGTTTTTCGGTACACCCGTTTTCCGTGCCTCACGACGCCGCGGATCCCGTCGGATTCGTGTTCTACGACGGAATCGCGAAGCTGGGCTACGCCACCGATCTCGGGGAGCCGACGCTCACGATTCGCGCCGCGCTTGCCGACTGCGACGCCCTGGCGCTGGAATTCAATCATGAGAAGCGCATGCTGCTGGAGTCGAACCGCCCCTGGAGCCTCAAGCAGCGCATAAGCGGACGAAGCGGACATCTCTCCAACACCCAGGCGTGCGAGTTGCTCGTTCAGGTCGCCACCGGACGCCTGAAAGCCCTGATGCCTATGCACCTGAGCGACGAATGCAACACCCGTGACGCCGCGCTGGCTTCCGCGCGAGCGGCGCTTCTGGAAAAAGGCGTCCCCGTTTCCGTCCTCGCACAGCCAGCCTATCCTTCGCCATTGATGGAAATCGCTCCCGGCGAATCCGCGACCGCCCAATGAAAGCGGTGTTGACAATCGGCGGTGGTGTCTCCGGCGGCGCGGCGACGGCCGCGCTGCGCAGACGCGGCGTGGAGACCATGGTCGCCGCAAACGACAACGAGACCCTCGTGCTCGCGCCGCGCTTTGCCGCCACCCATCCTGACGCCGTGGCGGTGGCCAGTCCAGGCTTCGCTCCGGACGGACCGGCGCTGCGCGCGGTGCGCGCCGCCAGATTGCCAATCGTCTCCGAGATCGGACTCGGCGCGGAATTGTTCGATGGACGCGTGATAGCAGTCACTGGCAGCAAGGGCAAGAGTTCGATCGTCAAATTCATCGCCGACGCGCTCAGCGCCTCCGGTCGGACCGCCGAGCCATGCGGCAACTACGGCGTCCCCTTCTGCGAAATCGCCGACCGCGATCCGCTGCCGCAGTTCGCTGTGCTGGAATGCAGCAGTTTCCAGCTCGAAACCCCGCACCGGGCATTGCAGCCCGAGTCAGCCGTGCTGCTGAACCTTTCAAGCGACCACCTCGACCGGCACGGGACGCTTGAAGCGTATCTTGCCGCCAAGCTCTCGGTTTTCGAGGATCAGCCATCCGACGCGCTCGCGCTCCTGCCATCTCCCGACGACACGACGGGCGGAGTCCCGGATCCTGCCACGGCGTTCGCGAAGCGCTTTCCGTGGCGGCGATTCGAGACGTTCGGCGTCGGTGCCGACGCCGACTGGCGTTGGCGGCCGGGCGCAGTACTTGGGCCGGCCGCGCTTGGCGCACCGGAGATGCCTATTGCCGGCTCGTATTTCGACAACGAGGTACTAGGTCCCGCTGCGGCGGCTGCAGCGGCCGCGCTCATGCGGGCGGGGCTCTCCCCGGCTGAAATATCCTCGGCGGCGCGCCGGTTCGCACCGCTTCCGCACAGGATGCAGGCGACGGCACGAGGCGCTGGCGGAGCGATCTGGATCGACAACTCCAAGGCCACGAGTCTGGCCGCGCTGCTGGCAAGCGTGAAAATGGCGCCCGTGCGCCCCGTCGTCCTTCTTGCCGGTGGCCGCCTCAAGGAGCCCCTGTCATTGCCGGGAAAAGAATTACTGGATTCCGGAGTGCGTTTCGTGTACACTCTGGGCGAATGCGGCGCGGCCATGGCCTCGTTCTGGCGCGGCGCGCTCCCGGCGGAGTACTGCGGAACTTTGGCAGAAGCGGCGCGCCGCGCTGCCGAAACCGCCCGCACGCTCGGACATTGCACCGTGCTTCTCGCCCCGGGAACGGCCAGCTTCGACCAGTTCAAGTCGTTCGAGGAACGCGGCGACGCCTTCGCAGCCCTGTCCCACGCCCTCGCCTGACCCATCGCCCGGGCAACGGCCCAACAATCCCCCCCCTTGAATCGCAACGCACGTTTTCACCAAAACAACGAATCCGCTTCTCCAACTTTCCTCCCACAAAATAGCATCCTTCGCCTCATGAAAAAACACGATATCGCTTCCGGTCTGTCCACGCTTGCCCTTGCGGCGCTTGCCGCCGGCTGCACAACATCCCGCACCTCGATCTTCGGCTCTTCGAGCGGAGCCGGTTCCCCACGCGACGCGCAGGCAAAATCGGCCGTCATCAGGCAGGCGACGCCGCTGTCCCAGCTGCGCACGCCGCACGGCGCGACTATCCCCGCCGGCCAGACCGTCCGCCAAACCCCGGCGTACACCTCCAATTCGACTTCCAGGTTCGTTCCTCCACCCCACCCCGCTCCCGCCGCGCACTCAGCCCCGGTCGCCCCGATCATACACCCCGCCCAGGTCGTACACCCCGCCACGCCCGCGCCGGCCCCGCGCCCCGCGCCCGAGGCGTCCGGCTGGCGTATCTACGAAATCCAGCCGGGCGACACGGCGACCGCGCTCGCAAACGCCAACGGCATGTACACGAAGGAATTCTGCGAGGTCAACGGCATCGAAGATCCCAATAAAATCCGCGCCGGACAGAAAGTGAAGCTTGCCACCGGCCGCAAGCCTCTTGGCTCCGGCCCGGCGCATCGCGTCGCCGCCAATGAGCCCGCGCCAGACGGCGCGTCGCGTCACGCCAGTGCATCGACTCATGCGGCGACGACGCATCGCGCAGTGGCTTCGAACCGCCCGACCGCGCGCGATCCCGAAACCGCCCCGCCGCCGCGCACGGAAAAGACCGGAACGGCCACGACCGACATCAACGCGCTGCTCAACGGCGGCTCGCTGACAAGCCAGCGCACCGTTGCCGAAGAGCAGGCGCGGCTTGCGGCCGAAGCCGAAAAAGTTCGCGCCGAAGCCGCGCGCCGCGAGGCCGAGGCCGCGAAGGCACGCGCCGAGGCTGAAGCGGCCAAGGCCCGCGCCGAAGCCGAGGCCGAAGCCCGCCGCCTCGCAGAAAAGGCTCGCGCCGACGCCGAAGCCGCTAAGGCCCGCGCAAACGACGCCGCAGCCAATGCCGTCTCCACTGCGCAAAACGCCGTGAAGTCGAACCCGGTGGCCGCAGCGGCCCCCGGAACCCACGTCGTGGAAGTCGGAGAGGACATCTATTCGATCAGCCTCAAGTACGACACCACCCCGCTCGAACTTCGCCGCATCAACGGAGGCAAGTCGCTCACCGGACTTCAGCCCGGCGACGTGATCGCGATCCCCACCGGCTCCGCGGACTGACCGCCGGGAGGGTCGCCTTCGGTGAAGTGGGCCGGCGCAGCAATCGCGATCTGCACCGTCATGCTCATGGCTATGGGCCTTTTGGTCCTGGCCAGCATCGGCGACGTGCAGGCCGCGCGCCACTACGACAATCCCAACCATTTCCTCTACATGCAGGCCGCGTTCGACGCAATGTCGTTCGCGGTCGCGTTCGTCGCAATCTGCGTGAAGCCGTCGTTCTGGTTTCGCAAGTGGACTGTCGCGGCGATGTTCGCACTGGTTGCGGCGGGTCTTCTCGCAACGCACGTCCCGGGCCTTCGCTACTCCGCTCTGGGAGCGACTCGCTGGATCAGGGTCGGCGGGTTCCTGCTTCAGCCGTCCGAGTTCATCAAGGTCGCCGCCGTCCTGCTCATGTCATGGTGGCTCGGCCGCGTCGGCCGCGACGGGATACGCAGGTTCTGGTCTGGTTTCGTACCGGCGGTGGTCGGGCTCGGACTGATACTTGCCGGATTCTTCTTCCAGGACGATCTCGGATCCTGCTTCATGCTCGCCGGAGTCAACGCGGCGCTGCTGATGCTCGGCGGCGCCCGCACAAGGCACCTGCTGGCCCTGCTGGCCATCGGCGCGGTGATGGCCGGCGTCTGGATCGCGCACAGCGAAGTGCGGCGCGCCCGATTCGCTCCGCTGATCGAAAACCTGGGTCTCGAAAAATCCGAAGAACCGGAAATCGACCCGGCCACCCTCACTCCGGAGGAGCGGGAGAAGGCGGAACAGGAGGCGAAAAAAAAGAAAATCGCCGAAAAGAACCGCACGTACCAGGTGCGCATGGCGGAATCGGCCTTCGCGGCCGGCGGCTTGCGCGGGCGCGGTCTTGGCGGCAGCCTCTACAAGCGACACTACCTGCCAGAAAACCACACGGATTTCATTCTCGCCATGGTCGGCGAGGAGCTGGGGCTCGGCGCGACGCTCGGCTGCCTCCTGCTCTTCGGAGTGATACTTGCCTGCGGACTCGGCGTGTCGCGGCACGCTCCTGTCGGGGCTCCGTCGTACGCGGCGGCCGGCCTGGCCCTGCACATCTGCCTGTCCGCCGCGGTGAACATAGGCGTGGTCACCGGATTGCTGCCCACGAAGGGACTCGCGCTCCCGTTCCTGAGCTACGGCGGCTCCAGCGCGCTCAGCTCTGCCGCAGCCACTGGTCTTCTTCTCGCGATCGCGTTCCGCCCAGGCCGCCCGCCCCCCGCGCGACCGAAGTTCCACCGCGCGACTACGCCGCCGACAGAACCTTTCTTCCAATGAACGACAACCGGAAAATCAGCCTCAAGGTCCTTGGATCCGGCACCAGCACCGGCGTACCGCTTGTCGGATGCTCCTGCCCGGTCTGCACCTCCGCCGATCCACGCGACCGCCGCGACCGCTGCGGCTTCTACGTCTCGCTCGACGGTTTCGGAATCCAAATCGACGTCTCCCCTGATTTCCGGAACCAGGCCCTGCGGCACTCGCTGCCGCGCGTCGACGCCGTGATCGTCACCCACGCCCACGCAGACCACTGCCTGGGACTGGACGACATACGCCGCTACAACACCATTCAGAACTGCGAAATACCTCTGTGGGCGCGTGAGGGGACTCTGAATTCGCTAAAACGCATTTTCGGATACGTTTTCGAGTGCCCGCCCTCGCAGGTCGGCATGTACAGACCGCGCCTCGCCGCGAACGCGCTTCCCGTTTTCCCGGAAGCGGCGCAGATCGGACCGTTCCTGGTGCGGGCGCTGCCGGTGCCGCACGGCCCCGTCGAATCCGTAGCGGTCGAACTCGCCGCCGACTCCCGCCGCATCGTCCTCTGCAGCGACTGCAGCGCATTCACCCCGGAATTGCAGGCGCTCGCCCGGGAAGCCGACATTTTCGTCCTTGACGGACTCCGCGACAGGCCGCACGCCGCGCACCTCACCGTGGACGACGCACGCGCCGCGCTCGCCAAATCCAATTGCCGGATTGGACGCTTCGTCCACATAGGGCACGACATCTCTCACGCGGAGCTCCTCGGGCGCTGCGCGGACACGCCGCGAATCAAGCCCACGTTCGACGGCGAGGAGCTGGAGATTTGAACGCCGCGAGTCCGTCGCCCCTGCTTGAAGTCCGCGACGTCGTGGTGCGCCACGACCGCGCGGCGGCTCCGACCGTGCGCGGCGCATCATTCTCCCTGGAACGCGGCGAATGCGTGGCGCTCGTCGGCGCCAGCGGCTGCGGGAAAAGCACGCTCTGCCGGACGATTGTCGGGCTTGAGGCCGCGGAATCAGGCTGCATACTCTGGCATGGTCGCGACGTCACGGCGCTCACGCGCGCCGCGCGCCACGAATTCCGCGCCGCTGTGCAGATGGTCTTTCAGGACACTTCCGGCGCCCTCGATCCCAGGATGAGCATCGAGAACACCCTCGAAGAGCCGCTGCTCGTCCATTTCCGCAAACGCTATCCGACTGCTTTGTCGCGCCGCCGCCGCGTCGCGGAGCTGCTGGAAAAGGTCGAGCTGTCCCCGGATCTGGCGACTCGGCATCCGCACGAGCTCAGCGGCGGACAGCGCCAGAGAATCGGCATAGCCCGCGCGCTTGCGACCGAACCCGAGGTGCTGATAGCCGACGAACCCCTGTCCGCGCTTGACGTCGCAGTGCAGGCCAGGCTGCTGCGCACGCTGGAGAAACTCCTTCGCGAATCCGGGCTGGCCATGCTGTTCGTGTCGCACGACCTGGCCGTCGTACGGTGTCTTTGCAGCCGCGTCCTGGTAATGGACGGCGGCCGTTTCGTGGAGGAGGGGGCGACCGACTCAGTCCTCGTTTCGCCGCGCCACCCGTTCACCAGACGCCTCCTCGCCGCCTGCCCGTCATTCCACTCCTGAATCCCCCGCCCCGCCCCATAATCGCAAAAGCGCGGCAGACGAAAAGGGGGGTGGCCAAACTTTGTCAGAGCACAAAGCCCGCAATCACGCGGGCCGATGTATCATCGAACGCCGCTGCGCGGCTATGACACAATCACCCCGCTTTTTTTGGGGGAGCAAAAACAGTGGACTGAAAATGGCGGCTTGTGGCATAGCCGCCAACGGCGGCGTGCGATGCCACAGCCGCAATTTTCCATTCGCTCTTTGCGTTCCGTTGCACGAAAAGATTTTGGTTCCACCCAGGCGAAAAAAAATGATTGCAAAAACCGGTCTTCGGTGATACCATTGGCGGCGGTTCTTGCAAGTCGGTGGAAGTTGGCGTGTCGCCGGATTCCAATTGGTCGGGCGGAGCCGGAAACGCGGCGCGCGGGTGCGCGCCTTTCCCGTTCAACAACAATTCGATTCACAACAAGTCAGAATGAAGACAATGCCTCGAACGCTGCTCGCGCTCTTCGCCGGGTGCGGTCTCGCAGTTCAACAAGCGCCGGCCGTCACGATTTTCGGCGGAACGACCGACTTTGAAGAGATCACGACGTCAGATGCTTATTTTAATCCGTCGGATGTATCCGGCTATGCCGAAATCGCCCAGGACGAGACCGTGCTGGACTATTCCGGCAGCCGTCCCGCGCATGGTCCCTGGTCTACCAGCGGCGACAAGGTCCTCGCGGTTGACGCCTCCGAGTACTTCGAGCGCGACCTCATGGAGAACGAAGCCTCGTCCGCTCCCATCGACGGCGGCATCTACATCGACATGCTCGTGAAGGGAACGTCTCTGAACGTCGACGCGGGAACGCCCGAAATCCAGGATGGCGACAAACTAATGCTCTACTTCGGCAAGGTCGAATCGAGCGGTGCCGTCGCCACGAATCTTTTCGTCATCGCCGGCGACGGAAACAACGGTTCGCAGAAATACGCCCTCGTCACTCCGAGCGGTGTCGAAATCGCCGACGATGTCTGGAACCGCCTCGTCGTCGTCGCCAAGAAGGACGGCGCCACTTCCTCGAAATTCTCGGTTTATCTCGGCGGATACGACGCGGCTCACCTCTGCGCAACGTCCGGCGGCGTCTCGGAGTTCCCGTCGATTTCGGGGGACGCCAACATCGCCGCGGTCGCGTTCAAGGGCACCGGCTACATCGACGAACTGGTGCTTTCCGACATCGCGCCTGACGCCAACGTCGCGACGCTCACTTGGCCAACTGATCTTACTGATGTCAAGTACGTCGTCAATGGCGTCACCAACGACTTGACCGTCGCCAACAAGACGGCGAGCTTCGCGGTGGCGAATGGCGACGTCTACGAACTGATCGGCACCTTTGGCGGGGTGACCGTCGCCGTCAGCGCCACGGCGTCCGGCAGCGACATCGATCTCGCCCTTCCGTCCTGCGACCTCGGTTGGTTCTTCCCGACGACCGCCGAAGAGGACGGCTCGGCCGAAAAGCCGTTCCAGATCGCGACCTACGACGACCTCGTGAAGCTTCAGTCCGCAGTCGACGTCGGCTATGGCCGCGACAAATGCTACGAGCAGGTTGCCGACATCGCCCTCGAAGCCGCATGGCCCGGCATCGGCATCAAGGACGGCAAGGACAACGTGGCTACCGCAGAGTTTGACAACGGCGCCTTCACGGGCACCTACGACGGCGGCAACTACACCATCTCCAACTTCCAGATGGTCGATGGCCTTGACTACTGCGGCCTCTTCAACTCCGTCTATGGCGCGACGATCAAGAACCTCAAGGTCTCCTACAAGGACGGGTCGTTCGCCAAGGACATGGTGGCTGCCAACGAGGCCTGCGGCGCGACATTCGTCGGCGTTGCCAAGGAATCCACGCTCCAGAACCTGACCTCGCTCGCGGGCACCGTTTCCTGCACGAAGGGCTTTGGCGGCATCGTCGGCTACCTTATGGCCGGTTCGACGGTCGATTCCTGCACGAACAACGTGAATCTCACGTCCACGGCCTCCAACAAGGCCGGCGGCATCGTCATGATCACGCAGGGCGGTTCGGGCAGCGCCGTCATCCGCAACTGCCAGAACAACGGCACGACGACCGGCAACCCCAGCCAGAAGGGCGGCATCGTCGGCTATGTCGGCGTCGCAACGATGATCGAGAACTGCGAGGACACGGCCGGCTCCAATCCGTCCTTCCTTCACAATCAAGGACAGACTGTCACCGTCCAGGGCGTCAACAAGGCCCCCTCGAATGTCACGTCATACACGACTTCTAACAACAAGCCGATTGACGGACTTGCTTTCGCCACGGTGGAGAATGACGTCGCCACGTTCGTCAAGGTCGCCGATTTCGCCGCCGGAAACACCTACAAGGCGATGGGCCCGAACGCCACAGCGACCTACGAGTTCACGGCCTTGGGGTCTATCTCGTTCGACGAAGCGCTCTACACGCCGACATACGCCATCACGGCTTCCGGCGCCGCCGGCATTCCGACCGCCACGACGGAAGGCACGGTCACGACCTACACGGCCGGCTACTTCCCGCGCACGGCCACGGCCGGACAGGACGGCTCGGCGGAGCATCCGTTCGAGATTGCGGACGAAGACGACCTTGAAGCCCTGCAGGCCGCAGTCGCGGCCGGAGTCGGAGCCGATTTGAACTACGTGCAGACCGCAGACATCGCTCTCACTGCGGCCTGGCAGGGCATCGGCGTCAAGGGTGGCAAGGACATCGTCTCTCAACCGAGCTACGACACAGGCGCGTTCCGTGGCGTTTACGATGGCGGAAACTTCACGATCTCCGGCTTCCAAATGGAGAACGGCACCGACTACGGCGCGCTGTTCAACTCGGTCTATCAGGCGACGATCAAGAACCTGAAGATGTCCTACAAGGAAGATAAGCTGTGCGCGAATTCTTCTTCCTCTGGCGCCGACACAGGAGCAACGTTCGTCGGCGTGGCCAAGGAATCCACGCTCCAGAACCTGACCGCGCTCGCCGGATCCGTGACGGCCGTTTCGGCCTCCAAGGACATGGGCGGCATCGTCGGCTACCTCATGGCCGGCTCCACGGTCGATTCCTGCACGAATGAACTCAATGTCGCGTCGCTCAAAAACACGGGCCGCAAATGCGGCGGCATCGCCATCATCACGCAGAGCGGGACCGGAACCGCTGTCATCCGCAACTGCAAGAACAGCGGAACCGTGACGTCAGCCAACAAGGGCGCTATCGTCGGCTACATCGGCGTTGCAACGCTGATCGACGGTTGCGAGAACACCGCCGCCGTGCAGATGTTCCACTTCCAGAGCGCTTCCGTCACCGTTTCCGGAACGAACAAGGGAAATGCGACTGTTGCTTCGAACGACAAGAGCGGCGGCGTGGACGGCCTCTTCTTCGCGACCGTTTCCGGCGACGAGGCGACGTTCGTTCGCAATGCCGATCTTGCCGCTGGCGAGACGTACAAGGTGATGTCGGCCGGGGCGACCGCGACATACGAGTTCTCCGCCGCAGGCACGATCTCGTTCGACGAAGCGCTATACACGCCGACGTACGCCATCACGGCCGTCGAGGGCGTTACACTCACCGATGCGACAGAAGGCACGGTCAAGACATACACGGCCTCCGCATCCACTCCGGCCGTCGAACCCACTCCAGTCGATCCCGGCACCTCTCTCACCCAGGAGGACCTGGACGGAGGCATCGCGCCGGCAGCGGTCACCGCCGACGGTTTCGTGGTCAACTTCCGCGGTCAGGCCGGCGTCACGTACGCTCTCGTCTCGACGACCGATCTCTCGGTCGCCGGCGAATGGTGGACTAACGCCGCTGAAATCGACGCCAAGCCCTGCGCCGAGGATGGCGCGCTCGTGACGCTTACCGACAGCGCCGCCGGCGAGGCCAACGCCAAGTTCTACAAGGTGAAGGCGTACGCCACTCCGGCCAACTAGGGAGTCGCCAGAAACCCTAGGAAAACCTGCAGTTGGCCATCGCGCGCGGATGCGTGCGATGGCCAACTGCTTTTTGCGAGCCCCCTGCCGTAGCGGGTGCGACCTCCGGCCTCGTCGGCCGACATGGCGATGGTTCCGTCGCCGTCGCGCGGCGGACTGGTGTCCGCCGCCCCGTTGTTTCACCATTCCGCCCGTAGTTTCAATTTACCCTAAATGTCGCAGTTGAAGTGTCACACAGAGGCACGGAGAACAATGGAAAATGGCTTTTGAAACCTTTGAAATCGCATGTGAGGCTTTCACCCAAAAGATGCATTGAAACTGGGAACCATGTGCATCCATAAAACCATCAATCTCTGTGCCTCCGTGCCTCTGTGTGAGAAAGTCTGTTGGTGTCAACTGCGTTTTTTAGAGCGGTTTCAGCAATTCTGTAGCCGTTTCCACGGTAGGGACGTTTCCACGAAACGTCCGCAAATACGGGCGCGCCGTGGGCACGCCCCTACCTTTTAAACGGCGACACTTCAAATGAAACCGCTCTAGGTTTACTATTGCGTTATTTGAACAATTGCAATCTGCGAACGATTGCGATTTGCGAACAATGAAAATCAGTATTGTTCACCAATCTTCAATCCTCATTGTTCACCAATCTTCAATCCGCATTGTTCACCAATCTTCAATCCGCATTGTT
>CAMOSH010000117.1 GCA_946624575.1 uncultured Verrucomicrobiota bacterium
GCGGCCTCATGTCGCAAAAACGTAATATCCGGTCGCATATTTGGAATGGCATGGCAGGTGCATTTTCGCAATAATCGGCATCGTAACGCACATTCGGGAATGCCCTTCCCCTGCATTGCGTGCCGCGTAAACCCAACGACACGGAAAAAAGACAAGGAAACGTAAACGCCATGAAGACTCACCTGCACACTTTGGCCGCGGTTCTTCTCGCGCCGTGCGCGCTTTTCGCCAAAACGGTGACGTTGACGGTCGACAGCGACACGACGCTTTCGGCGGCGCTCACGGCGGCCGACACGACGCTTGAAAGCGGCGACACGCTCGTCAAGAAAGGCCTTGGCAAGCTGACGTCCGATCAGGTCTTCGCCGATGATTTCAAACTTGCGGTGACGGTCTCGGAAGGCGTTTTGGAGATCACGGCTCCAGGGCAGCTCGGATTTACGAATCAAATCATCGTGGAGGACGGTGCGACGCTGCTCGTATACGTGCCGGAAACAGGTGACCCCGTCATGCTCAAGAGCCGGACGATCAAGTTGTCCGGAACGGGTGCAGAAGGCTACAAGGGCGCAATCGTCCTCGCCGGGAAGAAGAGCTATCAGGTATTCAATTACATTACCTTCAACCTTCCGTCAGACGCGGCGATCGCGGCAACGGCAACGGGACAATGGGGGCCATTCAGCAACACGACGTTCAACATGAACAACCATGTCCTGACGCTGGTCGGCGACGTCGCGAGCGGGACGCCGGAGTTCCGGTTCCGCTACAAGGCCACCATCAACAATGCCGCGGGATTTGCACTCCGGAACGTTTCTCTCACTTCCACTCCGAAGTCCACGGCCGAGCATGTCTGCAATCCGAAGGTTCCCTACTTGACGATGGACGCCACCTCGAAGTTCACGTCGGGAACGGCGGACGGCATGTTCCTCGGATGCTTCGCGACATATATTGCCGAGTATGGTGCCACGATCACCATCCCGAACTGGGGTCTGGGCGTTACAGGGGTCGGCGGATCGCCGACGGTCGGAACGGGCGCTTCCGCAGTTCTGCAGGTCAACGGCACCTACACCGCCCATGCCGACGATTTGCTGGCCGGGCATTGCTTCAACAGCTCCGCCGCCGGACTGAAGTTCGGCAACACGTCTTCGTCGTCGGTCGTCTTCGAGGTCGACGACTGGTCGAAGCTCGTCGGCGGTTCGACGGTCTATACGGCGGCGAGCGCCGCGACCGGGAAGGGGATCGCCTACGCGGGGACGCTCTCCATCACCAACGAGAACCCATACGCGGCGCACTGGTCGCTGGACAAGACGACCGACACGGACAAGCTGCTTCTGAAATGGTCCGCGAACAAGCCCGAGGGCGTCGTCTCCGTGACCGACTGGGGCATGGAACCCGGCGAGGCGAACCAGGCCGGGAACGCCGCGAAGTTCAACGCCGGGGTCGCGAATCTCGCGGACGGCTCGACGCTCTGGTTCCCCGTCGGCGACTGGTATTTCGACGCGCCCGTCACGATGCCGGACGAGGACAAGGTGACGATCGAGCTCGAAGCGGGGCTTGCGAAGCTTCACTATTCCAACGGCGGCGTGAGCGTGACAACGGATCCGGCCGTGAATCCCACCAACGTCGTCATCCGCGTCGAATACGGCGCGACCGCCACGGTCGATGAGGCGATTGCTGCCGCGTCGTTCGACACCTGGCCGACCGGCGCGAGCCTTGAAAAGCGCGGCAGCGGCACGCTTGTCGCATCCGACACCATCCGCGATCTCGTCGGAGGCTTCAATATCTACGAGGGCGTTATGCAGGCGTCGAAGAACGGCGACCTCGGCAAGGATTCGGACTCCGCCAGCCGCATCTACGTCCACAGCGGTGCATCGCTCCTGCTTACGCCCGAAACGGACAGCACGATCATCCTCAACAAGCGCACGCTCCAACTTGAGGGTTCGGGCTACAGCGGTCTTGCCATGCCGGGAGCACTGGCGTTCGACACGAAGTGGAGCTGGCAGGTCCTCTACGACTGCTCGATCGCCCTGGAAGACGACACCGTGATTTCCTCGACGGGAACCGCCAGCCAGCACGGCCTGTTCTCCTACGCGACGCTGAACATGAAGTCGCACACGCTGACCCTCACGTGCGACACCGACAAACAGGCGAACTACCGGTTCCGCCTTGGCCGCTCGATCCAGAACGCGGGGACGATCGTCCTCGACCGCGCGAAACTCTCGACGACCGACAACGACATTACGATTTCGCCTGCGGACACGCTGAAGGTCGTGCTTCAACGCGGCGGCACGCTCGCTCCGTATCGCGCAAGCTTCTTCGATGGCGTCGCGTCTATTGAATGCATCGCGGCGACGACGGGCACGTCCGGCCGCATCAACGCCGACAACCCGAACATCGCCGTCACGCTGAAGGACGTCTCGGGGCCGCTGACCATCGACTCGAAGGTGACGGCGACGATTGCCGGCACCCTCGGCGCGAAGGCGAGCGACATCCTCGCCGGCCAGGTGCTGACGTCCGCAAACGCCCTGACGTTTGCGTCCGGCTCGGTCCTCGCGCTGGATCAGGACGCCGCGCTGACCAAAGGCGAGGTCTACACCATCGCCACTTCGACGGCAGGCGTCACGGGACGTCCCCGCGCATTGGGGCTGATGCTTGACGGAGTCCAATACACAACGGCCGTCTCGGGCGACGTCAAGAGCCTGGAACTCAAGCCGGCCGACGGGTTCTGCATCGTCTTCCGCTAGTCGGCGGGGACCAGCGACTGGCAACGGCCCGCCGCCTGTAAACAGATGTTCTCCTGGTACCACTGGCTGATCGTCGCCGTCCCGGTCCTGGCCGTCTGCGCGCTGGCCGTGCGGTGCCGCCGCTACGTGCGGAGCGTCTCGGACTTCCTCGTGGCCGGGCGCTGCGCGGGGCGCTACGTCCTCCTCTCCGGCGGGATGATGGGCAACCTCGCCGTGACGTCGCTCGTCGCGTGGGTCGAGACACACTACAACAACGGCTGGGCGTTCCAGTTCTGGAACTCGCTCCTGACGCCGCTGGCGATCATGCTCTCGCTCTACGGCTGGATCACCTACCGCTTCCGCGAGACGCGGGCGATGAGCGCGGGGCAGTTTTTCGAGATGCGCTACAGCCGCGGGCTGCGGCGCCTCGCGGCGGTGCTGCGCGGCGGCGCGGACCTCCTCGGCAACTGCATCGGCCCTGCGGTGGCCGTCCGCTTCTTCATCTACCTCCTGGGCATCCCGCACCGGATCATGGTCTGCGGCGTGCAGGTGCGCACCTTCCCGTTCCTCCTGGCGGCGTGCCTGTCGCTTGCGCTGCTGGTGATCCTCACCGGCGGGCGCATCTCGCTACTTGTCACCGACGCCGCGCAAGGGCTCGTGGCCTACCCGCTCTTCGTCGTCGTCATCGTCTTCGTCCTGTGCCGGTTCTCCTGGTGGGACGAAATCGCGCCGGTGATGGCCGACCGCGTCCCGGGCGAGAGCTTCCTCGACCCCTACGACATCTCGCAGCTGCGCGACTTCAACCTCTTCGCGCTCGTCGTGATGTTCTACCGCAAGATCATGGGCGGCGAGTGGGTCGGCAACGGCTACGGCACCGTCGCCAAGTCAGCCCACGAGGGCAAGATGGCGACCCTCCTCGGGACGTTCGGAAGCGGCCTTTCGACCGTCATGCCCTTCATCCTCGTCTGCTGCGTCCTCGCGACCATGAACCACCGCCACTACGCGGACGAGGCCCACCGCATCCGGCAGGAGCTCTCCGTGCGCGTGGCCGAGGAGCTGTCCCCGGACGCCGCCCTCGCCGAGGCCGTCGGCGCCGCGGCGGCCGCCGTCCCGGCCCAGGTCCACGAGATCGGCGTCGACCCGCCGCTCTCCCGCGCTTCCAGCCTCGACACCCCGACGCTCGACGCCGTGCGCGAAACCCTCCACGAGCACCTGGACGAGCCCGCCGCCAACAAGTTCTTCCAGGGCTACCGCACGACCTACATGCAGCAGATGCTGCCCGTCGTCATGCGGACCACCTTTCCCCGATGGCTCACGGCCCTGCTGCTGATGCTCTGCATCCTCCTGGTGATCTCCACGGACGACACGCGCATCTTCGACATCGCCATGACCTGGACGCAGGACTTTGTCCTGCCGTTCTTCCGCAAGGCGCCGTCGCCGCGCCTGCACCTCGCGATCTTCAAGGCGGTCGTGCTGCTCGTGGGGGCCTGCTTCTGGCTCGGCTCGTATCTCTTCGCGCAGCTGGACTACATCAACATGTTCATCACCATCGGATGCTCGATGTGGTTCACCGGCGCGGGGGCGATCGTGACGCTCGGGCTCTACTGGCGGCGCGGCACGACGGCCGGCGCCTACGCCTCGCTTCTCTCGGCCGCGTCGATCTCGCTCGGCGGCATTCTCGTCCAGCGCAACTGGGCGGGCTCGGTGCTGCCCTGGCTCGCCGCGCACGGCCTCGACGGGAAGGTCCGCCATTTCCTCGCGGCCGCCTCATCGCCCTTCGACCCCTGGATCCGCTGGGCGGTGAGCGACGCCGAATGGGTGGTCAAGTTCCCGGTGAACTCCGTCGAGCTGAGCTTCATAGCGATGCTGGTCGCCCTCCTGTGCTACGTCACGGTGTCGCTCCTCACCTGCCGCAAGCCGTTCGACCTCGACGCCATGCTTCACAGGAACGGCGCCGCCGACGCGGTCCGCCCGTCATCGCGAGGCGCGCCATCCTTCGCCCGGCGAATGATGGCGCACATCGTCGGCATCACCCCCGAATACCGGCGCGAGGACCGGGTCCTCGCATGGGTGGTCTTCGGCCACAGCATCGTCTACGGCTTCGTGGGCGCGTTCGCTCTGGTGGCGATCTGCGCGAAGGTCTTCCACTGGAGCGTCCATGCGTGGTCGATCAAGTTCTTCGTCACGGGCCTGATGGTCCCGCTCCTCTTCGGCATCGTCACGACCGTCTGGTTCACGTGGGGCACCACGCGCGACCTCCGGCGCCTGTTCCGCGACCTCGAAACACGCGTCAGGGACGACAGGGACAACGGGATGGTTTCACCCGCGGGTGAAACCATCCCGGTTGAAAAGTTGAAAGGTTGAATGGTTGCGCGTCGCTTGTCGCTTGTCGGGCCAATCATCAGCAGACCCCAAAAAGAAAAATGAAAAGTCGAATTCGCGCAGCTTTCTGCAGAGGACATGTTGCACCAGTGGTTGGCGGCATTTGCCGCCTTGCCGTCGCCGCCGCGGCGTTCGTCGCGCCCGCGACGGCCCACGCCGATCTTGTCGTCTATCCGGAATACCCAGAGCGGATCGAGCGGGACTACGCCTATGCCGTGACCGTCGCGCAGAAGGGCGGCGAGGCGCACCGCATCCCCGTCTACAACCACTGCGAGAAGTCCGCCCTTTCGCGCCGAACGCGCGGCGGCGACGTGAACCGCCGCTTCTGCGAGTTCGCCTTCTCCGGCGCGCCGGTGCGCGTCGATATCGCCGTCTGCGAGGATGTGCAAAGCTACGCGGTCTTCCCCTCGCGCCTCCGCCTCCGCCACGCCTTCCGCGACGGCGTGATCTCGGTCTGGCTGGACCGGCCCGCCCGGTTCGGCATCCGCCTCAACGACTATGACAAGACCATCCTCTCCGTCTTCGCCGACCCGCCGGAAGACCCGGCCGACATCCCGCAGAGGGACGACCCCGGCGTCCTCTACGTGGACGGCTGGCTCGACGCGGAGGCCGAGGACGGCACGATCACCGTCGCGCCGCCGGTGCGCGAAGTGTACGTCGCACCCGGCGCCGTCCTCAACGCGCGGCTCGTCGTCAAGACCGCGAACGCCCGCGTCCACGGCCGCGGCATGGTCCTCGACCCCTTCTCCGACGTATTCCGCTACGACCAGCGGAAGAACACCCGCCGCTTCCTGCTCAACGTGAGCGGCAGGGGGTCCGTCGTCGAGGACGTCAAGCTCGTCGATTCCCGCACCTTCAACTTCGGCAGCTGGGCCGACGACGTCACCTTCCGCAACGTCAAGGCGCTCTCCTCGATGATGTGCTCCGACGGCATCACCAGCGGCGGCAGGAACCTCCTCGTCGACGGCGCATGGCTCTATGTCGGCGACAACGCGCTCGTCGTGAGCGGCCTTGCGGATTCCACCTACCACGACGTCGCGATCGGAACCTCCTGCAACGCCATCTTCCCGCAGAGCCGCAACGAACGCGTCCGGATGGAGGACGTCGACGTCTTCCGCGCCGACGAGGGCTTCGTCAAGAACACCTACAACAACAGCCTCAACCGCGACACGAAGTGGAACGAGCTCGACGGCTCGCCGGCGAAGAAGCAGCCGGGCCCGCAGAGCCGCAGGCACCTGTCGCAGTCCTTCTCGTTCCGCAACCTCTCCGCCGTCGACACCGTCCACTTCGCGACCTTCTTCGTCGGCGGCAACATGGGGACGCTCCCCAAGACCTTCGCCTTCGAGAACCTGGCGCTCCCGCTCTGCTCCGGCACGGACGACTGGCGCGTCCCGGGCTCGCCCGGCGCCGTCGCGGTCCGCATCTACGACGACCCCGCCAAGTGGCTCGTCACCGACAACTACGTCCTCGCCATCACGAACCTCTGGATTGCGGGCGCGCCGGCCGACGGCTTCCCGGCGGGTGCGGTCAAGAACGGACATCTCGTTCAGATCGAGGTGGCGAATGGCGGTTCTGGGAGGGACGCATCCACGATGCGTCCGCCAATCGCCATCACCCCCAATCGCGCCGAACCGAACTGGACCTGCCCGTGGAAGGTCTTCGTCGGCGGCGTCCTCCGGCGCGACGGACGCCTGGCGGACCGCGCCGCCGGGGAGCGCCGTCTCCCGCCGCCCCCGCCCGGCGCGAATCTCCTCGCGGACCGCCCCGCCGTCCGCAGCGTCTGGCAGCGCTGCCCGTCCTGGCTCGTCAAGTTCGACGCCACAGAGACCGACGAAACCGGCGCGCGCGTCTACCGCCTCACGCAGTGCGAGCGCAACGCCGGACTCCTCAACGTCTTCACCGACGCCTTCCTGTCCCGTGGCAACGGGGTCTACCGCCTTTCCTTCGACGCGGCCGCGAAGGCGGAGGCGCCCGTGCCGCTGAAGGCGGAGGTCCTCTCCAACGAGAAGCGCATCGCCGCCGCGTTCACGCTCCCCAACGACGGCGCCTGGCACCGCCACGAAGCCGACATCGTGCTCGACTTCGACCTCCCCGTGACCGAACTCGCGGCCCTGTTCCTCTCCTCCGGCGTCCCCGCCGACGAAATCCGATTCAGAAACCTTTCCCTCGTAAAGAAATGAGAAACGAGACCGTCTTCCGGGCCATCGAGGCCGCCCGCACACTGATCCTGGCCGCCGAGCGCCACATCTGGAACCATCCGGAGACCGGATACCGCGAATGGAAGACCCATGCCTACCTCAAGGCGCAGATCGAGGCGCTTGGGGTCGCCACGCACACCTTCGACCACATCCCGGCGTCCATCGCCGTTCAAAGCGCGAAGGACGGGCGGGACCGCGTCTTCAAGCCGATTCCCGGCTTCTGGGCGGATTTCGAAACGGGGCGCCCCGGGCCTCGCCTCGCGATCTTCGGCGAACTCGACGCCCTCCTGATCCCGACCCATCCGGAATGCGACAGGGAGACCGGCGCCGTCCACGCCTGCGGCCACAACGCGCAGTGCGCGGCGCTGCTCGGCGTCGCGGCGGGGCTTTCCGCGCCGGGCGCGCTGGACGGCCTTTCCGGCTCGATCCGCCTCATCGCCGTCCCGGCCGAGGAATTCGTCGAGCGCGACTTCCGCAAGGCGATGCGGGACGACGGCGTCATCCGCTACGGCGGCGGCAAGCAGGAACTGCTCTGGCGCGGCGTGCTCGACGACGTGGACCTCGCCTTCATGGTCCACACGAAGGACGGCGAGGCGCGGATCGCGACCAACCCCGGGTCGAACGGCTTCATCGCGACGAAACACGTCTTCCTCGGGAAGGCGGCGCACGCGGGCGCCCAGCCCCACGCGGGCGTGAACGCCCTCTACGCGGCCAACCTGGCCATCAACGCGGCCAACGCGCTGCGCGAGACCTTTCAGGACAACCTGCACGTCCGCTTCCACCCGATCATCGCCTCCGGCGGGTCCTCCAGCAACGTCATCCCCGAACGGGTCGTGGTCGACAGCTCCGTGCGCGCGGCCACCCTCGACGCCGCCATCGAGGTCAACCGCAAGATCAACCGCGCGTTCGCCGGGGCGGCCGCCGCCATGGGGTGCCGGCTCGAAGTCCACGACCTCAACGGCTACGCCCCGCGGCGCAACGACGCCGCGCTGAACGACCTCTTCCACGAGGTCGCCGCCGACCTCTTCGGCGCCGGCTGCACGCGCCAGCGCACCAGCTGGAGCACGGGGTGCAGCGACATGGGCGACGTCTCGTGCGTCATGCCGGCGACAAACGCCTACGCCGGCGGCGCCGGCGGCCACGGCCACGGTTCCGACTTCCGCATCGACGACCCGGAGATCGCCTGCGTCGGCTCCGCCGAAATGCAGGCGGAGGCGGCGCTACGGCTGCTCTCGGACGACGCCGCCCTGGCGCGGAAGATCGTGGCGGAGGGGAAGCCCGCCTGCATGACCATCGCCGAATACCTCCGCCTCGCCGACTCCATCGACTTCGACGGCGAAGTCGTCGACTACGCGCCCGACGGGCGCATCGTCCTGCTCCCGGCCCGCGCCGACCGTTCCTGACCCTTGACGGGTGTCATGGGGCGGGGTTCCGCTCCTCGGGACGGCTGGACTTTTCCCGGACCGTTTGCTAGGATGCGCCGCGTTGTTCGGAACCTGCCATGAAGCCCGTCAGAATCGCACAGATCGGCATTGGCCACAACCACGCGGACGCCACAATGGCCACGATGCGGAAGTTCCCGCAGTATTTCGAGGTCGTCGGCGTCGCGGAAGACGACCCGAAGTGGCTGGATCGCCGCCGCGGCCTCAAGGCCTACGAGGGACTTTCCTTCAAAACCGAGGCGGAGCTGCTCGCCACGCCGGGTCTGGAGGCGGTCTGCGTCGAGAAGGACGTTCCCGACAACGAGGAGGCCGCCCTCCGCTGCGCCCGGCTCGGCCTCCACATCCACATGGACAAGCCCGGCGGCGAGGACTACGCCGCCTTCCGCGAACTCGTCGAGACGCAGCGCCGCGGCGGCCGGGCCTTCCAGATGGCCTACATGTACCGATACAACTCCGCCATCCGCCGGTGTCTCGACATGGCGCGCTCCGGCGAACTCGGCGACATCTTCGAAATCGACTGCCAGATGAGCACGACGCACTCGGCCGACTACCGCCGCTGGCTCGCCAACTTCAAGGGCGGCGACATGTACATCTTCGGCTCGCACCTCATCGACCTCATCGTCTGGATGATGGGCGAACCGGAGCAGGTCGCGACGCACAACATCAACAGCTTCCCGGAAGAGGCCCGGTGCATCGACAACGGCCTCGCCGTCCTGCAATACCCCCGCGCCACCTGCACGGTGCGCACGACGTCGCTGGAGGCGAACGGCTACCACCGCCGCCAGCTCGTCGTCTGCGGCACGAAGGGCACGGTCGAGATCAAGCCGATGGAGAACCCCACGAAGATGTCCGTCGCATGGCGGGAATCGTCCGGCGGGCCCGGCGCGCCGGACGCGCGCGAATGGATCGACGTGCCCGACTTCGGCGGACGCTACGACGCGCAGCTCATCGACTTCGCCCGCATGGTGCGCGGCGAAACCGAAAACCCCTTTGGCTACGACCACGAACTCGCCGTCGAGCGGACGCTGCTCCGCGCATGCGGAGTTCCCTTTGTAGAACAACGGTGAAACGACGGGAAAAAAACTGGTGTACACCAGATGCGCTGCGTCGTCTGCGGCGTGGTATTCTTGTTGCCGACCAGAGGAACCACTACCATGAAAAAGATACCGCACTTCGCAATCGTCACCGCAACCGCATTCGCCCTCGCGGCCGCACCAGCACTGGCCAAGACGACAAATTGGACGGGAGCCGCCGGAACTGCCGCCTCACCAAGCGTCTTTTCCGAGGCTGCCAACTGGGACAACGGCGCCCCCGAACCCGGCGACACCGTTGTGCTGAAAACGTCAAACCTTTACCTGACGAACGCCGTGCCATTCGACATCGGCTCGGCAGGGCTTACGATCAGCGCCTCGTATCAAACCTACTTCAAATTCGGGTTTACCGGTTCCGGCTCGCTTGAGTTCACCGGCAAAGTGCGGCACGTCATCCAGGCTGTCAGCACACATACTGGCGGAACCATAGTCCGCAACGGCTATCTGGATTTCAATGCCGGCAACCCAAATCCGATGGGCACCGGGCCAATCACGCTCTATCAGGCGTCCGCGACCAGACCCTACCTTTCGGTTTCTGGCTCCGAGAAGACGTTTGCCAACAAACTCGTCCTGCGGGGAGACCCATCCCTCGAGACGTGGATGGCGTTCGACTCCGTCATGGGCAAATCGTTCGACTCCATCGAGTCCAACCACGACTTCACGATTCAATGCACCGAAAGGGGACTTGTCGTGGACAACGGCATTTCGGCTCCGGGTAAAACGGTCACATTCCTTGTGTCGAACAGCAAGGCGCTTTCTGCGCTAAAACACGAGACCGACATCTATGGCGCCATCGATGCCAATGTCGTCGTCCAGGCGTATGGAAGCAATCCATCCAACAAGAGCATTGTCCGGTTTTACGGCGAAAGCACGGTTGCCACGAACACGCTAAACGTGGCATCTGGCACGAACATCCTTCAATCCGCCGCCGTCTGGGCGGGCACGAACATCACGATAGGTGCGACCGCGACGCTGTCGCTCAACGGGGCGGGGAACTTGTCGCCTGCCGCGCATCTCACAGTTGCGGAGGGAGGCACCATCGAAGTTGCGAACAACGTCACCGTCCAAATCGCCGCGCTCACGGTCGGCGGAACGGATCTCCTCCCCGGCATCTATACGGCCGCGACCCTCCCCGGAACGATTTCGGGTAACGGCAAGCTTCTCGTCCTCGGCGACAGTCCATTTGTCTGGACGGGGGCCGATGAGGACAATCCAACGCAATGGTCGGTCGCGGCCAACTGGAAGGGCAATACCGTTCCGGGAGACGGCGCGGTCGTCTATTTCTCCGCTGACGCGGTTGTCTCTAATACCGCGAGCACGGTCGCCGTCGGCGCCTCCGGACTGACTTTCGTTCTCGGCGGAACGGTTGACCTCCGCGATCCGCTGACGGGAAGCGGTGCGTTGACCGTGACCGGAACGGGGCGGCTCAACCTGGACGACGCTGCAACCCACACCGGCGGCACGACCATTTCCGGTTCCGCCGTTCTCGTCCCTTATTCCACCGATGACTCCCCCCTTGGCACCGGCACCGTGACGATCGACGGGGCCAATGGTGGCGTCCCCGGCATCCGCATTGCAAGTTGGAGCGTCAAAATCCCCAACGACGTTGTCGTCTATGGTGCCATTACGAACAGAAACAGCCAATACGGCTATGGTTGCATCGACAACCCGCAATTCGTGACTATTAGCGGCAATCTGATCGGAAACGACGACATCATGCTCTATTGCTCCGCAGGTTCAGAAACGGTGAACGGGAACATTGCGGTTCCCGCCGGGAAGACCATCCGTCTCAAAAATGTTTACAACGGATCGACAGCGTCGCGCGTTTTCGCCGCGAACGGAACGCTAACGGGCAACCTATCCGTTGAGGGGACGTGGTGGGTTCAGCTCGGCGCGAACTCGTCCTGTTCCGGCGACGTGTTGGTCGGTTCGACGGGAAAGCTGAGACTCAAGGCGGCGGGCAATCTTGCGGAAACGGCGGTTGTTTCTGTCGAGACCGGCGGCCAGATCGACATTGCGTCAGATGTCAAGGTGCAGGTTGCGGAACTCTATGTCGGCGGCGTCCAGCAGCCGCACGGCGTTTACAACGCCACGAATCTCCCGGCCGTGATTGCCGGATCCGGCAAGCTTCAGGCCGGTCCCACGACTGCGACAGTGATTTCATTCCGCTAGCGTCTGGCAGCGTGTCCATATCGCCGCCGCAGCAGCCACTGCGGCGGCGTTTCCACAAAATGACCACTCTCCACATTCTCCCGAACGCACACCTTGACCCCGTGTGGCTGTGGGACGCCCGCGAGGGCCTTGACCAGGGAATCCGCACCTTCCGCTCCGTCCTCGACCTGATGGACGAGTTTCCCGAACTTACTTTCCTGCGCGGCGAAGCGGCCCTCTACGCGCACTTGGAGGAAACCGATCCCGAAGCGTTCGGTCGCGTCCGGCAGCGCATTCGCGAAGGGCGCTGGGAAGTGGTGGGCGGCACGTGGATACAGCCCGACACGAACCTTCCCTCCGCCCGGACGCTCCGCAAGCAGTTCGAGGTCGGCCTTGACTATTTCCAGTCGCACCTTGGAGTCCGTCCGCGCGTCGCCTGGCAGGCGGACGCATTCGGCCACGCCGCAGGGCTTCCCGACATCATGGCGGACGCCGGAATGGAGTCGTTCGCGTTCTGGCGCCCGGGTCCGAAGCTGCTGCGGCTCCCGAAGCCGGTTTTCCGCTGGTGCGGGCCGAACGGCGGAAGCGTCCTCGCGAGCCGCATCGACTACGGCTGGTACGGAACCGGGCGCGACCAAATTCCGGAGCGTCTCGACGCCGCCCTGGCGCATGCGCGGCGCTTCGGGCTGGACAACGAGCCTGTCTTCATCGGCCTCGGCGACCACGGCGGCGGCCCTTCGCGCCGCCATGTCTTCGACGTCCGTGCGTGGGCCGCCGAGCATCCGGACGTGCACGTCGTATGGAGCGGCCTCCACCGCTACTTCGACGCGCTTCGGGCAGAGGCCGCCGCGAAGGGAGGCGATGCGTTCTTCCCAGATTTCTCCGGCGAACTGGGCTTCACCTTGCGCGGGTGCTACACCTCGTGCCTCCGCGTCAAGTCCGCCTTCCGCCACGCGGAGGCCGAACTCGCCACCGCCGAGACGGCGGTGGATCTCACGGGGAATTGTTCACAATTTA
>CAMOSH010000118.1 GCA_946624575.1 uncultured Verrucomicrobiota bacterium
CCCGCCGCTCAAGCGGCCTGTGCGCCCGCCGTGCAAACGGCGGGTCCTCTCTACGGCTACGATCTCGTGAACGAGCCGATCCAGCGCGTTCCGGCGCCTTTCTCCTACTGGGAGCTCCAGCGCCGCGCCGCTGAGGCAATCCGCGAAATCGACCCAGACACGCCCATCGTCGTGGAGAGCAACCTCGGCTGCGTGGCGGAGTCCTACCGCTACCTTTCGCCGCTGGCGATGGACAACGTCATCTACCAGGTCCACCTCTACAAGCCCTACGAATACACGCATCAGGGCGTCTGGGGCAACCCGTTCGAAATGGATGGCCGCCCGCTCGTCTGGCCCGATCCGGCGCGCGGCTGGACGACCGACCACCTGCGCCGCGTCCTCGCGCCCGTGCGTGCCTTCCAGGAAAAGCACCGGTGCCGCATATACGTGGGCGAGTTCAGCGCCGTCTCGTGGGCGCTGGGCGCGGAGAACTACCTCCGCGACTGCATCGCGCTCTTTGCGGAATATGGCTGGGACTGGACCTACCATGCCTTCCGCGAATGGGGCGCGTGGAGCGTCGAGCACGAGGCGATCGAGCCGGGCCGCGCCGGCCCCTCCAACTTCCGCCCCGTCGAGGACTCCCCGCGCAAGCGGGTCCTGCTGGAGGGATTCGCGAAATGAAGCGGATTTCAGAACGCGGCGGTCTGGAACGACTCGACGGGAATGCCGCCGGAGGCGGACGTCTCTCTCCCGGAATAGACCACGGCCATGCGTCCGGCGGCATCCGGAAGAAGCCTCGAAATTGCGCGAAGATTGTCCGCCATGTCGTCGTGGAAGGTCGCTCCGGACTTTACCTCCCAGAGATCGAGCCGCCCCGCGTTTTCCGAAACCAGATCGACCTCGACGCCATGGCTTGTCCGGAGAAACCAGAAATCGGGTTCCTCCCCGCGATTGAGCCTCTGCTTGAACGCCTCCATCACAACGAGGTTCTCAAAGAGATTCCCGACGAGGGGGTGGCACGCCACCTGGTCTTGGGACTTGATTCCGAGCAAGTGGCAGGCAAGGCCGGTTTCGACGAAATATACCTTGGGCGCCTTCACGAACCGCTTGCCGAAATTGTGGTAGTAGGGTCGGAGCGTCTTCACGACATAGGATGCTTCCAGCAGGGAGAGCCAGTCGGAAGCGGCCGTCGCGGAAATTCCGGCGTCTCCTGCCAAAGACGCCAGATTGAGCAACTGCCCGACCCTGCCGGCGAGAAGGCGGACGAATCTTTCGAACGCCCGGAGGTTGCGAACGTTGACGAGTTGACGGACGTCTCTTTCGACGTACGTGCGGAAATAGTCCGAATACAGACGCGGGGCGGCAGGGCCGCCGGCATGAAGCCGTGGCATGAAGCCCTCGAAAATGCAGGCATCGCGTCCTTTCCGTTTCCCCGCCGCCGACAGTTCACCAAGGGAGAGCGGAAAAAGTTCAAGAAGCGCCGTTCGCCCGGCAAGCGATTGGGAAACCGCTGCTTGAAGAGCCGGCTGGTGGCTTCCCGTGAGGACATATCGGCCGTTGCCGCCAATCCGGTCCGTCTCCACTTGAATGTAGCTGACCAGTTCAGGCGCGTTCTGGACTTCGTCGAACACGGCGGGCGCCGGATGCCGGGCAAGGAACCCACGCGCGTCGCGCAGCGCCTCGTCCCGCACGTCCGGAGCTTCGAGATTGACATAGTCGGCGTTCGCGAACACACTCCGCGCCAGCGTCGTCTTCCCCGACTGCCGAGGCCCAGTCAGGGTCAGCACCGGATACTGCGTCCAGAGTTTTTTGGCGGTTTCCGCCATGGCTCGATCGATCATCCCGTCTCATCTCCTTTCATGCGTCGCAACGCCGGCGATACTACAACATTCTTTGTGCAAATGCAAGAATGAAACGTGGATTTGCACAATGCAACAAACCCCGCCCAAGTCCTTTCAGACAATAAGCCACCACAACACCATGAAAACAACAACCACCTCAACATCGAGCAGTCGCGGGTTAGCCGCCCGCGCTCCGGCACTCCTCGCGCTCGTCTGCGCGCTCGCCGTGCCAACGGCGAGTCTCGCCCGCACGGTCTCCGTCGCCGCCATCAGGGACGGCGCGGCCACCGCCGCCTTTGGCGATCCCGACGGCGCCGCCTACACCCTCGCTTGGGGCTACGGTCCCGCCGACGGCGGGGCCTCCACCAACGCCTGGGCACATTTCGAGACGCTCGGCACCGTGGCCGCCGATGCGGTCACGACAAGCGTGACCCTCCCCGCCGGCTGGGGCGACACCGTCACGCACCTGCGCTTCTTCCTGCTGGAGCCGGAAATCCCCGCCGCCGCCACCCGCGTCGAATACCTCGAATCCTCCGGCACACAGTGGATCAACTCCGGCGTCAACCTCTGCTCCAACGATACCGTTGTCGCCGAATACGGGTTCCCCGACCCTGTCGGCAGTGGAAGCAAAGATCTCTTCGGCGTTTACAAAGGCGGAATGACCGCCAGATTTATATACAGTAGTGGCAAACTTGTCTTCCACAAGGCGACCGGAACGTCAGGCGCGACATCCACGGGAACCGACGCCGCGGTGACGCCGGGAACACGGCAGGTTGTCACGATGAGCCTCGCCACGGGTGCTACGTCCACCATTGTTTCGGCCTCCGGCGAAACGTTGTATTCCGGCGTTTTGGGCGGAACCATATCCCAAAACGCCACGGCACCGCTGTCCCTGTTCGCGCTGACCGTGAACGGCTCGCCGTCGTCGTCCTACGCCTGCACCGCCAAGCTCTATTCCTTCCAAATCTACGACGAAAACAACGCGCTCCGGCTCGACCTCGTTCCCTGCACGGTGAACGGCACCCCGGCCATGTTCGACCGCGTCACCCAAGGCTACCTCACCAACGTTGGCACCGGAGACTTCGCAACCGGCGCCACGATGGCGACGCCGCTTCTCGTCGCCGCATCGTCGGCCACCGCCTCGACCGCCGACTACGGCGAACCCGACGCCTATTTGGACTACGTGGAGGCCACGGGAACGCAGATGGTCAACACGGAATGCCTGCTTGATCCCAATTCGGTCGTTGTTGCCGAATACGAATACCCGGATCCCATCGCGAAGCATAACAACTACCTCTTCGGCGTTTACAGGTGCGGCATGACCGCCGGTTACTTCTACAGCAACAGAGGCTCCTATCCGCTACGCTTCCAGAAGGCGAACGCCGCTTCCAGTGCGGAGACGACCGAAGCTGGGATCAATGCGACGCCCGGCGCGAGGCAGACGGTCACGATGAAACTTGCTTCAGGCGTGTCCTCGTCCATCGTTTCGGCATCGGGCGAAACGCTCTACTCTGGCACCCTCAGCGGGACCATTTCGCAAAACTCCACGGCACCGCTTGTGATTCTTGGCCTCAACAACCAGGGGAATCTTGATTCCAACTATGCGTGTTCGGCCAAAATCTACTCCTTCCGCATCTATGACGGCGAAGGAAATATCGCCCGCCACTTCCTGCCGTGCCTCAAAGGCAGCGTCGCCGGCCTTTACGACAAGGTGACGGGAAGGATTTTCCGCTCGGCAACGGCAACCGCCCTCGTCGCCGGCCCAGTCCTTCCTCGCCCCGCCGAACTCGTCGAATGGGTGCAGTCCGACGGCGCGAGCGGCGATCGCCAGCTCTACATCGACACCGGCATCCCCGCCAAGGCCGGAACCGGAATGACCGCCGAACTTCTCTGGCCCGTGAAGCCGTCGGTCGCCAGCACCGTCTGCGGCGCAATGGCCGATTCGACGCACCACTTCACCCTCTACACCTCCGCCGGGACGCATCAGATCGGCTATGCGAACTATTCGGCCTTTCGGATCGACACGGGGGACACAAGCGGCGTCTTTTCCAGAAAGCGCTACCGCGTCACGTCATCGCTTGCCGCCAGCGCGCAGAACCTCTTGGTTGAATATCTCGACGGGACGGGCACCACAGGGTCGCGATCCTTCAACGACGCCAACGCCATTGACGCCGGCCACAGTCTCTACCTCTTCGCGCGTAACGATGCCGGCACGCCCAATCAGCTGGCGAAGGTCCGCCTCTACGCCCTCGTCCTGACGAACGAGCTCGGCGTCGTTCGCGACTTCGTCCCCTGCGTTGCCGACAACGGCCGCGCCGGCCTCTACGACCGCTTCTCCGAGCGTGTCTTCTTCCCGCAGGCCGCCGTCGCGGGCGCCGCGGCGGACTTTGACTTCGCCTCCGAAGTCGGCGCGGTCACGAACGCCCTCGTCTCGGCCGCCGCACCCGCCGCGCGCCTCTCCTACGTCGAGTCGAACGGCGCGTCGGACTTTGTCGATCTCGGCGTCATCGGCAGGGACGGCACAAAGATGGTCGCGGAAATGGAATGGGTGACGCTCGACTCCCCGGCAACCTTCTGCGGCGCGGCGGCGAGTTCGTCGTCGCTCTTCACCACCTACCGAATCAACGCCGACCAGCAGCGCATGGGCTACGCCAACGGCTCGCGGACAATCGACAACGGCACAATCTCCCCCGTCGCCGGAACGCGCTACCGCGTCACGACGACGCTCGACGACGGCGCGCAGTCCCTCCTCGTCGAGAAGAAGGTCGATGGCGTCTGGACGCGATCCGGCTCCACGGACCGGACCGACGCCGGGCTGATGGACACCGGCTTTCCGCTCACGCTCTTCGCCCGCAACCTCGCCGGCGTCCCCGACGAGTTCGCCGCTGCGCGCGTCTATTCGCTGAAGCTCTGGCAGAAGAACGGAAACGGCGAATACGAACTGGTCCGCGATCTCGTCCCGGCCAAGGGGGCGGAAGGCGGTGCCGCCCTCTGGGACCGCGTCGGCAACCGCTTCTACCGCAACTCCGGCGACCGCTACGGCCTCTCCGCCGGATCCGAATCGCAGTGGATCGACGGCTTCTACCTGAGGTTCTGGTAAAAAATGGTTCATTAGCCACAAAGAACACATAGTTCACAAAGTCTTTGTGTTCCTTTGTGTCCTTTGTGGCTGAAATCTGGTAAGAAATGGTTCATTAGCCACAAAGAACACATAGTTCACAAAGTCTTTGTGTTCCTTTGTGGCTGAAAACAGCAAGCCCGCTAATGCTGCCATGAAATTTTATATTTCACATTTTACATTTTACTTTTCGGCAGTGCTTGCAATGGCTTTTCAAGCCGAAGCAAGCACAGCCGACTTCACCGCGACGACCGTCCGCAACTGGAACGGGCGCGAGGGCGTCACGTTCGTGCGCTACGTGAGCAAGGACAGTAGCAAGGTCTATGGCTCCGCCTTCTGCTTCGACCTCTCCAAGGGCTACCGCCTCAAGACGTGGCTGGGTGCCTCGAACGCACCCGGCTGCGCCCCGGCGACCGTCGGCGCGATGGCCGAGGCCATTTATTCGGCGAAGGGCGTCGCGCCCATTGCCGGCATCAACGGCGACTACTTCGACACCTCTGCCTCCTACGCCCGCCCCACCGGCATGGTGATCTCCGACAGCGAGCTCGTCTCCACCGGCTTCGGGCGCGTGAGCCTCACCGCGAACTGCTACCTTGCCGAAACGGGCGACCACAACCTCCACCACGGAAAGCTGACATGCGTGGAGGGCCTCGCATACGGCGGGCAGCCCGTCGCCTCGTGGCAGCTTAACGCCCGCGGCCGCAAGGTCCGCAATGCCATCCGCACCAACTACTGCAACTACCCCGTGAAGGGCGGCGCGATCAACCCCGTAGGCAGTTCCTCCGGCGAATCTTCGTTTTCAACCACCATCGGCAACATGCAGAGCCGCGACTACTACTACCGCACTCTCGTGGGCATCGGCACCAACTCCGTCGGCGTCGCGACGAACCTGGTCCTGTGGTCGAACACCGTCAAAAACGGCGTTCTCGGCATCGGTGACTCGCCGTTCCCCGATGTTGACGCCTACCAGATCATGATCGACCTCGGATGCAACGAGGTCGGCGAACTGGACGGCGGCGGCAGCGCCACAATCTGGAGCGAATCATGCCCCAGCCTCCAGAACTTCTTCAAGGGCGGCACGACAGCGCACGGCGGCTACGTGAACGCCTACCGCGACAGCAGCCCCCGCGCCGTCGCCACTGGCATCTTTGTGATGCCGCCGCCCGCGGCGGCCGACGCCGTCGCCCTCAACGACGCCGACACCTACCCCGACATGGTCGAGGCAATGCTTGCCGCCGTGCCCGGCGACACCATTACGGTCCTCGGCGCCAAACCGCGCCATGGCGTCGTCGTGTCCGGCGCGGACGGCGAGCGCGTCGCCATCGAATGGGCGCCGGACATCGTGTTCGGCGGCATCGCCGATGCCGCCGGCACCGCGCGGACCAACGGCGTCGTGACCGTCCGTGTCGCCGAAGTCGGCACCCATCTGCCCGACGGCTGCAAACTCCGCCTCACCGTTTACGCTCCATCCGGCTCTGTCCTCGGCACCCTCGACCAGACGCTCGTCGGCACCGGCGACTACGCATTTGACACGGCGGGTGTCATCGTCCCCTCTGATTTTGGCGACGGCATGCTCTTCGACTGCACCGTCACGCTCCTCGCCCCCGACAGTAGCCCCATCGCCTCGGCCTCCACCGCGCAAGGGACCATTCGCCTTGCCGACGATGCGCCATGGTTCTCCGCCGATGCTGCCACCGGCACCGTGAAGGGAGGCGCATGGACCGCCGCGCCACCGATTTCCGATGGCGCGTATGCCATCCGGCCCGCGCAGGGCGCGGTCTTCGCCGCCAACTCCCCGCAGGGCGGCATTGTCCGCCTCAAAACGACGCTTCGCCAGCACGGCGGATTTCCCGAAGAGACACTCCCTGACCTTCTCGCCGAAGCCGTCGCCAACGGCGACCGGGGCGCGCTTGTCTCGGTCGCGGAGTCCGACGGCACCACGACGCTGCGCGGTCTCGCGCTCGTCGATGGCGCCCCCGCCTGGGTGCCGCTCGAAGGCGTCGCCATTGTTCCCGGCACCGACATCACCGCCGCCATGGACATCGACTTCACCGGCGACACCCCGCGCGTGTCCTACCTGGTGGGAGTTTTGCAGGATGCCGCCCCGTCGGGATCCGGTGAGGCCACCGCCCTCTTCCGCCTCCGCTCCCCCTCCGGCGAAGTCTGGCTGCCGTGCTGTGTGCCCGCCGTGCAAACGGCAGGTTCGCCTCGCCTTCTTGCCGGCGGCGTCGCCCTTGGCGGCCTGGCCGAGGTTGCCGCACTCGCCGGCACCACGGCCATCCCTGGCCGCACGCCCGCCTGGCGCGACGTCGCGGCCGACGCCGGGCGCGGCTCGTATGCAGTGGCCGTTCTTGGCGACACGCACTTCGACGCCGCGCCCGACTCCCTCTACCATGCAGCCCTCGACACCTCCACCTCATCCGGCGCACTCGCCCTTTCCGTTTCCCGCAATAACGCCGAAATGTGGCGGGAGCGCATGCCCGCGATGCTCGCCGCCAGCGCCTCCTTTGCTTCTGGGCATCCTGAGGCGCAGGCTCCGTCCTGCGCAACCCGCTTCATCCTCCAGCTCGGCGACATCATCAGCGGCGACTGCAACGACGACGCGGTGCACCTGCAAATGCTCCGCGACGCCCTCGCCGCCATCCGCGCGCCCTACAAGGTTTTGCAGGAGGCCGCGTCTGCGGCCTCCACCACCGCGTCTGCGCCCCCCCGTCCTTTCCCCTTCCTCACGGTCATCGGCAACCACGACTTCCGCGGCAGCCCGAACGGGCGGTCCATCTACTTCGGTTGGGCCGAGCCGCTGCTCTCGCGCGAACTCGGCGAGAACGTCGCCTATCCGCTCTTCTCCTTCGCCATTGACGACGACCGCTGGATCTTCTGCGACTTCGAGCGCGTGAACCTCCTCGACCTCGCCGCCGAGGTCTCCGCGCATCCCGAGGCGCGCTATGTGTTCCTCGTCACGCACGGGCCGTTCACGCCGAACCAGAGCGGCAACAACTGGATCTGGCGCCTGAGCGGCTGGAAGGGCAAGGGCGGCTCTGGGCCGGAGGGCATCCCCGCCCTCTTCGAGGCGATTTCGCGCCGCCGCGCCATTGTCCTCTCGGGCCACACGCACTACACCTCTTTCTACCGCAACGAGAACGAGTTCGGCGGCTACACCGAGTTCACCGCCAATTCCGTGTGGAAGAGCGAAGACCTCGCCACCGTCGAGCCGTTCCCCGGCCACGACACGCCCTCCGCCTTCGGCACATGGCGCGCAGGCGAAGTGAGCGCCGCCAACAAGGCCGCCTACGACGCCGACTTCGCCCTCTTCAAGCAGGGCCTCCGAGAATACTTCATGGGACCCGGCGCAGGCCACTTCCGGCTCGAAGTCACCGACAAGCGGGTCCTCATGCACTTCTATCCCGGCGCCGCCAGCGAGCCCGGCCGCACGTTCGACCTCACGCCCGGTTGTCCGGAAACCTTCGGTGGAACGCTCTTCCTCCTGCAATAGCCCGCCTACCAGGCGAACGACGCGCGGAGCGGATGGTGGTCGGAGGGATGCGCGCCGTCGCGCGTGGCATGGTCGATGGCGGCGTCGAGGAGGCGGAGTCCGGAGCCGGCGTAGAGGACGTAGTCGATGCGGCGGTTTTCGGTGCCCCGCTCATACCATCCGTGGTAGGAGCGCTCGTCCGGCGCGCCGGGATGGGCCTCGCGCCAGGCGTCGCGCAGCGGCAGGGGCGCGTCGGGAACCGTCGGCGCGGTGGGGAGCGTTTCGCCGCGCAGATACCGGACGGGCCACGAGCCTTCATACATGTTGAAGTCGCCCGTGAGGACGACCGGTTCCCCGGGCCGCGCGCGCTCCGCGAGGATGCGGTCGGCGATCGCGGCCTGAAGAAGCGCCGTGTGCTCGAAGAGGTAGTCCAGGTGCGTGTTCGAGAAGAGGAAGGTGCGCCCTGTGCGGCGGCCGCCCGACAGCTCGTGGAAGCGCCCCCAGACGATGATGCGCGAGTGCGTGGCGTCTTTGATGCGCGAGTCGCGGACGTCTGGCGTGTCCGAGAGCCAGAACATTCCATGATCTGCGGGGTCCAGTTCCCAGCGGTCGAGACGGTAGAGCAGGGGACAGCCTTCGCCGTGTTCCGGGTCGTGATCGCGCGAGGAGCCGAGCATCCCGTATCCGGGCAGTCCGCGCGCGAGGTCGCCGGCCTGGTCGGTGTCTGGCTCTTCCGGCGAGAACCACGCCTCCTGGGTGCCCACGAAGTCGTAGCCGCCGCTGAGGATGAGATCGCGGCAGAAGTCGCGCCGCAGCGGCCAGGCGTGCGATGTTGTGCGCTCGGCGGGTGCCATGCGGAGGTTGAAGGAAAGGATGCTGATGGTGTTCATGGTTCGTTTCGGCAAATGATAGGCCAACTCATGGTTGGACGCAACGGACGGCGAAAAATTCCCTGGTGCCGTCCGGGGCGGTGGCGAGCACGACCGCTTCGCCGGGTTTCTTTGCGGTCAGGATTCCGTCGCGCGAAATCTCGGCGATGTCGTTGAAGTAGCGGATGCTCTTCTGCCACTTGTTGTCGGGATGCGGAGAGACGGCGACTCGGTCGGCGTCGTAGCAGGCCCAGCCCAGTTTAGAAGTTGAAAAGTTGAAAGGTTGAAAAGTTGAAAGGTTGGAGGTTAGGGCGTTAAAGTCCGCAGTTTCGCCGACGCGGACCGTGATGGGGTCGAGATGGAAGGTCCGGTCGGAGCCGCCGCCAATGCGCGTGAAGTGGAGCGCGCGGTCCGCAAGATCGACGTGGACGCAGTCGAAGGTCTGCTCGTAGGGCGTCCCCGCCTTCTTGTCGGGGAAGTCCGGCCCCCAGGGCGCGGAGCCGTAGCGGAAGTCGGCGTTGTAGGCGGCGTCGCTCGGCTGCGTGATGTGCCAGAGTCCGTTCTGGAAGGTCTGGCGCTCGCAGTGCTCGTGGCCAGTGAGGTTGCAGAGGAGCGCCCCCTGCGCGCCGGAGAAGTCGTATTCGCGTCCGCCGACCGCTGCCTTGCCTCGGTTCTGGTAGGCTTCGAGGAGGTTGCGCCACGGCGCCATGAGCGCGGGGACGTCGTTCCACTCCGTGCTTACGATCGTGGCAACTGGGATGTGGTTCATCACAAGAACGGCCCAGCCGTCGGGCACGGTCGAAAGCGCCTTCTCCGCCAGCCAGCGCAGCTGCCGTTCGCCCATGCCGTATTTGACGGTCCAGTATGCGCGGTCCGTGCGGAAGGAGTCGGTCGTGTCGGCGACGATCCAGCGGATGCGCGACTCCGGGAAATCCACGTAGTAGTAGCACGCCTCCGGGTCGTCCGGGTTCGTGACGGCGTTCGCGCGGATCGCGGCGGTGTCCATCAGGATGTCGCGCGCCTCGACGCCCGAATAGGTGAAGCCGTTGGTCGAAGAGGCGCTCTCTCGGATGGTGAAGTCGTGGTTGCCCTTGGCGGCGTAGAAGTCGCCTCCGGCGCGCTCCACCTCCGCGACCCACAGGCGGCGGTAGTCGGCGACGGTCCTGTCGATGGCGTCCTTGTCTCCGTATGCCTCGACGAGGTCGCCGTCGCAGAAGACCTTCTTCACGCCCGTATCGGCGACGAGCGCGCCGAGGAGGCGACCGGACTGGCGGCGGTTGGCGGCGATGTGGAGGTCGGTAAGGAAGAAGAAGGCGTCGTCGCAGCGCGACGACAGAGCGCGAATGCGCGCGGCCGCGCGGTCGAGGCTTTCGCGCCAGTATCCGGGGACGGAAATGGACTCTGATTTGGAGAACTCGGATTCCTGCTTGCGCGAAGAATTCGCCACGCCTTTGAGTCCATCCAGCAATACCCGCTTTCTTGGTGTGTCGCCCACGCGCTTCAGCGTCGCGAGCGAGTCGCCGGCGTATTCGACGTTCCAGCCGCGCCATTCGTTGAAGGCGTGGTAGCACCAGTCCCAGCCGTATTCGTCGAAGAGTTCGATGCAGTCGCGCAGGTAGCGGTCGGCGCCCTCCGCCCACGCGACGGCGGAAAATTCGCCGACGAAGATCTTCGCATGGTGGCGCTTTGAGAAGGCGACGACCGGCTCCAGCTTGCGGCGCAGCATCTCCTTGTTCCAGCCGCGCGATTCGTCCGGCCACTTGCGCGGCTCGCTCCAGCCGCCCGTCACGCCCTGGTGCGTGTATTCCGACGGGATGTACATGTGGAGCTCGTAGATGACGTTCGGCATCGCGAGCGGCGACATGTATTCGTAGGCCGGGGCGCTGGAGGAGAGGTTGGCCTCCATGACGATTGCCGTGTCGGGGTCGATGCGCCGGATCGCCTCCGCGGCGAGGCGCTGCGCGTCCCAGTAGGAATATGGCACCTCGTGGCGGTTCTGGTGCGGCTCGTTGAGGAGATCGTAGCCGTAAATGACATCGGCGTTGCCCCTGAAGCGCCGGGCGATCCTCTCCCAGCAGGCGACGTAGAGGTCGAGGCACTCCTTGTCGGAGAACATCCGCATTTCGGAGTTGTCGCGGACGCTTCCCGGCGGCACGTGGAGATCGACGCAGATTTTCATGCCGTATTTGCGCGCCCAGCCGAGGACCTTCTCCAGCAGGTCGAGGCGGCCGTCGAGCCACGCGACGTATTCTGGGAAGTCGAGGTTGGCGTCGATGACCTGGAAGTTGCGTGACATCTGGAAGCGGCCGATCGTGCCGCCCCACTCGGCGAGCGTGCGGATGTTGTCCTCCGTCGGGTCGTAGGGGAGCATGCAGCCGCGAAGCGGCTGATTGTTCACAAATGACAATTGACCACAATTGTTCGCAAATTGCAAATTCAAATTGTCCTCGATATTGGTTGGCAATGAAGAATTGCGAATATTTGAGATTTGTGGACAATTGCCAATTGCGAACGATTGTGAACAATCATCGTCAGGATATTCGATGACATAGTCCTGGTTGTAACGCGGAAACTCGTAGAGCGCGTGCGGCGCCCACTTGAACGACGAAAGGTCGAACTCCACGCGCCCCTCGACGTTCTGGAGCCCGAGCGTGACATCGACCTCGCCGACGGGCTTCGGGCCGAGGTCCGTTTCCAGCACGAGCGTCGTCCAGTCGAAGTCGCCGCCGCGGTGGTCGGCCTGCGGCCACTTGGCGGCGTGGGTCTCCGGATCGATGTAGTGGAACATGAACTTCAGTCCGAAGTAGGACTTGTCGGGCCGGCCGATTCCCTTGCCTCGCGCGCGGATCGTGGCGCGGATGCCGCCGGTCAGTCCGCCGAGGTCGAGCGTGCCGTGGACGGCGCCGCCCTCGCGGCTGCCGTGCGTGTCGATGACGGCAATGTTCCCCGCTCGCGCGGCGTTGTGGTCGAAGGACCACTCGACGGCGGTCGACGCCGTCGAATTCGCGTAAGCGGCCAACGCCGCCGCGAAGAAGATGGCGTGAACGATCGTTGCGTTGTTCATGGTTGAATGCGGGCCGTCCGGCGGTCTGCCCCTACCGGATGATGAGCGTGAACGGCGAGAGGACCTTTTCCCCGTCCGGGCCGACACCCGGAAACTGCACGTATGTTCCGGGCGATGACACCAGCTGCGGCAGATATGGCTTCTTCTCCACGAAGTCCCAGAGCGCGACGAGGCCGTTGGAAAGGCGCACCGGCCTAAGGTTGCGCACGAGCGCCATGTTCGAGCCGTCCGGGTTGCCCTGGGAGAGCCTGAGGTAGTAGAGCCGAGCCGCGCCGGGATACGTCGGGGTCCCGTCCTGGTCCATGGCGAACACGTACAGATTCAGGCCGGTGTCGATATGGTCCTGCGGATCGATGTGCGTGGTGCTTTGGCCGGTCGTCCATTTCCGCGTCCCGTTCACCGTCACTTCCTGTCTGCCGACAGACAGCTCCGACTGGATGTTGTAAAGGGTGTTGACGGCGCAGGGGCTGAACGACTGGGCCTTTCCGTAACCAATGTAGAAGACGTTGTTGTTGGAGCCGTTGTGTATCAGATAGAAACGGGAGTCCCCCTTTCGGGAATCGAGAAAACCCTTGTCCGCCTTTTCCT
>CAMOSH010000119.1 GCA_946624575.1 uncultured Verrucomicrobiota bacterium
CCTCTGGCCGCGCAAAGCCTGGGAGCGCGGGCTTCCAGCCCGCGAACGCCGCGGGTAGAATGCCCGCGCTCCCAGACGATGTGGCGACGGCGCCCTCGCCGTCGCGCAAGGCCGAGGCGGCCTCGCCACATCATTGGTTTTGGGCGCGGCGGGACGCCGCACCCCCTAGCGGGGCGACGGCGCAACGTCTGGTATGGATCGCGCGCCGCGCGGCCCGCAAATGGGGCGGCGATCTGAGATCGCCGCCCCAATGAACGGAGTCCGGAAACCACGAAACCATTCGATCGGGGAGATAGGCGATCAAATGCACCAAAGCGCCGATTGCCGAAAATCCACTGCCATTTCTCCCATGGTGCGTCCGGAATAGACGATTTTTCCTGGCGCGGCATCAGGGACGAGGCTGGAAAAACGCGAAAGTCCGGAACGGTATTTCGTGGAATACGTCGAAGAACACTTGACTTCGCGCGGATGCAGGCGTCCTCCGTCGTTGAAAAGCAAATCAACTTCGACCGTTCCCGTGGCATTGCGGAAAAACATCAAGTCGGGGTCCAGACCGCGGGACAGACGGCTCTTCAGCGCTTCGGCAACGACCATGTTTTCAAAAAGACTCCCGACGAGAGGATGAGCGGCGACCTGCGTCTCGTCGCGTATTCCGACCAAGTATGCGGCAAGGCCCGGTTCCGTGAAGTATATCTTCGGCGTTTTCACAAGACGGGTGCCGAGATTCGCATGATACGGCCGGAGCCGGTAGATCAGAAAGGACGCCTCAAGCACGTTCAGCCATTTGACAACCGTGGGAACGGAAACCCCGGAATCGCGGGCGAGAGATTCTCGGTTCAGCATTTGCCCGACTCTTCCGGCAAGCAGGCGTACAAACACGTTGAAGGCGTCAAGATCCTGCACGTTCACGAGACGTCGAACGTCCCGCTGGACATACGTCTGGTAGTAATCGCGGTACAAGATCGCAGGTTCGACGCCTTCAGCCCAAACGCGAGGCATGAATCCCCGCCAAATGAGTGCGTCCCGGGTTTCCACGGAAACGCCTTCGCCGGCCAATTCCTCAATGGAAAATGGCAGTAATTCACACAGTCCGGTGCGTCCAGCGAGCGATTCCCCCACGGCTTCAGCAAGTGCCGGTTGCTGGGAACCGGTAAGGACGAACATGCCTTTTTCGCCTTTCGCGTCGGCGAATTCCTGAATGTAGGTCAAAAGTCCGGGAAACCGTTGCACCTCGTCGACAATCATGCGACGGGATCCCTGCATGAGAAATCCGCGCGGATCGTCGCGGGCGGCCATCAAGACATCCTCGGCCTCAAGATTGCGGTACTCATAATCCGGAAACATCGCTTTTGCAAGAGTCGTTTTCCCGCTTTGGCGCGGGCCCAGGACCATCACAACCGGATAGTGTCCGGCAACTTTCATGACATGCTTTGCGATGCTTCTCCGAATCATGGCCTTTTCCTCGTCGTTGGATGTGGACGAATACTATCATTTTCAAAGCCTTTCGTGCAAATGGAAAAATCGACTTTGCCATTTGCACGATACGAAGTCTTATAACTTTGTTTGCATTGTCTTCAAGAATTATCCACAATTCCCAATTTGCAAATGTTTACAAATGACACAATTTTACAAATGACACAATTGTCCACAAATGGCAGATCCAAATTGCGGGCCGCCCGGCGGTCGGCCCCTTCCGGATTTTTTAGCTTTACCAGCGAGGCCGTCGCAGTGCGTCACATGTCCGAGAATCCCAGTCCACGCATACGGGACTTGCGGTCTATTGGATCATGAAGATGGTTGCGGTGAATGGCACGATGGGGGAGTCGGTCGTGCCTTCAAGGGCGAAGAGGTCGCCGCTTCCGGAGACTTCGACACGGCCGGCCAGGCTTGTTCCCGAACCGGCCGTCGGGAACCACGTGTCGCCGGAGGCGGTCTGGAGACGGGAAAGGATGGGGGACACCCCCGAACCCCCGACCAGATAACTCACGAGCGGCGTATCGCCGGAGAAGTCGAACTCGGCGGCGACGCGGCAGGGGGTGCCGGGTTCGGGCGCGGTGCCTTCCAGCCGCACCCAGGCGGGGGTGCCGTCGACGAGGGCGAGACCGCGCCAGGACAGTTCCCCGCCGCCGTCGTCCACGGCGACGATGCGGGCGCGGACTTTGCGCGCCACGGCGTCGACGAGGAGGTTGTCGAGCCACTCGGCCGGCAGCGCGCCGTCTTGCGCGAATTCCGCCTCGACGCGGGGACCCGCGCGCTGCGGAACGGTCGCCGCGAAGACGGCCGCGCCGCTCGTGCGGAGATCGTAGGCGCCGGAAAGAAGTGGCGGCTTGGCGCGCCAGACGCCGCCCGTGGCGGTGTCGGTCGCGGCGTCGGCGGCGAACCACGTGAAGCGGGTCTCGGCGACGTCGAGCGCGCCGCCGTTGCGACGCTCGATGGCGCCGGATGCGGCGAGGTGCCCGGCGTGGAGCGTCACGCCGTCGAGGACGAGCGTCGCGCCGTCGGCAACCTCGATGGATGCGGCGCAGAGCGCGTCGGCGGAGGCGCCGGTGAGGACGAGCGTACCCGCTTCGACGCGGAGCGCGGCGAGGTCGGACGAGGCGAGCGAGACGGTGTTGGTCTCCGTGCCGCGCTTCACGAGCGCAATGTTTGCGCCGGAGAGCGGCGGAAGCGCGACGGCACCGGAGACATCGCCCTCGCCGATGCAGAGGGTCGCGACGGCAGAAGATGAGTTGGTGACGATGCCGCCTTCGAAGATGTCGAATCCGTTTACGGCGACACTTCGGCCATTCAGGTCGAGAAGGGGAACCGGGATCTGCGCGTTGTAGCTCTTGAGGCGCACGATGCCGGTCTGCGGCCCGGCAGGGAGGCAGTCGTCGGCGCGGCAGACGACGTTGATGGCGTTGGAGAGGACGAGGTCGCCCGCGTGGTTCCAGAGGACGTTCGTCGTGTTGAGATAGACCGTGCCGCGATAGTCGCTTGCGGCGTTGTATTGGTTGTCGTAGAGAACGACGTCGCAGTCGCCGCGCGTCTCGATGGAGCCGTTGCCGGCGAGCCACGAGATGCGCTGGAGGCCGAGTTCGCCGACGACGATGTCGGCACCGTCGCCTTCGAGGATCCACTTGCCGCCGTTCGCGGCGCAGAAGGGCGTCCCGGAGAACGACGTGCCGCGCAGGGAGCCGCCGGAGAAGAGGACGCGGGCCGCGACGGCGGGGTTGGCGTTCGTGGCGCACTGGAGCGTCGTGGCGCCGGTGCGGAGGTCGAGGACGGTCGCGTATTCGGCGTCGGATTCTAGATCGGGTGCGAGGGACAGGCGCGCGGAGGAGGGAAGCGTGCCGCCGTTGGCGACGATGCCGCCGTCCGGGCCGTCCACCACGACGGCAGCGCCGGCGGCGAGCGAGCCGCCGGGGGCGAGCGTCAGTGTGTCGCGCAGGAGGACGGCGGTGCACGTCTCGGCGGCGTCGAGCGTGAGAGGGGCGCCTTGCTCCACTACGAGCGCGTCGTAGAGGAACTGGCCGGTGCCCTGCAATTCAATTTTGCCGTTGCGGTTGAACGACCTTGCGTGGAGCGTGGCGTTTTTGACGATGAGCGTCGCATTGGAGGCGAGGGATAGGGCATCGACGGAAACGGTATCGCTCTCGGCGCCACGCACGAGGAATCGCCCGCCGTCAATCCGCACATTGCCGAAGGACGAGGAACCGACGTCGAGGCCGTTCTGGCCGGAGCCTGTCTTCACGATGTCGATGTTGCGGCAGTCCTGCGACGAGCCCAGCGAAACCATGCCGTCGAGGTCGTTCTCCCCGAGGCGCACCGTGGCGCGGGCGGAGGCGGAGTTTTTGAGGACACCCCCGCCGACGGCGTTGAGCTCGTTCACGGCGACGCTGTGGCCGCCCAGGTCGAGGACGGGCGCCGGCAGGCTTCGGTTCACCCACGTCATGCGGATGCCGCCGGTGCCGTTGCCGTGCGGGAGGCAGTCGTCGGCGCGGCAGATGATCTGGACGGCGTTGGAAAGGACGAAGTTTCCGGTGTGGTCCCAGGCGGTGCGCGCGTCGTCGAGCCAGACGGTGCCTCGCCAGTCGTTCTGGGCGTTGTAGCTGTTGTCGCAGAATACCACTTCGCAGTTGCCGCGCGTCTCGACGAAGCCGTCGCCGGTATGCCAGTGGATGCGCTGGAGACCGAGCGGGCCGACGAGGATGGGCGCTCCGTTTTCGCCTTCGAGGCGCCAGCGCGCGCCGTTCGCGGTGCAGAACGGATGCCCGTTGAAGGAGGTGCCGGTCATGGCACCGCCGGCGAAGACGATGCGCCTCACGGCGGATGCGTTGTCGTTCGTGGCATTGTTGAGCGTCACCGTCTGGCCGGGCGCGAGGCGCAGGACATCGGTGGCCGTTTCGGGAACGGTGCCGTCGGCAAGGGCTGCGAGGATTGCGCGCTTGCGGGCGTTGTCGGGGGAAGGGGAGAAGTCCCACCGGGTTCCAATCTCGTTCTCCTGGTGTTCGAGGCTCCAGCCCTCCCAGGCGCGGAAGGCCATGTAGCACCAGTCCCAGCCGTATTCGTTGAAGATGTCGGTGAGGTCCGTGAGATACTGGTCGGCGTTGGGCGCCCAGCAGATGGCGGAGAATTCGCCGACGAGGATGCGGGCGCCGTGCTTCTGCTGGAAGGCGCGGACGGGGGCGAGCTGCGCGCGCAGCCACGCCTTGTCGAAGGTGCTGCCGTTGGCGAGAGTGCCGGGGTAGGCCAAGCCGTAGGGGTTGTTGTCCAGTCCCTGGTGCGTGTAGATGCCCGGCTCATACATGTGAACCTGGTAGATGACGTTGCCGAGCGAGAGCGGCGAGAGGTAGTGGAAGGCGTCCGGGGCGTCCATGGCGCTGGCCTCCATGACGATGGTGACGTCGGGGTCTATCTCGCGGATGGCCTCGGCGGCGGCCTGCTGCACCTGCCAGTAGTTGCGCTTGTGGGCGGAAGTCTGGTTGGGCTCGTTGCAGAGGTCGTAGCCGTAGATGCAGGGATTGCCACGGAAGCGGAAGGCGATCTCGCGCCAAACGGCGAGCCATGCGTCGTAGAAATCGTCGTCATCGAAGAGCGCGAAGTCGGAGTAGCCGCCGACGCGGCCGCCGACGGTGTTGTGGAGGTCAACGATGACCTTGATGCCGTATTTCTCCGCGCAGGGGAGGATGACATTCTCCAGGTGGTCCAGGCGGCCGCAAATCCACGTGACGTAGGCGGGGATGTTCGTGATGGCGGCAGACGGGCAGTTGGCCATCTCGAAGCGGAGAAGCGTCGCGCCCCAGTCGTGGAGTGTGCGGAAGTCGCCCTCGGTCATGTCGCCGGTGGGCGACATGACGCCGCGATAAATCGCGGCGTCGGCTACATGCTGCGGATATTGCACAATGTAGTTCTGATTTGTCGGCTCGCAGATCGCGGGCTGCTCCGTAATCGCGAGGGAGCTCAGGTCGAAGCGGGCGGTGCCTGTGGCGTGCTGGATGCCGAGGCCAAGGATCGCCGTGGTTGTGCGGTACTGACTGGGGTCGAAGCGGAGCTTGAGCTGGATCCAGCCGTCGGACGTGCCGGTCTTCTGCGGCAGAGTGCCGTCGATGTTGTTGTCCGTGCCGCGCAGGTCGTCATGGAAGGAGAACTGGAACTTCAGCCCGTCCCAGCCATAGGTCGTGTTGCCGATGTTGGAAATCTGCGCGTTGACCGTCAGCTCGAAGACCTTGCCGGCGAAACCGCTCATGTCGAACGTCGTGTTGACTCTGCCGCTGGCGGGCGTCGAGCCCGGGATCGACACAGTGGCGATGTTGCCTGAGATGGACGCCCTGCTGTTGCTTGGGGTCCAGGAGAGCGCTGGCATGGCCACCTCCGCGTTCGCCGCGCACAGCGCAGCGAATGCGGACGTGGCGAGTGAACAATGGCGAAGGATGGATTTCATGCTGGAGACCTCAAAAAAGCCTTGCAATTTCGTCGGAAATGCGATAGCATCTCGAACCGAAACGAACATTTAGTAAATGACGGTTTACTCAACGGGCGTTTGGAAAGTGAGACCGCATGGACAAGTTTTTCGGACGGGAAAAGGAAATCGCGCTGTTGCGGCGCGAGCGCCAGATTGCGGCGAGGTCGGCACGGTTCACCGTGCTGACCGGTCGACGGCGCGTCGGCAAGACGGAACTGGTACGCAAGGCCCTGGACGACGGGGTTGCGCCGTATGTGCATCTGCCGATCACGCGGCAGCCGGAAACGACGCTCTGCGAGCAGTTGCAGGAAGAGGCGGAGAGTGCGCTCGGCATGTCGATCCCCGGTCGGTGTCGTCGTTTCGGCGAACTCTTCGAGGCCCTCCTGCGCGAGTCGCTTCGCAGGCCGTTTACGCTGGTTCTCGACGAATTCCAGGAGTTCGACCGAACGAATCCCGGAGTTTTCGGCGATGTCCAGGCGGCTTGGGACCGGCACCACGCGGCCTCCCGCGTCAACCTCGTCGTTTCCGGAAGCGTCAATCGGCTGATGAACAAAATCTTTTTCCAGGATTCCGAGCCGCTCTACGGGAGGAATACCGGAAAACTCGAACTCAAGCCGTTCGCCCCGGCGCTTCTCAAAGAGATTTTTCGGCACTACCATCCGCGATACACGTCCGATGCGCTGCTGGCGCTCTGGACGATTGGCGGCGGCGTGGCACGCTACGTGGACATGATGATGGCGATGCGCGCCTTCACGCGCAAGGCCATGCTGGAGGCGGTCTTTTCGGAAATGTCGCCGTTTCTCGACGAGGGGCGGACGATTCTGGCCGACGAGTTCGGCACGGACTACGGCACCTATTTCACGATTCTTTCCGGCATCGCGTCGGGACAGACGACGTCCGGGGAACTCAAAATGCTCGTTGGCACTGACGTTGGCGGATTTCTCGGACGTCTCGAGACCCAATACGGCATTGTCGCCCGCAAGGAGCCCCTGTTCGGCCGAGAAGGCGCGAAAAACGGCCATTGGCAGATCGACGACTGCTTCTTCCGGTTCTGGTTTCGTTTCGTCTTCAAATACCGGTATCTCCTCGAATTGGGTCGCCATGACCGTCTGCTCGAAATCGCGAGGAGAGACTTCGACACCTTTTCCGGCCATGCTCTGGAGCGGTATTTCTTCTGGAAATTCGCGACGGAAGGCCGGTACACGCGGATGGGGGGCTGGTGGGACCGAAAAGGCGAGAACGAAATCGATCTCGTCTGCGAGGACGAGGAGCGCGGAATCCTCGATTTCTACGAGATCAAGCGCGATGCCTCGCGCATCGACCTCGCCGCGCTGGCGGTGAAGCGCGAGGCGTTTTTCGCCAAGAACCCATCCTTGCGCGGGCGCGAGTCCCGCCTGCTCGGACTGGGACTCGAGGACATGTGAGGCGTGTGTGTCGCCTACCATACGCAGATGACCGTGGCCTTGATGCGCGGCATGGAGGCTTTCATGGAGCCCCCTACCACACGCTGAGCACGAGAGCCCCGGGGATGCGCAGGGCGGAGCCGTTCCAGTAGAGGCGCTCGCTCGCCGCGGTGCCGTTGACGCGGAGCGTCCAGGTGCCGAAGTTCGCGGCGCCGGAGAGGCCGGGAAGCGACACGGGGATCGTCGCGCCGCCGAGCTTCGCGCCGGCCGGGACGTTCACGAGGTCGAGGACGCCGTTCTCGGCGATGGCGACGCCGGTGATTGTGCCGGCGCCAGCCGCCCAATCGACCGTGAGGTGCGAAAGCGACTGGCCGCCCGCGACGCCCGAGGCGTCGAGCGTCGCGCCGGAGGCGACCTTCACGTTCGCCGTCGGGTCGAAGCCCGCCGCGCCGTCGGCGAGGAAGCCCTTGATGACGAAGGGCGTCGAGCCGTAGCCGCTGGAGGAAATCGCGCCGGTCTGCACATCGACCGTCTGCCAGTTCACGCCATCGACGCTGGTCTCGAAGCGCCAGGCGCTGGGGTGCCAGTACCAGGTGGCGTTGCTCTTCACGGGGAAGTAGGACTGGACGCGATTGTTCCCTTCGGCCATGCGGAAGGCGACCCACGTCTGGCGCTGGTTGTTGTAGATGTATTGTGCGGTCGCCGAAAGAACCGCGTTTTTGGCGCTGCCATCGAACGCCGCGCTCAAATCGGAAAGCACGATGTTGGCCGCGTCCTGGCCCTCGGGAACGGCCGTCGCCGTGGCGAAGTGTGCGACACACTGCCCCGGGGCGAGGTTCGCGGGCGACGTTCCGGCGTCAAGAACGTCGCCCCCTGCGCCGATGCCAAGCGCGATGTTTTCGATGCCGGCGGTGTCGGAAAACACCTTCAAGTCGCCGATGGCGATCGGATCCTCGCGGTTATACTGCGTTCCGTTGAAGAGAAAACGGTACCATTCGTTGGTGCAGGTGCGGCCGGAGAAGACGAGCGAGCCGCCCTGCACGTCGATGTCGGCGGCGATGGCCGACGCCGTCTGGACGATGGCGCGGTTGGACCCGACCTTGACGAGCGCCGAGCCCTCTGGCAACGAATCGCCATCCCAGAGGACAGTGTCGGCGGCACCGTCATCGCCGATGGTGAAAGCGACTGTGGCGGACGAGGAGGCCACGGCGGCGGGGACTTCGCCACCAGCTGCGAACGAGCCTGAGCCGCCGTTGCGGAAGTATTCTCCGGAGACGAGGTCGTAGAGGCAGACCTCGTCGTTCTCGTCCCTGCACGGAACGAAGTCGCGCTGCAACTCTCCATCAAGCCAAATCTTGCCAGAGTGCAGCCGCGCCGAGCAACCATACGATGCCGACGATCCGTTGTGGCAGGCGAAGAGATACAACGAGCGCTTCGTGTCGAACGCGGTGCGGAAAGTCCTTGCGGTTCCGACTTCCGATCCGTTAAGGAAAATGGACTGGTTTCCGTCCTCCATGACGCTGCGGATGAGGTAGCGATTCCCCGCTGAAATGATGGATCGCTGCGCCCAGTACCAGTTCGCGTGTCCGCCGAGGCCGGCGAGAAGATCGTTGGCGTTCCAGTGAACGACAAAGAATCGCGTGTCGCCGCTGTCGATGCGGCTGCCAAGGACGGTGTTGTCGGCCATTGCCACGCAGGTGACATCGAGTTCGGTCGAGGCGCCGATGCGTCCGCGAACGCCGGTATCGATCCACTGCGAGCCGGAGGACTCGATGTATTCAAGGCGCGTGGCGTCGGATGGCAACGGCTTTTCGAGGAGGAAGAAGCGAATGTGCGTGACGGTCGTTCCCCAGCCAGCGGGAAGGGCGACGGTCTGCGTCGTGGCGTCAGCCGCAACGGCGCCGAGCGTTTCAAACGTGTCCCAGGCGTTGGTGGCGGCACCTCCGTCGGAGGTCCCGTAGCCCCAGGCGAGCGTGTAGGCGGAGCCGTTGGGGGCGCCGAAGGACAGAGTGGCATTGCCGCCTGAAAGCGCGGACACGGCAATGGAGCGCACGGCTCTTACGGAGAAGGACGATGACGCGACGACAAGCGCCGCCGGGAGGGTGCCGCCCGTCGCGAACGATCCGGAACCGCCGTTGTGGAAGTAGCCCTTGGAAACGCGGTCGTAGAGAGCGGGGGCACCGTCCGGGTCCAGGCACGGCACGAAGTCGCGCTTCATGTCGCCGTCGAGCCAGATTTTCGCCGAATGCAACTTCGCCGAGCAGCCATACGATGCCGACGAGCCGTTGTGACAGGCGAAGAGATACATGGAACGCCCCGTATCCAGCGTGCTGCTTTGGTTTTTCGTTCCAATCACGGTGCCGTTGACGCTGATGGACTGATTGCCGTTCTCCATCACGCTACGGATGAAGTAGCGGTTCCCCGCCTGAATGATGGACCGCCCTGCCCAATACCAGTTCGCGCCGAGGCCGCCAAGCAGGTCGTTGGCGTTCCAGTGGACGACGAAGAAGCGCGTGTTGCCGCCGTCAACGCGGCTGCCAAGGACGGTGTTGTCGGCCATCACCACGCAGGTGACATCCACTTCGGCCGTGACGCCGACCTTGCCGCGGACATCGGTGTCGATCCACTGCGAGCCGGAGGACTCGATGTAGTCGAGGCGTGTGGCGTCAGCGGGAATTTCGGGTTCGAGGAGAAAGAAGCGCAGATGCGAAACTGCGCTGCCCCATCCGGCGGGGAGGGCGACGGTGCGCGAGGTATCGCCGGCGGCGACGGAGCCGATGACCTCGAACGTGTCCCAGGCGTTGGTGGCGGCGCCGCCGTCGGTGGCTCCGTAGCCCCAGGCAAGCGTGTAGTCAGCACCATCGGCGCCGCCGAATGAGAGCATGATGTCGGAGTCCGACACGGAAGCAATGGAGACCGTTCGAGCGAGGCTCGTCGTGGCGCAGAGCGCGACGGCGGCGATGATTGCCGGAGCGCGGGCGGCCAGCCCGCAAACGGCGGCGAGCGCCGGCATGACTAGAGACGGGAGACGTGTGACGTGTGTTTTCATGGTGTTGTTCCTTTCGTGGTGAGTGGGTGTTGAAAGTGTTGCCAGTGTGGAAGTGTTGCCAATTGCCAGTTTCAATTTCCGGTGTATGTTCCGAATTTGACTGAGCGGCTTTTTGACGAAAGCCGTGTTTCAAAACATGACTTTTCGTCAAAAAACAATGTTTGCAAACATGATTTCGCTTGACTTTTTCATGTCTGGTGGCATAGAATCCACGCCACCGCGAGGACAACTGCCATGAACGAAACGACGATGGATTTTTCCCGATTGGACCGAAGCAGCCGGCGGCGGATTTCCGCCGTTCCGATGGCGTTCCGGCGCGCGCCGGCGGCGGCAATCAACTGGGAGGACCGCCTGATTTGCCTCAAGGGGCCGCGCGGGTGCGGCAAGACGACGACGCTGTTCCAGCGCATCCGCGAGGCGTTTCCCGATCCGTCCAAGGTCCTCTACGCCTCCCTCGACGACCTTTGGTTCGCGACGCACGACGTGTTCGACCTCGTGGAAGACCATTTCACGCACGGGGGAACGCACGTGTTCTTCGACGAGGTTCACCATCTTCCGGACTGGCAGACCTGCGTCAAGAACCTTTACGATTCCTTCCCTTCGCTTCATTTCGTCTATACCGGCTCGTCGATGCTTCGGCTCGACCGGATGCAGGGGGATCTTTCGCGTCGCCAAATTGTCTATCACATGCCAGGACTTTCCTTTCGGGAATACCTCCTGTTCGAACACGGCGTCGACATGCCCGCCGTCCCCTTTGAACGACTTCTCGAAGAGCATGCCTCCATCGCCGAGGGCGTCTGCGGCCGCATCCGGGTGCTTCCCGCCTTCGAAGCCTACCTTCGTTTCGGATACTATCCGTTTTTCAAGGAGGTGAAACGGGGGTTTCCGCAGCGTCTCGCGCAGATTGCGGCGCAAGTTCTCGAAGGCGACTATCCCGCAGTCGAAGATGTCTCCGCCGCCACCATCCGCAAAGCCCGGAAGATGCTGATGATTCTTGCCGACAGGGTGCCGCAGAAAGTAAACTTCGAAAAACTCTGCCGCGAGCTGGAGACAGACCGGAATCAGGGACTCAAAATGCTCGACGCGCTTTCGCGCGGAGGACTGCTCGGCCTGCTTTCCGACCGGGCGCGCAGCCTCAAGGGACTCTCCCGCCCCGACAAAATCTACCTCGGCGACACCAACCTGATGTACGCGCTTTCGTCCGCGCCGGACACGGGAACGATCCGCGAGACGTTCTTCCTCAATCAGGTGCGGCAGGTTCGCAACGTGAACTACCCGGCGCGGGGAGACTTCCTCGTCGACGGCCAGTGGCTTTTCGAGGTGGGCGGACGCGGCAAGACGTTCGACCAGATTGCGGACGATTCGAAGGGATTCCTCGCCGTTGACGATACCGAAATCGGCTCTCGCCACAGGATCCCGCTCTGGATGTTCGGGCTGCTTTACTAGCCCCGCCCCGGCTGCGTTCATCGCTTCAGGCCCTCCAGCAGCGCGCGCTTGCGCGGGTTGTCGGCGGAGGGGACGAGGTGGTCGCGGTCGGGGCCTTCGTGTTCGACGCTCCAGGCCTTCCACTCTCGAAAGGCGTGGTAGCACCAATCCCAGCCGTATTCCTCGAAGAGGTCGATGCAGTCGGCGATGTAGCGGTCGGCCCCCTCGGCCCAGCAGATGGCGGAAAACTCCCCGACGAGGATGCGCGCGTGGTGCCTGAGCTGGAACTCGCGCACGGGCGCGAGCTGGCGGCGCAGGAACTCCTTGTCGAGCGTCTCGCCGTCCGCCGTGACGCCGGGGTAGGTCTGGCCGAGCGGGTCGCCGGGACCGACGCCCTGGTGCGTGAAGGTGCCGGGATCATACATGTGGACGGAATAGACCACGTCGTCCATCGCGAGCGGCGAGAGGTAGGCGAAGGCGTAGGGCGAGGCCATGTGGTTGGATTCCACGATGACGACCGCGCCGGGATCGATTTCGCGCACGGCGCGGGCGCAGGCGTCCTGCACCTGCCAGTAGTCGCGCCTGTGAGGCCGCGTCTGAAAGGGCTCGTTCGCGAAGTCGTAGCCGTAGATGCGCCCGTCGCCGCGATAGTGCGCCGCGATGCCGCGCCACGCGGAGACGAGAGCGGCGAAATACTCGTCGTCGTCGAAGAGCCGCCAGTCGTGGCCGTCGCGCCCGCCCGGGGCGTTGTGGATGTCGACGATGACCTTGAGGCCATGTTTCTCCGCCATCGGCAGGACGACGCGGTCGAGGTGGTCGAGGCGGCCGCGCAGCCACGCGCGCCAGGCGGGCATGTTCGTGAGCGCCGCAGGGGGGCAGTGCGTCATCTGGTAGCGCAGGAGCGTCGCGCCCCAGTCGCGCAGGGTGCGGAAGTCGTCCTCGGTCATGTCGCCGCCGGGGGACATCACGCCGCGCAGCGGCTGGCGCCGTTGCGCGGCATTGTTCACAAGTGACAATTGATCACCATTGTTCACAAATGGCAAATCCAAATTGCGGGCCGCCCGGCGGTCGGCCCCTACC
>CAMOSH010000120.1 GCA_946624575.1 uncultured Verrucomicrobiota bacterium
ACATGGCACACTGTCTTTGACAGCTGTCCACCTGCTGAACATGTCCGACAATGAAAGGCCTTTATCTCTTCAACGCCCCGTATTGCGGAAGGTATGACACCGATGGGCGGCATCATGACGAGGACACGTTCGGGATTGTCTGCCGCGAGGGGTTGTCGCCGGATTCGATCCTGGGGAAACCGATGAAAGTGCCGGCGCCGCGTGTGGATTTCCCCATGCCCTGCGATTGAAGTGCCTTGCGAATCGCCAACGCCTTCGCCCGGCTCGGGGAGGACGGCGCGCACCGCGAGGCGACCCCGTCCCGGCCGCTGCTGCAGCAGACGGTCGGGAAGCTGACGCGCTACGCGGGGCGGACGGAGCTGACGCTGTTCGTCGGGGGGCGTCCCGAGACCAAACGCCTCTTCCGGCAGATCGAAACGGCCATCGAGTCAACTGCGACGCAGTTGGGGCCGGAGCGCCGATGGCGGGCCCTTTTGCTGTACGCGATGCGGACCTACGGACCCTTTCCGAACGCCGAACCACCCCTGATCGGCGACCAATTCACGCTCGCCCTGGCGTTTCCGGACACCGGATAGCCGCCCGAAGCCCGATGCACGACTTCAGAAACGCCTTCGCCGCCACGCCTCCCGGCGTGGCGCGCCCCGCAGTTGGCCTCGCGCGCATCCGCGCACGAGGCCAACTGCTTTTTTTAGGATTAGACCTCCTCATAGAGGATGCTGTCGCCGCCCTGCGGCGCAAATGGCAACCGTGCCTCGACCGGCAATGACGCCGGCACCAGGTCTCCTGAGGCGGCGGTCACGCGGATCGTCCCCGCGGCGCCGGGAATGGCGTGGATGACGCCCTGCGCCCAGCCGTAGAAGGCCTTTCGCCTTGGCTGGCGGAAGTCGTCGAAATCCGTCTCGTCGCCGTTGTCCGTGGCGACGATTTCGCCGGGCCCTTCGATGGAAAAGACGATGCGTCTGTCGGCCGTCGGGACGACCCGCCCCCACGAGTCTTGAACCGAGGCGTTGACGTAGCAGAGATCTTCGCCGTCGGCCGCCACCGACTCTGTTTCCGCCTCCAGCGCGATGCTGGGCGGGGGCATCACCGACTTCGGCTCAGGCTGCTTCCGCGCCGACGGCGCCGTGACCGCCATGTGCAACGCCATCTCCACCGTCCATCCGGGCTTCGGCAACACGGCCCCCGTGCAGCTGGAGGTCGATCCCCAGATCGCGAACGACCCCGAGGGCGTGGAGAAGATGTGCGCCATGGTCAGGGCCATCATCGACAGCGGCAACACCCTGCTCAACATCAACATCATCGACGCCAATGACGATTTGACTCGGCGACGAGGCGTCGTCGCCACGCACTTTCGACTTTCACCTTTTCGAAAAAGAAGCGTCTGCCTTAGTCGTTTACACCAATTATACATCAATACTGCGCTGTTTTCTCTTTGGTGAAAATGAGGTATTTCTGATTTTAAAAATTTGCACTTGACAAACATCAAATGGTGCAATAGAATTGATGGCGAAATTTTTCACCCCGATTAGGTGTTTTCGTAGCCACCTTGATGAAGAACAAGACGTCAAACGAAGGTAGAAGCGCACGGCGCGAGTCGCCGCGCTCGCGAGTGCTTGGCTGGCTGAGGCGCTCGATTGAGTCGGGCGAAGTGCGGCGCGGAGACGAGTTGCCCACGGAGCGCGAGATCGCGAAGCGCCTGGGCGTGGCTCCCAACACGGCTGCGGCGGCCATGGACGAGGCCGAGGCGCTTGGCCTGGCCGTCCGTCTCCGCCCCGGCGCCCGCCGCCGCTACGCAGGCGAGGTGCGGCAGGGCGGAGACGCTTCGCTCGCCTCTTCGGTGGTGTTCGTGCTGGCGGGGCTGGTGGAGTTCGTCGATCCCTCGACGGCGCCATCCTGGGCGGACGCCTTTCTGGCGATGGGCATCTTGCAGCGGCTTTCGCTGCGGGGCCGCCAAGTCTCGTTCGTGAACACGAACATGATGCCGGACGGCGGGCTGGACGCAATCTTCGCGGCGCATCCGTGCGCAGTGGCGGTGACGGGCAGCGTGGGCGGAAACGCCATTGCCATGGAGACGCTGCGGCGCTGCCGCGAGACGGGCATCCCGGCGGTCGCCTACGGCAACGCCCCGGAGTTGCGTGACTTCGACCGCGCCTACTCCGACCACCGCGCCGGTTCGCGCGACCTGACGCGCTGGCTCCTCGCGCGGGGCCGCCGCCGGATCGTGCCCCTTTTCCCAAACGAGCCGACGCGCTTCTGGGAACATGAGCGTCTGGCGGGATACGCCGAGGCGATGCGAGAGGCTGGGTTGGAGCCGCATCCAGTCAAGGTGTTCGGCTCCCCCATCGTCGTCCACGGCCGCACCGGCGAAAACCTGCGCGTCAATGCCGCGCTGGCCGTCGCAGCGCTCGTGGAGCTACGGCGCGACGACGGCGAATATCCAGACGCCGTCCTCTCCGTGGGCGACGACTGGGCCAAGCCGGTTCTGGCGGCGATTCACGACATGGGGCTGGACCCGAAGCGCGACATCCTCGTGGCCGGCTACGACAACATGTCGCGCGGTGCGCCCGCGAACGGCGCTGCGGCGGGGTGCGATCCCGCGCTCGTTCCGGTCGTGACGGTGGAGAAGCACAACGAGCGCACTGCCGAGGACATGGCGGACCTGCTCCTCGCCCGTCTGGCTGGGACGCTTCCTCCGGAACCACAGGCGCGCATCCATGCGCACGAAGTCGTCGTCCTCGATCCGTTCTTTGTCCGCTAAAACAGCAACAACAGGAGAAACACAATGAAGACAACCACACTTGCAACCGCTGCGGGAATCGTCGCGCTTGGCGCGATTGCCGCGCAGGGCATTGTCGTCACGTCCGATCCTCTCGGTCGCATGAACGGAACGCCCGTGGCGGGAACTACGTCCACGGCTTCTTCCGCGACCGCCGCCGCCGTCCTCGACGTGCGGGCGAAGACATCGGTCGATCTCGACGGATGGGTTCTGTCCACCCTTCCGTCGTGCACGGTCCTCTATCTCAGGTAAAGGAGCGAAAGTCATGAAGCGCATCGCCTGTCTCACGACCATTCTCGCCTCCGCGATTTCGGCCTCGGCCGCGCCGGAGATTTCCGATGTGTCAATCCTCGTCGATCACGAATCGCCGGGCGTCACGGTGACATATTCGCTCTCCGAAGACGCCGTTGTGACGTTCAAGCTCTTCTCCGGCGGAACCGAGATTCCCGGCACCGGCATCACGAAGGTCGCCGGGGATGTCCGCCGCAAGGTCTTCGCCTCGACGGCGGGGAAACCTCGAAAGTTCCACTGGGCCGCCAATCTTGAGGACCGCGCCGATGACGATCCAGTGAACTACGCCTCGCTCTCGGTGCAACTTACGGCATGGGCGACGAACGCGCCGCCGGACTTCATGGCCGCGGACCTTGTCGCCCCGACGAACGTCGCGTTCTACGCCGATGTCACGGAAATCCCCTTCGGCATCACGAACGAACTCTACAAGACGCAGAAGATGCTCTTCCGCAAGATCCCCGCCATGGAAGTCGTATGGACGATGGGGTCTTCGGCCATCCAGGACAACAGCGGTGCTGCCGACGTTGCGGCGCATTCCGTGGTTCTCAGCGACGACTACTACATCGCGGTATACCACGTCACACAGAGCCAGAGCTACAACTTCTGCGGCGTCACGAGCGCGAAATGGACTGACTTCGATGACTCCGCCCTGCGGCCCTCCTGCGGCATGTCGTATGCGAATCTTCTTGGCAGCTCCACGGCGATGGCGCCGGAAACGGCCGACTGTCACATCGGGAAGCTGATAGCCCGCACGGGAATCCCGTCCCTGAACCTCCCCACGGAGGCGCAGTGGGAATACGCCTGCGCCGCCCTGACCGACACCAAGTGGTACAACGGCAACACGTGGGGGGCGAACGGCTCGGCTCTGATCTCGTGGACGTCCAGCAACATCAAGAGCGAAACCGGCGCGACGGAGAACTGCCCGCAGCCCGTCGGCCTCAAGCTTCCCAATGCGTGGAACCTCTACGACATGGCCGGAAATGTCTTTGAGTACTGTCTCGACTGGTATGTCGTCCCCTACGAGTTCACGGCGGGGACGCCCGTGCGCGATCCGCTGCAGACAACGCAGCCGTCGTCCAACAACCGCGTCCGCCGCGGCGGCGGATACGCCAACAACTACATCTATGGCTGCACGTCAAGGCGCACAACGGTGTCGTACACATCGACCGGCTACGACAACGGGTGGCGCCCGGCCTGCAAGGCCGTGGCTTATTGAGAACCCAAACCGAAAAGGAGACTACACCATGAACGCCTTCAGGAACATCCTCGCTCTCTGCGCCAGTCTCGCGGCCATGTCCGCCTTCGCGACAGGCGAAATCTCCGATGTCCGCGTGACAAGCGACGCCGGAAAAGTCACCGTGACATACGCCCTTTCCGAGGACGCGGTCGTGACCGCGCGCTTCTTCGCAAACGGCGCCTGGATTGACGAAGGGCGCGTGACGCGGCTTTCGGGCGACATCTGCCGCAAGGTGTCGGCGACGTCCGGCACCGGGCGGCGCTCCTTCACATGGCTGGCGCACAAGGAGAATCTCTCCGACGCCGAGCGCGGCACCTTCCCCTACGCCAAGGTGGAACTCACCGCATGGGCGCTCAAGGCCCCGCCCCCCTGGATGGTCGTGGACCTCGCGGGAAGCGACTCCGTGCGCTACTACGCCTCGGCGGCGGCCGTCCCCAGCGGCGTCACGAGCGACACCTACAAGACCGACAAGCTCCTGCTTTTCAAAGTCCCCGCGAAGCATGTCGAGTGGTACATGGGGTCGCCCGAAAACGAGGCAGACCGCAGTTCCGACGAAACGCGCCACAAGGTCGTGCTGACGGACGACTTCTACCTCGGCGTGTATCCCGTCACGCAGCGCCAGTCGGAGCGGGTGACAGGGGTCAAGTGCGGGAAACCGTCGGTATTGTCCGTCGCCGACGATTCGCCGTTGTGGCCCACCAGTGGCTTCGGCTACAACGCGATGCGCGGCGAGGGGGTCGCGCCGTCCGACCCGCCGGCCGCCAACTCGATCCTCGACCAGTGGCGCACGGCGACAGGGGTCGATCTCGACCTCCCGACGGAGGCGCAGTGGGAGTTCGCCTTCCGCGCCGGAACCACGGGGGCCTACGCCTATGGCAGCTACGCCGGAAACCGGGACAATTCGTGGACGACGAGCAACGGAGCCTCCTCCACGACATACCATCAAGCGGTCGGCCGGTTCCAGCCCAACGGCTTCGGCCTCTACGACATGGCCGGCAACGTCTGGGAGCAGGTCCGCGACCGCTGGTCGCAATACGCCTTCGACGACCCAGAGGTCGCCGTCGTCGATCCGTTCTGCGCCGACATGACGGATGAATTCACGCTCTCGCGCGGCGGCTGCTACGCCAACCCCGCCGTCCATACCCGGTCTGCGAAACGCTACCACAGCCTTCCGCTCACAAGCGATTCGTATGCCCTTGGCTACCGCCTGATGGCGCCGGCGGAGGCGCGGTAATGGAAACAGTAGCGATGTGGCAAATGAAAGAGTCCGCAATGCGGTTTTCCACGGCTCTTTGCCTGTTCCTTTGCGGCCTTTGCGTTGAAACCCGCGCGGCGGCGGGCGGCGAGCCGTCCGCCCCGAAGGCGCTCGTCGTCATGATCGACGGGATGCGGGCGGACACGGTGGACAACGGCCTCGCCACGAACATCGCGGCGCTAGCCGGAGGACGGTGGAGCCCCGGATACCGCGGAGCGTGGACGCCATGCGCCGGCACCCTCCGCGACGGCTCGACCGAAAGCGCTCCGAACCATGTCGCCATCGCGACGGGCATGACCACGGCGAAGTCCGGCATCGCCTGGAACATCGACCTCATCCAGCGCGGAACGAACACGGACAAGCTGCCGACATGGCTGGCGCGTCTCGCCAAGGAGCGTCCCGACCTCAGGCCGCTCCACATCTTCTCGTGGTACGGCGATCTGCGCCTGAGCCCCGACTACGGCGTGCCGTTCATCTTCGACCGCGACAAGGCCAATGCGCGGACGCTCGTGAAGCTGCTGGCCGACCCCGACGCCCCGGACGCGATCATGTGGTACATTGACCTTCCCGACCATGCGGGGCACGCAAGCGGGTTCTACCCCTATTCGGCGCAGTATGCGGATGGCGTGCGCGAGGCGGACGGATACGTGGGCGACGTTCTCTCGGCCATCGCGGCGCGCCCGACCTTCGGGGACGAGGACTGGCTCATCATCGTCACGGCGGACCACGGGGGATGGGAGCGCGCCCACGGCATGATGAGCACGCAGTGCTACACGGTGCCGCTGGTCGTCGCCGGTCGTCATGTCCGGCAGGGCCGCATCCCCGGCGTGCCGCACAACTACGACGCCGCGCCAACGGCGCTGGCGCACTTCGGCGTGGACATTTCCGGCATCGACTTCGACGGCGAGGCACGCGGTGGGGAGGTTGCGCCGGATTCCGCGCCGCGCGCCCTTTCCGAAAGTCTGGCCGTCTATCTGCCCTTTGACGGCGACAACGCCAACGGAGGCGGCGCGGCCGTCTCGGCGGAGCTGCGGGGCGGCGCGGCGATGATTGGCGACGGGGCCATCGGCGGCGCGCTGCGCGTCTCGTCCTCGACGGACGCGCCGGGGAGCGTTCTCCTTAGGGGTTCGGAGGCCCTGGCGTTCGAGGGGGACGCGCAGTTCGCCTTCACCGCCTGGGTGCGCGTCTCCGGGCCGCAGGAGGGGAACCCCATCGTCTTCTCGAACAAGGACTGGCGCGACGGTTCCAACCCGGGCGTCGCCTTCGCCGCGTCGCAGGGCGTGGACATGTCGCGGGTGGGCCATTGGCACTACGACTACAAGAAGCGGGGAAACCACCGGGACTTCATGTTCAACTGCGGCCGCGAAGGCGGACGGCGCGAGGACCTGGGCGTTTTCAAGCCTGTGCATGGGCAATGGGCGTTCTACGCGGCCACGCGCGGCGAGGACGGCGTGGCGCGCTTCTACCAGGGGCATCCCGACGGGTACCTCTACTGCGTCGCCGACGACCTCGCGGACATCGCGTTCGAAACGGGCCTCCCGTTCTCCATCGGACAGGACGGGCGCGGCATGGTCCCCGATGCGTTCGTCGGGGATGTCGACGACGTTGCGATTTGGACGCGCGCGCTTTCGCACGAGGAAATCCGCCGCGTCTTCGAAGACGGGCGCAGAGGCCAATCGATCCTGCGGTAGCAACTTGGACTAGGCCCAATGGCGGTCACAACCAACCGAGAAAATGAAATCGTTTTGTGCGTCAGTCATTTACCTTTTCGCCGCTTTCAGCGCGTTTTGCGCTACCGATGCGCGGTGCTCGGACGCCAGCCCCGCGGCTCTCGCCGCAGCGCTCGCCGAAGCGGCGGAGACGCCCGCCGGCCCGGCCTCCGGCAATGGCTTCTTTCGTGTCGAACACGCCGGCGGGGATCGTTGGCGCATGCTCGCCCCGAACGGCGAAACGTTCGTGCCGCTGGGCGTTGACCACGCGCGCCTCTGGGGCGAGGGCTGCTTTGAAAGCAACATGCTCGCGCGCTTCGAGACGAAGGAGTCGTGGGCCAACGATGTCCTGGCCAAAATCAAGGACTGGGGCTTCACGACGCTTGGCGCCGCATGCGCCAACGAACTCTACCACAAGGGGATTCCGTTCCTCGTCTATCCGTGGGTCGGCGAGCCGTTCTCCTTCGACGGCGGCGACAAGGCGATCCTCCAGGGCAAGAAGCGCCCCGGCACGGCATTCCCCAATGTGTTCAACCCGGATTGGCCGCAGTACTGCCGCGACTGGGCGATGAAGGTTTTCCGTCCGAACCGCTTCGACAAGGACATCGTGGGCTGGTTCTTCGACAACGAACTGGCCTGGTGGGGCGAGAAGATCGCCGGACAGGGGAAATACGGCCTCGTCGATGCCGTCGCGAAACTTCCGCCGGAGCATTCGGCGCGTCGCGCCTACGACGCCTTCGTGGCGGAACACGCCGGCTGGCCGCAGTCGCGGGTGCGCGGCGAGTTTCTGCGCCTCATCGCCGAGAAATACTTCCGAGGCATCGTCACGGCCCTGCGCGAGGCCGACCCCAACCACCTCATCATGGGGTGTCGCTTTTCGGGCGTCTGGATGGAGCCGGAACTGCTGGAAACCGCCGGCAAGTGGCTCGATGTCGTCTCCTTCAACCACTATCCATGGGTGAATGTCACAAACGGGGAAGTGCGCGTCTCCTATCGGGAGGGGGAAACGTCTCAGCTCGCGGCCGCGCGCTACCGCGAGATGTATGCGCTGGCCCAAAAGCCCTTCCTCGTGACGGAGTGGAGCTTCCCGGCGAACGACGTCCCTGGAATCCCCAACAAGTGGGGCGAGGGTATGAAGATGCCGACGCAGGCGGAGCGCGTCGCGGCGTCCGAGATCTTCGCCCGCGAGCTCATGGCGCAGCCGTTTGTCCTCGGCTATGACTACTTCATGTGGCACGATTCGGCCGGCGGCGGCGAGAACTGCAACTACGGCCTTGTGAACAACCAGGGGGAACCCTACGCGGAGCTGACCGAAATGTTTCGGCGCGTCCATGCCGACATCCGGGCGGCTCGGGACGCCGTCGACGAGGGCGAACCTCCGGCGTTCCAGAAATTGGAGCGCGTGAAGCTCCTCGAAGGCGGCGGAAGCGTCTGGTGCTTCTCCAACAGGGGAGGCGGCCAGATGCTCTCCACGGTCTTCGTCTCGCCCGAAGGCAAGGTGCTGGTGATCGACGGCGGCCGCGACAACAACGGCGACGGCGCGTTTCTGCTGGCGTTCCTGCGCGCCATCGGCGGCCGGGTTGACCACTGGTTCCTTACGCATGCGCACAGCGACCACTTCGGCGCTCTCGTCGCGATGCACAATGGCAAGGACGCGCCACAGGTGGAAATCGGCGAACTGATCTATGATTTTCCCGACCGCGCGTGGATGGAGGCCTGCGAGCCGAACGAGGCGCCGCACCTCGCCCGCTGGTTCGACGAGTTTCTGGGGGGTGCCGGCGCGGCCATTCCGCGCGGCGACTGCTCGCCGGGGCGCAAGGTCGCGCTCGGCTCCTGGTCGTTCGAGATCCTCAACCCGCCGCTGCTCTGCAAAGAGCGCGGCCCCATCAACAACTCGACCGTCTGTCTTTCGGTGAACGCCGGAGGAAGGCGCTGGCTCGTGACCGGCGACATCGCCGAGGACGGCCAGCGCACGCTGCTGACCCTCCTGGCCGGACGCGAAAGGCACGACGTCGTGTTCATGTCGCACCACGGGCAGCTTGGTGCGAACAAGGACTTCTACGCCAAAGTGGCCCCGGAAATCGCCGTCTGGCCGACGCCGCGCTGGCTCTGGGACAACCACCCGGGCACCGGGACCATCGGTGGCGGCCCCTGGCGCACCAACTACGTCAAGTGCTGGCTTCAGGAACTCGGCGTGAAACGCCAGTACCTGCTTGACCACGACGTCGTCTTCAAGTAGCGGCTATCAATGCCTGACGGCGGTGGCGCCGTCGCCACATCCCGACGGCGGAGGCGTTATCGCCACGCACACCGACGGCGGGGGTGCGGGATTACACCTTTGCGCAAGTTGCGGAAATGCTGGAACGCTGGGATGTGGACGGCATCGAGCTGGATTGGATGCGCAGTCCGCTGCAATTCAGAAAGGGACATGAAAGAAGCGACGTGCATTTTCTGACGGAGTTCATGCGACGGGTAAGGCGGCGGGTGCTGGAGGTGTCGGCGAAGCGGGGCCGCAGGATCCGAATTGCCGTGCGTCTGCCGCGCTCCCCGCAGTTGGCCGTGAAGGCCGGATATGACGCCGATGCTTGGCTTCGCGAAGGTCTGATGGATTTGATCGTCGGATCGAGTGTCTTCTGGCCGGATCCGGAACTTCCAGTGGCGACATGGCTAGCGTTCATCGAAAGGCACAATCCTTCCGTTCGTTTCCTGCCGTCGATCGACTGTTTCCAGCTGCCGGACATAGCCCATTTCCGAGGCATGGCCAGTTGCTATTACGGACGGGGCGCGAAGGGCCTTTATCTCTTCAACGCCCCGTATTGCGGAAAGTATGACACCGATGGGCGGCATCATGACGAGGACACGTTCGGGATTGTCTGCCGCGAGGGGTTGTCGCCGGATTCCATTCGGGGGAAGCCGATGAAAGTGCCGCCGCCGCGTGTGGATTTCCCCATGCCATGCGATTGAATTCCCTTGTGGGCAATGAAAGTCATGGGCAATTCATCCACATTGGCAACACCGTTCCTCACGGAACCTGTTCCTGCGTTGCGTCGAACAGTCTCTCCACCGGGACGATGAAGTCGATGAAGCGGTTCTCCGCCAGTTCCGGGGCAACGTCCCCGTCATGGACGAGCGCCGTCCGGACGGCAATGCCACGCGGAAGTTTTAGGGCGGCGACTTTGTGACGCATTTCATCCTCGAAGGACGCCGGAACGAACGATTGGCGGCGGATTTCGACAATGCATGCCGATTTGGCGGTCTGCAGCAGCAGGTCGATTTGTGCGCCGTCGCCCTTTTTCGTTCCGCGGACAAGGTAGGGGGCCGCGGAAACAAGCAAGGATCCTGCCATGCCGACATGGGGAAGCAGGGAGCGGAGGTTGTTTCGGACGAGCGTCTCGAACTGGAGGCCCATTACGGTGTCCCATCCGGGAAGCCGCTCCGGCGAGACGAGCCGGAGCGAGCCGTCTTCGACGGCCTTGCGCCGGGGCTCGATGTATTTGAGGTAGAAGCGGACGTAGTTGTCGCGAATGCGGTAGCGCACTTCCCTCACGTCCCGCCCCGTGGCGGGGTTGAGTCCTTCGTCGGCCGACAGGAATCCCGCCTCGACGAGGTCCGCGAGCGCGTCCGACACATGTCCGTTCGACGGGCCGCCCAACGCGGCTGCGACGCCCTTGACGCTGCGCGGCGCTTCGGCGACAAGGCGCAATATGGCCGCCTTTTCCCCCGACGACTTGCGGAACACGTCCGTGAAGATCACGTCGAAGTCGCGGAAGAGGTATCCCTCCGGTGTGAAGCAGAGGCGACGGACGTTTTCCGATGGCGAAAGCGCCGGGCGAATCTCGGCCAGGTATTTCGGAATGCCGCCGGTCACGCAAAGCGTGTCCACTACGTCCCGCACCGGCGTTCGTCCTGCCGCCTGGCCCCAGAATGCGCGGCAGTCTCGCATCGGCATTTCCTCCAGATGCAGCGCGAGTGAAACACGCCCCACGAACGCTTTCGAGCGGAGGATGTTGTCGCGCAGCCAGGCGGAAACCGAACCGCACACCACGAACACAAGGTTGTCGCGCCGGGCGAACTTCAAATCCCAGGCTTCCTTGAGAAGCGCCGGGAAGGTTTTGTCGAACGCGCCCATCCACGAGATTTCGTCCAGGAACACGACGGTCCGCGCACGGCCCTTGACGGCGGCGGCGAGCGCGTCGAACGCCTTCGCCCATCCGTCCGCCCGCGCTTCCGGCGTCCCCGTCTGCGCTGCAAGCCGTTCGCAGAAGTGACGCAGCTGCGTCTCGTTCGTGACGCCGTCGTCTGGCGCGACCCCCGTGATTTCGACAAATCTGCACTTTGATCGCGCCGCAAACTCCTCCACAAGCGTGGACTTCCCGACGCGTCGGCGTCCCGAGCAGACGACGAACGACGACGACAACTTCCCCCAGAGCCCGTTCAATGACTCCAATTCCTGAGATCTTCCGATGAACATGGTTCTTCCTTTTCCGTTGGGAACGCGGTCCATTCTAGGCGGAATGGCCGGAAATGGCAAGCGAAAAATCGGGCGGCTATTTGCAAATTTCCAAATAGCCGCCCAAATTCTTCGCATGAAAAACGGGCGGCTGTTCGCAAATTGTCGAATAGCCGCCTGAAAATCGAATGGACGGCCCGCATCCGTCTCGAACTTCGACGACCCCGCCAACGGGTTATCGCCCATGATTCCGATGCGCGCCTGCGCTACGAGGCCACCGACTATGCGTTCCTCGCATCCGACAACCGCAGCCTGTGGCTCGACGCGGAGGACGGCACCGCCACCTATGAGATGCACGACGGCAGGACGCATGCGTCTCCCTTCCCCTGTATGCCGCCGCCTCGTTCCGCTACATCGCCGAAGCGGTTTACCGGACGGGACACTAGTGCCCGATGGCGGCCCGCCAGCGGGCCTTGTCGGCGTCGGTGGCGAAGGGAGCATGGAACCATTCCTTCCTACCAAGGCGGCGGTTCTTGTCCTCGCCCATCGGGTGGTAGGGCTCGATGTCCACGCGGAGGACGCCGGGAGTGGTTTCGGCGAGATGGACAATATGCGCCAGCGCCTCATCCGCGTCATTCACTCCGGGGACGAGCGGGCAGCGCAGGATGATTGACGCGCCTTGCGCCGCGATGAAGGCGAGGTTGTCGAGGATCGGCCCAGCGGGGCACCCCACGAGCTTTTCGTGGAGGGCGGGCGGCGCCTTGACGTCCCAGAGCCACAGGTCGACGAGCGGCAGCAGCGCCTCAACGCGTTCGCGCGGCGCGTAGCCGGAGGTCTCGACGGCGGTGTGGATGCCCTCGGCCTTCGCGGCGGCGAGAAGGTCGCGCGTGAATGCGAAGTGCGAGAGCGGCTCGCCGCCGCTCACGGTGAGGCCCCCGCCGGAGTTGTCGTAGAAGGCCTTG
>CAMOSH010000121.1 GCA_946624575.1 uncultured Verrucomicrobiota bacterium
CATTCCGCGCCCGGGCATAAGAGTGCTGCAAATCGGAGTCTGGCAAATCGGAGTCAGGCGCGCCTGCTCCGCATTGCCCGCCATTCCGCGCCCGGGCATAAGAGTGCTGCAAATCGGAGTCTGGCAAATCGGAGTCTGGCGCGCCTGCTTCGCATTGCCCGCCATTCCGCGCCCGGGCATAAGAGTGCTGCAAATCAGAGTCTGGCAAATCGGAGTCTGGCGCGCCTGCTCCGCACTGCCCGCCATTCCGCGCCCGGGCATAAGAGTGCTGCAAATCGGAGTCTGGCAAATCGGAGTCTGGCGCTCCTGCTCCGCATTGCCCGCCATTCCGCGCCCGGGCATAAGAGTGCTGCAAATCGGAGTCTGGCAAATCGGAGTCTGGCGCTCCTGCTCCGCATTGCCCGCCATTCCGCGCCCGGGCATAAGAGTGCTGCAAATCTGAGTCTGGCAAATCGGAGTTCGCCCATACCGGAAACACGCTTTTCACGAGCCGGTCGGTGGAGTAGTCTCCTGTGGGGCTGTCGGTCACATTCACGGCAGGTTCGCCGCTCTCCCGGACGCGCCGGTCGAGGGCTATGTATTCTCGCGCGAGGGGCGCGGGGAAGATGTCGGCGCTTGTCAGCCCGATGATTTCCTCTTCTGTGGCTATTCCGCACACGTCGAGGTTGCGTCGGTTTGCCGCGACAAACCGTCCCTCGGCGTCTTTCACGTAGAACGCCGCGCCTGGAATCGTGTCGATCATGGCGAGAGCGGAGCGCAGATTCGGCCCCGCCTTCCGGAAGAACGCCTCGCGGAAGGCCCTTTTTTCAGTTGCGGTCATAGTTCCGCCTCCCCGCGCAGCCCCGCAACTACGGCATCGCCCATTTCATGGCAGCGGCGGTATAGCGTGGCGTTGTCGGGCCGGGCCGCAGATGGTTCGTAGAGCGAAAGGAACATAAGGCGACCTTCGGCGCAAAGCGACTCCTTGTTGCGCGGAGGATGCCAGCGCGGGGTGAAACCCTCTGGCGAAAGCACGACAATGGAACCGCCCGCCTTGTAGATCGCATTGCCGCACGCTTTTTCGCATGGGCTTATAAAAGTGCCCACGCCGGCTCCGCCGGGGCCGGTTCGCGAAGCGCGCGCTAGGGCGGAGTTCCAGTCAGCGCCTCCACGCGCCCACGAGCGAGAGCACCGGAAAGGCGTGAGAACAGGCAGCGAGAGAATGTCGGAGTTGCCGTAGGCGTGCCATGTGCGGCCGGCGAAGGAAACTTGCCCGACCTGCGTGAAGAAGCGGCGGTTGCGCCGCCGCCGCCATGCCCGCTCTGGATTCTCGCGGATGTATCGCGTGAAGGCGGCAAGCTGCCCGTCGCGCATAACGATCCAATCGTGCCAGTCCGGCTCGAAGATTGAGGGCAGGCCCCGATTGAAACTCTGACTTGCGACACTCTGATTGAAACTCTGATTTGCGACACTCTGATGCTCCTGTTCCGCACTGCCCGGCAAGCCGCGCCCGGGCATAAGAGTGTTGCAAATCGGAGTTTGGCGCTCCTTCCCCGCACTGCCCGGCAAGCTGCGCCCGGGCATAAGAGTGCTGCAAATCGGAGTCTGGCAAATCGGAGTCTGGCGCTCCTTCCCCGCACTGCCTGGCATGCCGCGCCCGGGCATAAGAGTGTTGCAAATCGAAGTTTGGCGCTCCTGCTCCGCACTGCCCGCCATGCCGCGTCCGGGCATAAGAGTTTTGCAAATCGGAGTCTGGCAAATCGGAGTGCCGCCAATTCCCGGGCGCAGGGTGTAGAATATCCGCGTTAGTTCGGTTGCCAGCGCCTCCACGTGCGCGGCAAGGGCCACCGCTCCGCCCGTGTCTTTCAGGTGAAAGAGCAGGTGGATATGGTCGGGCATTACAATGAAGGTTTCCAGCGGCCAGAGGCCGGGACTTTTCGCGGCAAAGCCCCTGATCGCGGCGGCGAAGGCCATGGTAAGGTCGTCGGCGATGAGGTAGCGCGGTCGCCCGCGAGTGTCTTTCGGCGGATCCGCCGCATCGGTGACGCGCGAAAAGTCAGCCAGTCCGGCTTTTCGCTTCAGCGTGACCATGTAGAAGAACGGCTTTGTGTAATCGAAGGAAAGAAGTCTGCCCATGAGTTGGTGTGCGGGTTGTGGGGTGGAGAGAAACTCTTGTTGGAACTCTGATTTTCGAAACTCCGATGCTCCTGCTCCGCTTTGCCAGGCGCGCCGCGCCCGAGCATAAGAGTGTTGCAAATCTGAGCATGGGGAAGATTTGCGCCGGATTATACACAAAGTGGTTTCAGTTTTACAAGACACGGGCAGGGGCTTCGAGGATAATTGGTTTTGCTTTCCGGCAATTGTGCCGGAAACGCCATGTCCAACAGAACGTCATGAAAATCAAAACTCGCCCGTGCTCTCCTGCCCTGCGGCCACTCCAATGCGCCTGCGGCGACCGCTTCCGGTTCTCACGTAGTGAAAGCCGTATATACCCCCCCACCGTATATGGGCGGGTGTATCAGCCATTGCGGCCGTGGCCGTTCTGGCGCTAACCTTCCCGGTCTTCGCCGACATCGCCGAGAAGGAATACCTCGACACCTCGAAGTGGGACGTCGGCGACTACGTGCAGGAGGGGCTGATTGTCCACTACGACGGCATCCGCAACGTCGGCGCAGACGCCGCGCACTCGGACACAACCACCGTGTGGTCGAATCTCGCGCCAGATCACACGGAAGACTGGCCCGCCTACTGGGCCAGCCACAAGCAAAGCGGAACGACTTACCCTCGCACCAAGAACGACGACTCGCAGGGAAGTTGGTCGTCAAACGGCTTCGTATTCAACGGTCAGGTCGCATGGATGAAGTGGAACGAGGGCAAGACCTTCAGCGTTCCCTCTACTTACTCGATGCAGTTCGTCCTTACCGCAAATACGGCTGATCAGACCGGTGACAACACGGTCGGATATCTTTTCGCGCCGCACTCTGACTACGGCTGGACAAAAGGTTCTGTTCACATTCGAAAAACCGCGATTGAAAATGTGACCGAGGCCAATGCCATCTACCCGGTCGATGCGGACCGGTTGGGATCTACGAGCGTCCGTCCCTACCTCGTCGATGCCTCTCCCCGCTACGCGACGATTATTGCCGACGACCTTGCCGTCCGCACCTTCAGCGGCACGACGCCACCCGCTTCCGGCACCTCGGGTTACGCGGCCGTCACGGGAACCTCTCCCGCCCGCACGATGAATTGGTTCGCGCTGGGAACGATTGGCACAAATGACAAAAAATCGGTTGGAGCCCTTGCGGGCTTTATCGGTACGCTCCACGACTTCCGCCTTTACTCTTCGGCTCTCACAGAAGAGCAACTGGAGCAGAACCGCATCGTCGATGACGCGCGGTTCTTCGGCGTCCGCCATCCCGTCACAGTCACGAACGCCGTGGTCGCCTCGACGTATTCCTTCCTCGACGGCGCCGAGCCGGCCGGATTCTACACCGTCGACGGCTCGCACGAATTCACCGCGCCTTCCGGCGATGTCACGGCCACGAACGGCATCACGTACCGCTGCATCGGCCACACGCTCGAAACCTGGAACGACGCCACGCAGACCTGGGGCGATCCGGTCCAGAACGACGGCAGCCTCGCCGTTGCGGTGTCCTCCTCCGACCTCAAGCGCATCACCTGGCTTTGGAAGCCCGTGCATGGCATCCGCACCGCCGCCGACTATTCGCTCGCCGACTACTCGCAGGCCGGGCTGATCCTGCACTACGACGGCATCCACAACGACGGCGCGGACGCCGTGCACTCCACGACGGCCAAGAAGTGGAAGAACATCGCCGTCGGCTGGGAGGACCAGGACATGTACTGGGTCTCCTACCGCAAGCGGGACAACCAGGATGACGAGAACGTTCTCCAGGCCGACCGCTGGGTTCATACCCGCGGCTCCTGGAACAAGACGAGCGGCTTCGATTTCGACGGCTACGAATGCTTCATGAAATGGAACGAGGGGCGCAAGTTCGTCCTGCCGCCCGCCTACACGTGGCAGTTCGCGATGGAACCCGAATGGCCGACGGAAACCTCGAACAACGGCGCGATCGCCTATCTTTTCATGCCGCACAGCGACTGGTCGTGGGAGCGCGGATCGATCGCCATGCGCACGACCGCCAACGGAACGACGACCGCGCCGAATGCGATTTACTCGGTCGATACCGACCGCTTTGGCGGCACGACCGTGCGCCCGCAGTTCAGCAATCCCGCGCCGCGCACGGCCACGGTTCTCGCCGATTCCAATGCGCTCCGGGCGTTCGGCGGAACGGAAATTCCGACTGCGGCGCCTGGGTGCCGGCAGGGGTCGCTCGCCATCCCACGCACCAACAACTGGTTCGCCATCGGCGGCCAGTACCAGCCCGAAACGGGCGACAACACCGTCAAGTATTTCCAGGGCTTCCACGGCACGCTCCACGCCGTGCGCTTCTACGACCGCCCGCTCACGCAGGAGGAGGTCGAGCGCAACATCAACACGGATTCCGCCCGATTCTTCGGCGCGCTCGCCACGACGAACGTCGTGGTGGAGATCGGCAACACCGACGGCCAGATCACGGCCACGCCCGCCGTTGGCGCATACAAGGTCGAGGGGTCCTACAATTTCACCGCCACCGGCGCCGTGACCGGCTACAAGCTTGAAGCGTGGAACGACGCCACCGGCGACTGGGACGCCCCCACCTACTGCGAAGAAACAACATTCTCCTACGACACCGACTACATGCCCTCCAAGTTGCGCCTCACGTGGCGCAAGAGCCTGCCATTCGTGCTGGTGGTTCGGTAGTGCAATCTCAGAACATGACCAACAACGCATTTCCGGCCGGAAAGGATCCCGCCTTCCTGTTCGGCTGCGGGCGCTTCCGCATGGAGGCGCACCTGCTTGAAAACTGCGCCGAGGAGATTCTCCGATTCGGCAAAAAACCGCTCCTCGTGTGCGACGCCACCTCCCGCGCCGTGGCGTTCGACAAAATCGCCGCCTCGCTCGCCGCCGCGGGCGCGGAACTCCGCGTCCTGCAGCACGACGGCTATTGCTGCCGCGACGACGCGCTCGCATTTGCGCAGACCGGGGCGCTCGATGGCGTCGATGTCGTCCTCGGCTGCGGTGGCGGAGTGATCTGCGACTTCTCGAAGTGCATCGCGCACCTCGCCGGCGCGCCGCTGGTGACCATCCCCACCAGCAGCGCCCAGTGCTGCGCCTACACGCCGATCGCGGTGTGCTACTCGCGCGAAGGGCGATACGTCTCGACCAGCCATTTCCCGCGCGAAATCTCCCTTGCGCTGTTCGACCTGTCGGTCCTGTCGCGCCAGCCGCCGCGCCTTCTGGCGGCAGGAGCGCTCGACGCGATGGCGAAGAAGATCGAACTGGAGTTCTGGTCGCAGCTCGAATCGCGGCCTTCCAGTCCTGCCTCGCGGGAAGGGGGAAGCGGCGGCGCCGCGAATATCCCCGCACCTTCCGGCATCGCCGCCGCGATCTCCGACTTCATCTACGCTGATCTGGACTCAAAGATCGACGCGGCGATCGGCGATCTCGCGAAAGGCGAACCCACGGAGACGCTGCGCGACGTGATCTTCGACTCCGTCGTCGGCGCGGGGATCGTCTCCGGCATAGCCGGCGGATCGAAGCAGGTCGCGCTCGCGCACCGGTTCTACTTCTTCGCGAAGGAGCGGCTCGCCGAGACGGCTCGCCCCACCCACGCTTGCACCAATCAGAAACGCTTCACTCACGGCGAACTTGTCGCCGTGGGGCTGGTGATGCAGCACGCCTACAACGGCCACCCGGACAAGGCGGCGGCCCTTGCCGCACGGCTGCGCGGCTGGGGGCTTGCGGCCTCCGTCGCCGAACTCGGCCTGCCTTCCGGCCCGGAAGAACTCGCCGCCTGCGCGAGTTTCATCGACGCCACCAAGACCATGAAGGCGGCCGTCGCGGTCGATCCCGGCGCTCCCGCCCGCCTTCGCGAGGCGCTCGTCGCGATTTATCGCTAAACCCGATTGCCATCGATTGCAACCAACGGCGATCGATAGCGAGAAATGCCACCACTGCTTGCCGCCACAACCGATCGCGACCCGCTCTCCTACCGCGTGGGGGAGCCCGTGCGCTTCCTTTTCCGCGCCGAAGGCGCACCGTCCGGCTCGATAATCCGCTGGCGCCGCACCGGCGACGACGGCATTGAGGCCGGCGGCACCATGCCAGCTTCTTGTCTTGCGCCCGCTCCACAAAGCGCGGATTCCGCGCCCGTAGCGCAAGGCGCTGGTTGTGCGCCCGCTGTGCAAGGCGCTGGTTGTGCGCCCGCGCTGCAAAGCGCGGGTTGTGCGCCCGCGCTGCAAAGCGCTGGTTGTGCGCCCGCGCTGCAAGGCGCTGGTTGTGCGCCCGCGCTGCAAAGCGCGGGTTGTTCCGTGCCCGGCACGGCAGTGCCGGGTTTCCTCCGCCTGGAGGCCGATCTTCTCGCCCCGGGCGGCGGCCCCGCGCTGGCGCACTTCGAGGGCGGCGCCGGCGCCGATGTGGCCGCCATCCGCGCCGACACGCCCGAACCACCAGATTTCGATTCGTTCTGGACCCGCCGCAAGGCCGCGCTCGCCGCCGTGCCGTTCGATGGCGCGACACTCCGTCCCATCGCATCACCGCGCGAGGGCGTCCGCCTCTGCGAAGTGTCCATCCCGTGCCCCGGCGGCCGGCCCTCCACGGGCATGCTCGCTGTCTCCGCCGCGCCCGGCCGTTATCCCGCGCGCGTTCGCTTTCGTGGCTATTTTGCCAGCTGGAAGACGATCGGCCACGACACCCCGAAGCCGGAGGAAATCCCCGATGACGCGCTCACGCTCTTTCTTTCCGCGCACGGCTACGACTTCAACCGCGAGCCCGCCTACTACGAGCGCCTCCACGACTCGCTCCGGTCGAACGGCTTCGACGTCGGCTTCGATCCGGAGCAGAACGCGCGCCCCGGAACCTCCTATTTCGGGGGAGTCGTCTGGCGCGTTCTGCGCGGGCTGGAGTTTCTCAAGCGCCGCCCGGAGTGGAACGGGCGCGACCTCACCGTCCTCGGCGGCAGCCTCGGCGGGGCGCAGGCCATCTGGGCGACGGCGCTCGACCACGACGTCACGGAGTGCCGCCCGCGCATCCCGTGGTGCTGCAACATGGCCGGGTCGGCTCACGGCCGCGCGCACGGCGACTGGTTCGTCCCGTGGTCGCCGGGGCTGGCCTACTACGACGCCGTCAACATGGCGCGGCGCATTCCCGGTACCTGCCGCGTCTGCATTCCGCAGGCCGGTCTGGGCGACTACATTTCTCCGCCATCCGGCGTAATGGCCTTCTACAACGCGCTTTCCTGCGAAAAGAGCGCGACCTTCATCCAGGGCGCGACTCACTTCACGGTCCCGCAGGAACCGTGCCAGATGAGCGGACTGCACAGCGGCGCGATTTGAATCGCTTGAAAGGCTCGTTGCAGCGCCGCGCGGCGGGGCGTTGCGTTTTCGTGGGGCGGGGTGCTATCATCGGCGCGTCATGAAATGTCGAAAGGGGATAGTGTTCGTGTTCGGCGCGATCTGCGTCGCCATAGCGGCGGTTTGCGTCGCCTCCTTCCGTTCGTTCTCCGGCGATTCCTCAGCCGTGGCCGTCCGCCTCGTGGCGGAGCCTGTCCGCATAGCGGACGTTACGGCCACGATTGCCGCCAGCGGGACGCTTGAACCTGAGGAGCTGGTAGATGTCGGGTCGCAGGTGAGCGGCAAGATCGTGTCGTTTGGCACTGATGCCGACGGCGCCGAAGTCGATTACTGCTCCGTCGTCACCAATGGCATGGTACTGGCCCGGATCGATGACGTGACGTATCTTGCCGATTTGGAAGTCGCTCGCGCGTCGCTTGCGAACGCCGAGGCGTCGGTGGCCAGCGCCAAAGCCGGCCTCGCGAAGGCGGAAATCGACTGCGAGCACGCAAAGAAGGACTGGGACCGTGCCGTCGCAGTTGGCGTCGGCATGGCCCTGTCACAAAGCGACTACGACTCCTGGCAGGCGGCATGGCGGAGCGCGGAGGCGCAGGTGGCCGTCGCTCGCGCGGCGGTTTCCCAGGCCGGGGCGCAGGTGGTTCAGGCCAGGGCATCCGTCGAGAAGGCCGAACGCAATCTCGGCTACTGCACGATCGTTTCCCCAGTGGATGGCGTGGTGATCGACCGCAGGGTGAATCTGGGGCAGACGGTAGTTTCGTCAATGAACGTCAGTTCGCTTTTCCTCGTGGCGCGCGATTTGCGTAGGATGCGCATCTGGGCGTCAGTCAACGAGGCCGACGTCGGCAGCATCCGAGCCGGGCAGCCCGTGACGTTCGCCGTCGACGCGCTTCCCGGCCGGTCCTTCGCTGGTACTGTCCGCAAGGTGCGGCTCAACGCTACGCTTTCAAGCAATGTCGTGACGTACACCGTGGAAATCGACGTCGCTAACGAAGATCTTGCGCTGTTGCCGTATCTCACGGCCAGCGTGGAGTTCGAGACGCGGCGCGAGCGCGCGGCGCTGGCCGTTCCCGCCAGGGCGCTGCGCTGGGCTCCGGCCTCCGTTGGCGATGGCGCGTCAGCCTCGCCCCGTGTTGCCGACGGGACTGGCACGGTGTGGGTTCTCGATTCCGGTGATGGCGGCGATGGAGCTTCCGCCGATGCTCGCCGCGATCCTCCGCCCCCGCCGCGCCCCGTCGCCGTCGAAGTGCTTCTCAACAACGGATCACTCGCGGCGGTGCGTCCGCTCGAACCGGGAGCGCTTTCCGAGGGGCGGCTTGTTGTCGTGCGCGAGGAATCGGCAGTCCCCGGTACTGGCACCGGCGCTTCCGGCGGCACATCAGCCGGCGGCGCGAACAACCCGTTTCTTCCGAAGCTTCCGCGCCCGCCGCGCAGAGGAGGGGCGGGGCCGCGCTGATGCATCGCGCGCGCAATCAGGGGGCGATGGATGGTGAAATTTTTCATTGGACGAGTGGCGGAATGGCAGACGCGACAGACTTAGGATCTGTTCCGAGAGGGTGCGGGTTCGACTCCCGCCTCGTCCACCATGAATCACTGGACCGCGAATTCGGGCCGAGCGAAAAGACCGGTGCCACGTTCATGTGCGCGCCGGTCGTTTCGCGGCATGGCGGTGTGCGGGTCCGCGTTCCGTTCGGCGGGCGTTTCGCGCGGGATTGGCGATGAGATCCAACGTCCCGTTTCCCGATCCACCGCGCAGGATATTTCCGTCTGCGCCGCGACGTGCCGCAATCGCCGCGCTTGGGCTTGCCGCCGTGGCGGCGCGAGTTGCCACGGCTTGGCGGCGCAGGCGTCTCGCCGCTGCCGCCGCCGCGCGTTGCGCTGGGAGGCGGGTCTGCATCGTTGAGCCGTTCGGCATGGGCGACGCGCTGCTTTTGCAGCCGCTTGTCGCGGCCTGGCTTGAAACTGGCGCTCGGGTCGCGTTGGCGGTCAAACCACAGTGGTTCCCGCTTTTTGAAAAGCGGCCGCGTCTGGAACTGGTTCCGTTTTCGCCTGGATGGGCAGCGGAGGACATCGCGAAGAAAGGACGCAGGCCGCTGCGCGATCTGATCGCCGCCGCGGATGTGCTTCGCGAAGCCGCGAGCGGCGCCGAATGCATTGATCCGCGCGGAGACCCGCGCACGATCGTCGCGCTGTATCTGGCCGGCGCCGCGCGCGTGGAGTCCCTGCCACTCTACTGGAGTGCGACCGATTGCCGTCTGCCCCCGGGCGCCGCCAGATTCGTCCGTCTAGACCGTCGCGCCACGCGGCGCGAGGCATCCCGTGCGTTCGCCCCGGAAGGCGCATCCTACGGGCGGGTTTCGCTGCCGCCGCTGCGGAAAGGAGGCGCGGCGTTTCCTGAGTGCGCCGGCGCAATCGGGCTCTTGCCGCTCACTCCCTGGATCGGCAAGCGGTGGCCGGCCGAACGCTGGGCCGCGCTGACGAAGGAGCTGCGGCGGCGCGGCCGCGAAGTCGTGGCGCTTTGCGGGCCCGGGGAGCGGTCCTCCGCCGCCGCAGCCATTGGCGCGGTGCCCGTCGTCAAAGTGGTCGCAGCCTCCAACGTCTCCGACTGGCCGGAAATGCTGGCGCCACTCGCGGCTCTTGTTACGGTGAACACCGGCCCCATGCACATCGCGGACGCCCTTGGGGTGCCGCTTGTCGTCATCGATGGCGCCTCCAGGCTTCCGCTGTGGGCACCGGAAGGAGACTCTTCGTTCGTGCTTCACCGGCAGGACCTCGATCGGCGGGTTCCCTGCCACCCGACGGCCTCGAACGGCGAAAGCGTCCAGCGCGCTACCACGGCCAGGATCACCGCGGAGGATGTCGTCGCCGCGCTTTGTGAAATCGGTGCGCTGGCTCCACAAGTCTGACTTCACGGATGTTTTCACAGTCCAGTCTGCCAAAAATGATGAAAAGACATTCGATTCTCGATGCGATTTCCGGCGGTATGTTCGCGATGGTGCTTGTCGCGTTCGCGGTGGCGATGCTCCGCCCCGGGCTCGTCACGGCGTGTTTGCCGGCGAAGTGCGTGCCGTGGCTTCTTGGCGTCGTTATGTTCGGCATGGGGCTTGCGCTTCGCGGTCGCGATTTCGCGCTCGTGCTGCGGCGGCCGCGCGACGTCGCGATTGGCGTGGCCGCGCAGTTTTTCTGCATGCCGCTTCTGGCGCTGGTCGTTTCGAAGGCTCTGCGGCTTCCGGACGAAGTGGCGCTTGGCGTCGTGCTCGTCGGAGCGTGCCCCGGCGGGACCGCCTCAAACGTGATCGCCTACCTCGCGCACGGTGATGTGGCCCTGTCCGTCACGATGACTGCGTGTTCCACTCTTCTTGCGCCGTTGGTGACACCTCTGGTCGTGTGGCTTCTTGCCCGTGCGTCCATCGACGTGCCCGCCGCCGCGATGTTTGTTTCGATCGTGAAGATCGTCATAGCTCCCGTGGTCGCTGGCGTGTTGCTGAACGAGCTGTTCCCGGCGTTTTCGGCGCGCATCCGCCGCGTCATGCCGGCTTTTTCCTCCGTGGTGGTGGCCGTTATCGTGGCTGCCGTCGTGGCGCCGACCTCTTCGTGGCTGCGCGACTCCGCAGGTCTCGTCGCGCTGGCTGTGGCGCTTCACAACGTCGCAGGCATGGCGCTTGGCTGGTGCTGCGGACGGCTTGCCGGAATGGACACGGCGCGGCGGCGGACGCTGGCCATCGAGGTTGGAATGCAGAATTCGGGGCTGGCAGTGTCGCTCGCGGCGCAGCATTTCGCCACGGCGCCGCTTGCGGCCGTGCCGGGCGCTCTCTTCAGCGTGTGGCACAATTTGAGCGGCGCGCTCTTCGCGAACTGGTGCGCTCGGCGCAGCGGTGGCGACGCGACTTCGGAGGCTCGATGAGCTCTTCCTCGCAGCGGTCCGCCACATCCGGCCGGCACATTCTCGTGGCGCTGTGGATGGGTTGCGAGTTCGGCCGGGACGCCCTTGCCGGAATCCGCAAGGAGATCTCGGCGCGTTCGCTCGACTGGCGGCTCCGGTTCGTGAACACGTCCGGCGCGTGCGTCGGCGCAGCGGATTGGATGCTGCGCCGGAAAATCCTCGACGGCGTGATTTCGTGCTTCAACGACCAAAACGCGGCGATTTCATCCGCCCTGCGCCGGGCCGGGGTGCCGACGGTCAACCTTTCGCGCGACCGGTTCGTCGCGGTCCCGGCCGCCGCGCGCCGCCACACGGCGTTCGTCGAGCTCGACACCGCCGCTGTCGTGCGCGACGCTGTTCGCCATTTTCGCGAGCGTACCGGGTTCCGGTCGTTCGGGTTCGTGGAATGCGAAAGCGGCGCCGGATGGTCGCAGATCCGCGGCGATGCCTGCATGGCCGAATTGCGTTCGCTAGGACTGCGCTGCGAGCGTTTTCGGCAGGGAGGCGCTCCGGCGACGCGCGGCGGGAGTCCGCGCGGCCGAGGACAGCGTGGCGGTAGGCGGAACTCCGGCCCCGACTACGCCGCGCTTGCGCGTTGGCTCCGCGCTCTCGAGAAGCCGGCCGCGGTTCTCGCCGCGAACGATTCCACCGGCGCTGACGTCCTCGCGGTGTGCGGAGAGTCCGGAATCGCCGTGCCGCGCGACGTTGCGGTGCTGGGCATGGACGACGATCCCGCGTACTGCCTGCTCTCGGTTCCGAACATGTCCTCGGTGCGCTTCGACGGCCGCGACGCCGGCAGGAAGTGCGTGGCCGCGCTAGCCTCCATGATCGCCGGCGCGCCTCCGCCGGCTTCCCCGATTTTCTACGGGGCGCATTCGATTCGCCAGCGGGCCTCCACCGGCGCGGTGTCCACGTCCGGGGCGCTAGTCCAAAAGGCGCTCGACTTCATCAACGCGTACGCGTGTTCCGGAGCGACGACAGCAGACGTGGTGCGGCACCTCGGCGTGTCGCGGTCCTTGGCGACGATGCGGTTCCGGCAGCTCCGCGGCGAGTCGATACTGGAAGCGATCACTGCGCGCCGCGTTGTTGAGGCCAGGCATCTGCTCCGGGAATCCGGAAAGACGGTGGAGGACATAGCGGAGGTGTGCGGCTTTTCCGGGCCGGGGCCGTTCAGGCGCGTGTTTTTTGCCGCCACCGGAAAGACGCCCGGCGCGTATCGCATGGATTCTCGGCGTCGGTGAGTCTTAACCTAAAAAACGCAGTTGACACGAACAGACTTTCTCACACAGAGGCACGGAG
>CAMOSH010000122.1 GCA_946624575.1 uncultured Verrucomicrobiota bacterium
TCCGTGCCTCTGTGTGAGAAAGTCTGTTCGTGTCAACTGCGTTTTTTAGGTTTACGCGAAGGGAGGCAGGCGGTCAAAACGCGGTGGCGCCGTTGGCCAGGGATAGGACAGGAAGCACCAGCGCGAGCGCGAGCGCGAAGACGAAAAGCCCGACCGAGGCGAGCAACGCGGGTTCGAGCATCGAAAGGCGCAACGCAAGCGTTCGCTCCCAGCGCGCCTTGAAACGCCCGGCGGCCACGGCCAGCATCTGCGGAAGACACCCGGCGCTCTCGCCCACCGCAGTCCACCTGGCGAGTTCGCCGCCGACAAACGGAATCGTCCGCAGCGCGGATGAAAGAGACTCCCCTGCCCTGACGCGCTCCGCGGCGGCAAGCGCAGGACGAGCAAGAGCCGGGCGGTTCATCGCGGCAGCGGCCAGCGGAAGCGCGTCGGCCACCGGCATTCCACCAGCTCCAAGCGCGGAAAGAACGGAGGAAAAGCGCTGAGCGGCGACGATGGAGCCAAGCCGAAACATCGGCAATCTCAGGATGAAGCGGTCCAGCGCCTCGGCCGTCGCGTCGCCACGGCGCATCCGTGCCGACGCAAAGGCGAAGAACAGGACCCCGGCAAGCGCAAGCGGCGCCACAAGCGCCGCAGCGAAACGCGCGCTCGCAACAAGCACGCGAGAGGCGAACGGAAGCTCCATCCCGGACGCCTGGAGCATCGCCGTCGCGCGCGGCACGACAAGCCCAAGCATCCCAGCCGCGACTAGAAGCCCCAGCACGAGCACGAACGACGGATACGCAAGCGCCGCCCGAATGCGGGAGCGCGCTTCCAGCCGCGCGTCAAGTTCGTCCGCCAGTCGAGTCAAGGTCACTGGCAGCGTCGCGCTCGCCTCGGCCGAGGAAATGGCCGCGCGCTCGAAGGCGTCCGCGCCGGAGCCAGCGTCCACCAGTGCCGACGAAAGCGACGCGCCGGCGCGGATTCCGGCGGAAATTGCCTCCAGCATGCCTTCATCGGCGCCATCGGACTGCCGCATGAGATCCAACGCCTTGTCAGGGGACATTCCTGCGCCAAGAAGCGCTCCAAGCTCGCGCCAGAGAACTGCGCGGCGCACGACGTCGAGCCGACGGCGGGCGCCTCCACGAACGCCGGAACTAGAGGCGCGCCTGACGCTGCGGACATACACGCCACCGGCAAGCAAAGCCCGCACGGCGTCCGCTTCGTCGTCCGCCTCGATGCGGCCTGAACGCCGCGAGCCGTCGGCTGAATATCCCTGGTACAAGAATGTCATGTCAGAAATCGTCGGGCGGAAGGTCGAAGTCGGCGGCGGCGGTGGAATTCGCTTCGGCCGTTGAATCGGAAAAATCGGCGGGGAACGCGGGAGCGGAAACGCCGGTTGCAACTACGGGAGCCACTGGAGCGATGGGCGCTACGGGAGCGGCGGGCGCGGCGGAAGCGGCGGGAGCGGAGAAAACCGCAGTGGCCGCGTGGGTGGGAGAATCCGCCGGAGCGGCGGATGGCGAGGAAGCCTGTGGATCCGGAGGAAGCCCGGCAAGTTCGCGGACCATCGCCTCGCCCGTTTCCCACGAGCGCAGCGCCCTTATTCCGGCGCGCGCGACCAGGCGGCGACGCATCGCGTCGGGACTTGGATCGTCTCCGGCGGAGACCAGACGCTCCTGCAAGTGGCGCCGCCAGATGCCAAGCACGAGATCGCGCTCCAGATCACGCGCCTGCCAGTTTTCAGTCGTCCCGACACGATCGCGTCGCGCCGCAATGCGTCCGATGAAATCAGCGGTGGCGGGATCGCGGTTCTGCAAATCGGCGACTGGATCGGACGCGGCTCCGGGCACCGCGTAGAACGCATCCACGAGATTCCTCACGAGGGAATTCCGGAACAGCGTCGCGGGAACAAGGCGCGATAGCCGTCGGAGCGCCTCCGCGTCTTCGCCTGCGTGATTGAGCAAATACTCGCACCATGCCACGTCGAAGGCGTCTGGTGCCGGATCCGACGCGGCCGACGCTCCGGCGCCACCGGCGGCGCCGGAGACTCCGGAAGCGGGACCGCCCATCGCAGAAGCGCTCCCGCCAAGATCGGAGGCGGCAGTCTGATGAAAATCCGGCGGAACGTCGAAAAGCTCGGGCGGCGGCTCTTCGAACATCGCGGCCTGCGACTGCGGCGGCTGGACGCGGCGCTGCGACTGCGACGGGCGCGCGGCCGCGGCCGCGCGCGCCTCCTCGCGGCGCTGCGCCGCAGCCTCCTGCCTGCGAATCGCCTCTTCGACCCCGGCGAGTTCATCGCGCACCGCCTGCTCGGGCAGCTGCGTCAACTTCGCGAGCTCCTGCACCATCCTGGCCTTGTGAATCGGGTTCTTGCATTGGGCGACTGTCTGCAAAACGCCCTGCACGACGCGCCCGACGGCGTCCGCACCGTCCGGATCGCGCTCCTTCGCTCGAAAATGGGCCACGGCAAAAGGAACTATACCCTGCGCGTCTTCAATCAGCTTCGCGAACTCCTCGGGAGGATGGGAAAGCAGGAACGAATCGGGATCCTCGCCATCGGGCATGCGCGCGACACGAGTCGGTATGCCCTCGGCAAGGAGGATTCCGGCGGTGCGAACGGCGGCCTTGCGACCGGCACCGTCGGCATCGAAAAGCAACACGGCGCTGTCCGCGTAGCGGTGCAGGAGTTTTGCATGCTCTTCGGTGAAGGCGGTGCCCTCGGAGGCCACGACGTTTGCGAATCCGCAGGCATGGCATCGGATCACGTCGATCTGCCCTTCGCAAAGCACGGCCTCGCGATTTGGAGCGGAGGCGATCGCGCGCTGCGCCTTGTCCAGGGCATACAGCACCCGTGCCTTCTTGAAGATGTCCGTTTCCGGGCTGTTGACGTATTTCGCCGGGGAGCGCGCGGCGTCGAGAACGCGTCCGCTGAACGCGACCACGCGGCCGGTCTGGTCGCGAATCGGGAACATGAGTCGACCGTGAAAACGGTCGCGAAGCGAGGAGGAGGCGCCTGGACGGTCCGACAGCGTCCCAAGTCCGGCCTCGATCATCTCCTGGAGCGTGAAGCGGTTCTTGAGCGCAAAGGCGTCAAGCGCCCCGAATACGTCAGGATCGAAGCCAATTCCGAACGCCTCGGCCACGTCGTCAGGAATTTTGCGCTTTTCCAGATACTTCCGCGCGACGTCCGCCCCGGGGACATCCGGCGACTTCAGGCAGCGACGAAAGAAAAGCGCAGCCTCGGCGTTGACCTGAAAGAGCCGTTTCGTCCGCGCCGCGGAACCGTCGTCGGGACCGAGCACCACGGGGACGCCGCACTTTTCACCAAGGTGGCGCACGGCGTCGAGAAACGACATGCCGTCGTGGCGCATCAGGAACTTGAACACGTCGCCGTCCTCGCCGCAGCCGAAGCAGTGGTAACGCTGGCGCTGCGGGCTGACGTTGAAGCTCGGAGTGCGTTCATGATGGAACGGGCAGCATGCCACGAACGCGCCGCCGCTGCGACGCAATTCGATGCGGTCGCCGATCACCTGCACGATGTCGGTGCGCGACCGGATGTCTTCGATTACGGACTCCGCAATCCCTGGCATGTCCCCCGCCCTCCGCGACGCCTATCTGGCGGAAGTGACTTCGCGCAGAAGCCTGGCAGCCGGCTTGTCCCCGGGATGGAGCCTGACAAGCGAGCGCAACCCGGAAACCGCCGCGTTGGTGGAACCCAGCGCGAGGTCGAGCCTGGCGCGCTGGAACATCGCGCCGGCGCTTCCTGGGGAGAGCAAAAGCGAGCGGTCGAGACAATCGCGGGCTTCGCGCAACTCGCCCGCCGCAAGCAGCGCGGTTCCCGTGCGCAACAGCAGATCCGCGAGTTCTACGCGCGTCGTCGGGTCGGTCTGGTCGGTCAAAAACGCGGTTTCGGCGCGGTCTATCGCGGCGGGGACGTTGCCGATGGCGACATGGCATTTTGCGGTCATGCGATTGGCGCGAACCATGTTCCATCCGATGCGCGCGGCAGCGGAATATTCGTTGCAGGCCGCGGTCCAGTCGCGTTCGCGAAGAAGGGCGTCGCCGAATTCTTCATGGAAGAGCGGGACGTCGGGATGGCTCTCGCTAAGGGAGCGCAACGCGTCGAGGCGCCCTTTTCCTGGCGGCAGAGCGGTGGCTTGGCGCCACGCGCGGATGCGATCGCGCCCGGCGTCCGCAAGCGCGGCGGCGGGAGCGGCGGCGGGAGCCGAGTCTTGCCGAAACGGAGGAACGAGCCCGGCGCCAAGGTGCCCGCCGACGCGCAGGATGGACAGCTCGACCTGATGCGCAAGCCCGGCTGGATTCGGAGGAACGGCATTCAATCCGTCGAGGACCGAAACATGGCAGTCGGCGCCTTTGGCCTCAAGCGGTGGCAGCCGGAAAACATACCACGGCGAAACGGCCTCCCAATAGCGGGGCCCAGCGGCGGGAACGGCCGCGGAAGCGCCGCCCAGCGCGGCGGGGACGGCGGCCAGGGTCGGACGCGCGTCCTGATTATCGCCGGGCCGAGGAATCGCCCACTCCGGAGCTTTTTCGGGAACGGCGCGTTTTCCAGGCAGCGGACCAAGCGCGGCAAGTACCGTTTTGGTGCGGTTCTCGTCGAACGCGTCGGCCAAATCCCCAAGCGCGGACCGCCAATCTGCCGGCAGGCGGGGGAAATGCAACCACATGAACACGGGGCGCTTGCGATCTGAGCGCCCGGCAAGCCACCGCCGGGCGTCGTCAAGGACGTCCGCATCCGTCCGCATGAAGAACGCGGCGCGGTTGGTGGATCCCTTGCTTGAAAATTCGGAGAATCCGCGGTCCAGGCCGTGAGTCTTGGAAAGTGTCGGATCGGCCAGAAAAGCCGCGCAGTCCCATCCGCGCCCGGAAAGGGTCTCCGCGACCGTGGGCAGTTCGGCGGGAAGAGCGCCCAAACCGTCCACTCTTACGCCATGGCGTGGCGGCAGTTCTCCGGTGAGGACCGTGGCGGCATTGGGAAGGAGGTCGGGCGAAACAGGGAAAAATCCGCCCGGCAGGCCGTCTGCGGTGCAGTCAAGCTCCGCTCCGCCGGTGACAAGAACCGCGCCATGCGCCGAAGCTTTCGGAACCTCGGGCTCCGACAGGGCGCCAGCGGCCGCCCCGCGGCCGGAACATCCGCCGCACGCAAGCCCGCCGCCGGCCAGAATCGCGACAAGCGCAAGAGACCGGACCGCACCGCCGCCGGCACCTCCGGACGCCTGCTCTCCTGATTGAGATTCAGGAGCGGGGGCGCACCGCAACAGCGACGGGCCGCACATCCCCATGGCGAAGCCGTAGAGCAGCACCACTTCGGCGTCGGCGAGATTGTACTCGACAAGACCGTACAGGAAAAGCGCGCCCAGCATGGAGAGCGGCACGGCGAAGCATGCGGTTTCCGGCAATGAGGAACCGGGCGCCGGCCTGCGGGAAAGCCGCGCCAGGCGACCAGTTCCGGAAAACGCGAGCGCCATCCAAAGCGCCCAGGCCGCAAGCCCGGGCCAGCCGAAATCCACGAACGACTGAAGAGGCGTGCAGTGCACGTGGTTCTGCCCCAGTTCGATGTGCATGTCGATGGAGGACATCTTCTCCCACGTCAAGGACCTGAAGCCGATGCCCCACGGATGCTGGCGATGCAATTCCGGTACGATCCACGTCCACATCATGGCGCGACCGCCCTTTCGCAGCTCGAACTCGTCGGGCAGACTGGCGAACCTTTCGCGCGCCTGCGGGAGCGCGAACACCGCAGCGACCATCAGCAAAGCCGCCGCCAGCGCCTTCCACCAGCGCATTCTGCTGAGCATGAGCATGAACGAAACCGCCGCCGCCGCCATGATCGGCCCGCGCTTGCACGTGGCGACAAGCCCGACGCCGGTCAGGACAAGGGAAAAGAACATCCTGCGCACGTCCTTTCCGGATTCGGTCCGGCGCGCTTCCAGGAAAAGCCCCAGGGCAACGGGAAGCGCGCACATGAGCCGCTGCGCATCCTGCATCGTTCCGAGTTTCACGAACGCCTGGCTCCAGGTTTTCGCGCGGCCGCATGTGTTGATCCACTTGTTCACCGCGTCAAGCCGCCCGACATGCGAAACGGCCCTGTAGAGAAACGCGCCAAGCGGCGTCACGGCCCCGGACTCCACTCCGGACGCCGCCTGCGCGTCCGTCGGGAACGCCATCTGGAACGACGCCAGCAGGGGGTTGCGCACAAGGACGAGCACGGCGCACACGCACGCCCCGGCCAGAAATGCCTTGAGCGCCGCTATCAGCCGGGTTCGCGAATCGACCTGCGCCGCGCCCAGCGGTATCGCCGCGAACCAGAACAGCTTGGATAGCTTCCCGAAACCCTTGCCGGGAACGAGCAGCGGATCGTCGATGTACGCCCAGGCAAGCGCAGAAACAACGACCGCGAGCGCCAGATACACGAGCCAGCCAGCGCATGGCGCGGTCCAGCGGAACGCGCGACGGCGGGACGGGTTGGCGAGCGAGAAGCCGAGAGACAGCAACAGAGCAATGCGCGCCAACGGCATGGACACGCAGCTCAAAAAGGCGAATGCGAGAAAAAAAGACCAGGACGGATCGGCCCGGACCGCGACCGGCGATGCGAATGCGGATGTTTTCACCAGAACTCCCAATGACTGGTTGCAAGGACGTATGCGCCCAGGAGACAATTCGTCGTGGCATGGGCCGCGATGGCGGCCCAGACGTCCCGGGTGCGAATGAAAAGCAGCCCGTACGCGAGTCCGGCCACGAAGCCAGCGGCCCACTCGACGTGCTCCGCAGCAAACGCCGCCGTCACGGCGAAAAACGAAATCGCGTGGAACTGGCCGACTGGAATGTCAAGAAAGTCAGGGGTTCGCGCGGCGCGCAGCAGGTATGCGCGCCAGAAAAACTCCTCCGCCGCGGAAATGGCCAACGTCGTGCCGACCATGTGCGCAACGAACATAGGCCAGCCGGTGACAGCCGGGGAAAACGCGGCCCGCGCGGTCTCGCACGCTTTCGCGAAATCGGCTGGCGTTCCCGGCTTTCCGGTCAGCCAGGTGCCGTAGAATTCCGCGAGTCCCGGCGCGAGGGACCGGAACCAATCGGTCTGCGGCGCGACCCACAGCGCGAAAACGCCAACGCCGACCGCCAGCGCCGGCAGAAGGTGGCCGACGCTGAACGCCCCGCGATGGTGCCGCCATGGACGCAGCAAGACAAGTGCCGCAAGTACGAGCGCCGTGCGCAGGGCGTACAACCCCGCGTCTGAAATCAAGTTGAGCGACGGCGTTTCCTCCGTGCCGGAGGACGGCGTGAGATGCATAAGCGTGGCCGCGAGCATCACGCCGATCCAAATGAGGAAGGGCGCGGCGTGCGTCGCCGCGGCCCGCGTCATCGCCTTCGCCTTGGGGCTTCCCTTTGGCGCCGGCGCCGCAGTAGCGCTTTCGTTTTTGTCGTGCATGGGCCGGAGCATACCAAAAAGACCCACTTCCGGCAATATGCGCCATTTCACGCCGGACTCAAAACGCGGGAAATCTCGGCGCGTCCGAGCGCGGTCACAGGCAGCCGAGGAGGATGCCGGCGAGTCCGATGACGGCGCCGGCGGCTTGGCGCGCGTCGATGCGTTCGTGCAGGACGAGCGCGCCGTATGGGAAAAAACCGATGATGCAGGCGGCGACCATGACCGGGTAGCCCATCGATCCGGCGCCCAGGCGTTCGAGCGCGTCGAGCCCGGGAAAGGTGAAAAACTTCGTCGAAAGGAAGGAGAGCGCGCCGACGCCGACCGCCCAGGCCGTCAGCGCGCGCAGCTGGCCCGGCGGCGGCGCGGCGCGCCCCGCCACGCGCCGACGTCGAAACGCACGGTCGGCGAGCGCGGCGGCAAGGAGTCCGAAGTAGATGGCGAAGGTGCGGAACGTCGATGAGAAGTCGCTCCCCCTTTCAAGATACGAGGGCAGGTTGGCGGCGCACTGGTTGATGCCGCAGAAGAGCATTCCCAGCAACGCGGCGGGAATCCAGCGCCGGAGCGGAGCCTGCCGGGGCGCGAGCGGCGCGCCCGAGCCATCCGCCCGGGCGGGTTGGGAATCGCTCCCGGAAGCTGCGTTCCCGGCGGCGTTTCCACGCGCCGCATACAGGAACACGCTCGCGATGATGAGCGCGATGCCGCAGAGGCGGCGCGGCCCCGTCGGCACGCCGAAGACTAGGCTCCCCATGAGAAACGGATAGACCAGACCCGACTGGATGATTGCCCAGACGATGGCATTGGGACCGCTCTTCATGGCCTGGCCCATCATCACGTTCATGAGATAGTTGAAGACGCCGCACAGGAGCAGCGCCACGATGACGAGCGCCCAGGTCAGCGCGGGCGCGCCGCCTTCCGGAAAAAACGCCCCCGGGGCGGCCAGCCACCCCGCCAGCCCCAAGGCGACGCACACGGCACACAGGAGAATCTGGTAGAGGACAAGGTCATACCCGCGACGCTCGACGTAGCCGACGGCGGCGCCCACGGAGACCCAGCTCAGCCCGGACGCGAAAAGAAGAAGAACGGCTTTTGTCATGGTTGTCCCGGATGCTCGATTTCGATGTCGTGGATCGTGAAGTCCGGCGCGGATTCTGCCTCAAAAGGCCTTTCGGTTTCAATCCCCGAGCACCGTGCCGGTCAAAGGGGACGCATCGACGATCCGGAAAACGACGGTTTGGGCGGCGTCCGGGCCGAGCGCTACGAATTCCAGCTCGACAAACGGCTTCTTGGAGGCGGTGCCGGTCGCGTAAACGATGGCGCGGGATGGCGTGGCGAACGCGTCAAGGTTGCGCTCCGGCGCGGAATGCTCCAGAAGAAGCCACCCGACGCCGGGAATCTCCGCGGCAAGCGCGTCGCCGTCGGCATCGACGCGCGCGTGTTTCGGTGGATCGGACAGGTCCAGATCGACCCATGCCGAGCCCGGGCCGCGCGGCTTGGGCGGCGGACACCCGCGCAGGAGCCGCGCGCGGCGCTCTCCGCAGGTGCGGATGGCGACATGCGCCACGTGGGGGATCTGCGTGTTGGACCACACGCGTCGCGGATCGTCGGGCCGAGGCGCCTCGGCGATTGGAATTCCCGCGCCGGCGCGACCGAAAGCATGCTTCCCTGCCTGCCCGGACGTTCCGGGCAGAAGCCTTTCCCGCAGCACGAGGCGATCCGGCAGGAGCGTAAATTCGCGCTCAACGGCGACGGTCCAGGCGAGCGCGGCGTTGGTGTGGACGCCGGAGCGCAAAAGGACGCTTTCGGCGTCGGCCCGGACCACGGCGAACGGGGCGGAGTCGAACCATGCCGGCGGTGGCCAGCTGCCCTCCCCCGAATCGTCCTGGAAGCCCGGCCAGGCGGTCTCCATTTCGCCTACCCAAGTCTTGTTGCCGCCGACATTTTTCCAGATGCGCCCCCCGGCGGCGTTCGTGGTCGCCGCCACGGCCTCCGGGTTGGCGAAGAGGACGTTCGGACCGTCCGGACGGCCGAAGAAGACCATCCGCCCGGCCCAGGCGGGGACGATTTCCGCGCGAAGCGCCGCGTTGGAAAGGACGACCCGGGATTCCTGCGCCTGGGCGCGGCCGAAAATTGCAAGACAGCAGACCGCCATGCGGGCGAAGCCAAGGTTCACCGCAGAATGTCCCGAATCACGGCGCCGAAGTAGTCGCCGGCGCGCTTCATGCCAAGGTCGTTCAGATGGAGCCCGTCCACCGTGCCGTCGTCATCCGGCGCCAGCGCGGCGGCATCGTCGCCTGCGAAGTGGAGAATCGACCACTTCACCGGATCCTCGGCCTTCAGTTTGTCGAAAACGGCACGGACGGCTGCGTCGCGGCGTCGCGCCTCGTCGCCCATCACGAAGCAGTTGGCCGTGAGGAGGATCGGGACGCCGGGACGGCGCGCGGCAAGTCCGCGCACGAAGTTTTCCATGCGCGCGGCGACAAGCCCGGGCGACATGTTCGAAACGGTGTCGAGCACATAGAGCAAGGCATCGATGTCCGCCACGCAGTCAAGCAGGGCGTCTTCCATTTTCCCCGAGCCGGAAAAGCCAAGATTGACGGCCTCGACGTCGGCGATGCGGGCGGCGCGCGCGACCCAGCACCCGCCGGGATGAGAGGCGCTGGCGCCCTGCGTGATCGAGGTCCCGTAGAAGACGACGGGCTTCACGATGCCTCTCCGGCGCGGCGGCGCGGGAGAGATGGAGCGGCCCGGCTCGACGCCGACGCGCAGCTCCGCGACGCCGTTGTAGGCGGGCAGATACACCATCGTCGTGCAGCCCGGACGGATCGCCCACGTGTATTCCGCACCACCCGGCTTGGCGGCGGCGGGGAAAGGGGGCTGGACGAACCGCCAGCCGTCAGGCGTCTCCTGATACACGTCAACGCCATCGCAGCCGGACGCGGCCATGTTCCACATCCGCTTGACGGGCTTGGTGCATTTCCAGGCGATCCGAAGTTTCGACGAGTCGGTCCGGAAGCGCAGGCACAGGCCGGCGGACTCGTCCTGCAGGTCCCGGACGGCGGCGGGAATGCGGCCGAGGCAATCGGCCGGGAGGCGGTGGTAGGGCGAGGCCAGGCGCTCGGGGGCGAATCCCCTGCCCTCCAGCGGCAATGCGTCGCCCTCGAACCAGCGCCACTCGGAGAGCGCCTGAGGATGGTTCGCGGGAGCATCCTCTTCGGAGAAAAAGAGCGTCACGATTTGCCACGGGCCGAGACCGGGGAGCGAGACCACGATCTCGTCCGGCGTCGCGCCGCCCGCGCAAACAATCGGCGTCGGCGCGGACATGGTCGCATCCTGCAGGCGCGCGTTGCGCGAGACGGGGCGGCGGGCGCGCACCGCGATCCGGCCCGTGCCGCCGATGGAAAGATTGAGGAGCGTCACGCTGTCGAGGCGGCCGTCGTCGCGGACGCGCGGCAGGATGCGCAGCGCCCGGCATTCGTCGATGCGCACGGGGAATGCGCCGCCCGTGGCGGCGTCGAGGGCGTCGAGGAGCTTGGCGCGGCGGGCGACGGTCGGGAACTTGCCCATGCCGGAGACATCGACGACCGCCGGGGACGATGCTCCCGTCGTTGCAAAAAGCGTCCTGTCGTCCTCGGTCATTTCGGCGCGGGACTTGTCAGTGAGGTAGAAGACGCGGGTGCCACTCTCGGCCACGGTGACGGGGATGCCGGCGCAGGCGAGGTCGAAGTCGGTTTCGTCGTCGAGATTGAAGTCCGGCAGACGCCCGGCGGCCGAACCGATAAAGCGGGAGACGCCGCCTAGGCGCGTCCGTCGCGTCGAGGCGGCAAGCCGCTCGAAATAGGGACGCGCCACCGCGAGGGTGGCGAGGAAACGGTCGTATTCGGCCACTGGCATCGGCGATTCGGACGGGAACCAGTAGAGCGACAGCGTGTTGCAGCCCGAAGCCAGCGCGAGGGCGCATTCGGTCATGATCGCCCCCGGCGACTTTTGGAGCAGGTGGCGCGGATAGGTTTCCTCCTCGTAGCAGATGGAGGCGACCGGGACCGGAGCGTCACGGAGCCGCTCGGCCTCGCGGGCGACGCCAAGGCACTTGCGGACCATGCCGCGCGGTCCGGACTCGTCGTAGTAGCCGTGTCCGGGGCGGATGCCGACCGGCGCGCCGGCGCGGCCGGAGAGAGCCGCCAGAACGGGGACGTAATCGGATGCCGGGTAAATGCGGCTCGCGGAGACGGACTGGTAGCCGAGGCGGCATGGGGAGCCGAGTTCGTCGGCGGCCCTGCGCACCTCTGCGGCGTAGAGCGCCAGCGACCCGGCGTTAAACGCCGACCACTGCTCGCGAAGCGGTTCCTGCACGATGGACTTGTCGTAGAGCCGGCGCGCAAGCTCCTCGCGCGTCCAGGCGCCGCCGGTCCTCGCGTTGAACGCCGCGATGCAACGGTCGCAAAAGCAGCCGTCGGCGTGGGCGACGCCGAGGCGCAGGTCGTCGTCGATCCAGTAGGACACGGGGTTGGCCACCGCCAGCACGGTCTTGGCGTAGTCATGGGCGTAGGCCAGGACGTCGGGGGAGCGCGGGCAGAGAAGGCCTAGGAACGACCCGTCGGCGCGCCGCTGGTAGGCGTCAAGCGGGAACGCATGCTCGCCCGGCCCGGCAAGTGAGTCCTTTGCCCGCTCGCCATGCCCGAGCGTCAGCCCCTGCTGGTAGCCGGGGAGGATGCCCGCCTCCGCGCAGAGGTCGCGGCAGAGGGCGAATGCCTCGCACTCCTTCGCGACGTCAGGGATTGTCTTGCGGGCCCCCGTGGCGAACCAGAATTCGTCGCATGCGCCCGGATGGCGCTTGTGGCACTCGGCAATCTGCCGGAGCGTCTCCTCGCGCTCGGCGAAAAGCCCGGTCTGGCGAATCGTGACAAAGGGCCAGTCCGGCGCCACGGTAGCCGGCGCCGCGCGGACGGCGACGCACTGGGCGACGAAAACGACGGCCAATATCATACGGACGCTGCGCATGGTGTTCATGGAAACGGAACCTCGTCTTTGTTTTCCTTTGTGTTCTTTGTGTTCCACCTGCACCATGCGCCCTCCTTCGCTACGCGAATCGGATGCGGCGGAGGCCGAGGCCGGTGCCGTCGTCGGGAGGGGACTGCATGACGTCGGGGGTGTGCGCTCCGGGCGGCGGGACGGCGCGCCACTCGTTGCCTTCGAAGAGGACGTCTTCGATT
>CAMOSH010000123.1 GCA_946624575.1 uncultured Verrucomicrobiota bacterium
GGGCGACGGCGGACTGGAGTCCGCCTCCCCCCTGGCTAGCGCCTCGGAGAGGGGCGACGGCGGACTGGAGTCCGCCTCCCCCCTGGCTAGCGCCTCGGAGAGGGGCGGCGGTCTCCAGACCGCCGTCAACGATGAGGGAGCGTTCGGCGTCCTGGTTCCGGGCGACGGCGGACTGGAGTCCGCCTCCCCACTGGCTAGCGCCTCGGAGAGGGGCGGCGGTCTCCAGACCGCCGTCAACAATGAGGGAGGGTTCGGCGTCTGGTACGACGCGACCGGAGTCGATCACGAGCTTCTGAAAACCCGCTACGCGGACACGGTTCGGCGCTACGCGCGTTGCGGCGTGGACATCACGCGCGAACCCATGCTCGTCGCGCCCGCGCCGCACACCTCGCTCGGCGGCGTCGTGATCGACGCGCGCTGCCGCGTCCTGGACGCCGCTCTCTCCCCGATCCCCGGCCTCTACGCCGTCGGCGAGGTCGCAGGCGGAGTCCACGGCATGAACCGCATCGGCGGAAACGCCGGCACGGAGGTCCTCGTCTTCGGCCGCATCGCCGGGGCGGAGGCGGCACGTTTTCGCGAAGCGGCTCCGAACTGATTCAACCCGCAGGGAACGACACCGATCTCAAGGACGGATGGCACGAATGAAAACGGAGGCAGCTGACCCGGACATGATCGAAGTGCGCGGCGCCGGCGGCGTCGCGCTCGCCTGCACGTACGGCGCGCGGCTCGCCAGCTGGCGCCCGTCCGGCGGCGAGGAGGTTTTCGCGATGGCGCTGCCACGCGGGAAATGGCCGCGCGACGCCCAGGTGCACGGCGGGCTCCCGGTCTACTGGCCCTGGTTCGTGTACGAAGGGCCCGCAGGCTGCCGCATCCACGGCGTCACGGGATACGCCGACTGGCGCGTCGCGGAGCGAACGGAAAACCGCGTGGTCTTCGCCCTCGACGACACGCCCCAGACGCGAAGCGCCTGGCCGCACGCGTTCCACGCCGAAATGGAGTATGCACTGGAGGACGGGTCCCGGCTCACGGCTGCGTTCCGCGTCGTCAACGCCGGCGCCGAACCGTTTTCGTGCACGGAGGGATTCCACCCGTATTTCCGCGTCGGAGATGCGGAACGGTGCTTTGTCACGGGGACCGACGGCTGCCGGTATTTCTGGAAGGGCGAAGCCGAAAAGGGCGACGGCCGCATCTGGTCGGGAGACTTCCCGTGCCGTTTCGTTGCCACGGGGAAACCGGGCTGGGTGTTCGAGGAAAAGAACGCCGCAGGGATCCACGTCCACGACCTCGTCGATCCGGCGCTCGGGCGGACGCTCCGCCTGGAATACGAAGGAAACATCAAGTTCGTCGTGTGGAATTCCGGCCCAGATTTCGCGCCGTACGGAGGCGCGGACGATCCGGACTACGGGCGGCGGTTCGTCTGCGCGGAAGGCGCTACTCTCTACCGCGACCGGGCCTACGCGCTCGCACCGGGCGAATCGCACGAATTGCGCCTTTCCGTCACGCCGCTCCGCGGAGCGGCTCCCTCGCCCCCGTCCGCCGTTGCGGGCCGGGTGGCAACCTGCTAGCATCCAGACCCATGCAACTCCAGCCATCGAACGAGGCGCCCGTTTCCCCGGCGCCGCAATCCGCGGCGGGCGTTTCCGGAGACCGTCCGGTCTTCGAGGAAGTGCTGCCCGGAACCTACCTTCTCAAAGTCCCCTTCGGCCCCGTCTGGACGGGCATCGCGCTCGTGCGCGGCGAAAAGAACGTTTTGATCGATTCGTCGCATCTGGAACCGGAAAAATTCCTTCTTCCGGCGCTCGCGGACCTGGGACTCGCGCCGGGCGACATCGCCTGGCTCCTCAACACGCACGTGCACGGCGACCACATCGGAGGGCACCACGCGCTGCACGAAACGCACGGCGTGAAGGTCGCCACGCTCGACTCCGCCGCCGGGGCGCTGCGCGATCCCGTGGCGGTGGCGATCCGGGTTCGGACTCGCTTTCCGCGCAACTCCCCTCCCCCGCAGTCGTACCTCAAGGGCGTCGTGGCGGACCGCAGGCTTGCGGAGGGCGAACTTCTGGAAGGCCGCTTTTCCGTCATCGCCGCACCGGGGCACGATGACGACTGCCTCGTCTGGATCGACGCCGCCACGCGCACCGCGTTCACCGGCGATTCGCTCCAGGGCAACGGCACCCCGACGCAGGGCATCGGCTTCTACCGCGACCTGCCAGCCTACCGCGCAACCCTCGCCAAGCTCGCAAGACGAGTCGAGGCCGGCGAAATCGAAAATCTCGTCTGCGGGCATTTCTACGACGGAATCGGCGACGTGATCCGCGGCCGCGAGGCGGTCGCGGCGGCGCTGCGGTACAGTGCCGAGCGCGTCGAGCTCTACGGCGAAAAGATCGCGGAATGCGTCGCATCCGGAGTCCCGGTCGAGGAAGAGCCCGTGTCGATTGCGCGGCGCCTCATCGAAGAAGTCGGCTGCGGCATGCCGGAAAAGCTCTTCCTCGCGCTCCACACCGTGAGCGAGCACCTGCGGGAGGCTGCCGCCAAAACAACCGCCGCGAAACCCGGCGCATCCGGGCCTGCGTTGCAGGAGCAGTCGCGAAGCCGCGCCACTGCAACACGCGCTGCCACCCTGCGCGACGCGGGCGATCCATGGTGGATCGGAGTGCGCACGGCACAGGAGTTTCTCGGCCTCGCCGACAAGACCATCCTTCACGCGGGGCCGCCCATCGAATTCGAGCGGATGTGCGCGGGACACCGCCGCGGCATGGTTTCGGCCTGCCTCTTCGAAGGCTGGGCCAAGACGGAATCCGAAGCCGTGCGGCTACTGGAAAGCGGGCAAGTGCGATGCGAAGCCGCGTGCGACTACGCGACAAACGGCTCCGGCTACGGGATCGTCACGCGCTCTGTGCCACTGCTGATCGTCGAGGATCGGGAAACCGGCGGCCGCGCGGGCGTGTTCCCGGCGGAAGGCCGCTTCGGCGGCGGATTCTGCGGATGGGGCGTCTACTCCCGCGAAATCGCGGACAACCTCGCCTGGATGCGCGACTCGCTTTTCCCGCCGATTTCGGCGGTGCTGGAAGGCGAAGGCGGATTCCCGATGCGCGAACTCTTCGCCGAAGCGCGCCGCATGGGCGACGAGCTCCACTCCTCGCAGAAGGCGATCGACCCGCTCTTCACGCGCGCGATCGTCCCCTTCGCGCTCAAATGCGCCAACGCGGCCGACCTGCTTTCGTATTTCGCCTCCACGAACCGCTTCACGCACAACTTCGGCCAGGCGGCGAGCAGGGCACTGCTGCTCGGTCTTGAAGCGCGCGGCGAGCGCGGCTTCCTCACCGCGGCCGGCGGCAACGGCGTCGAATACGGCGTCAAGTTCGCCGGGTCGCCCGAATGGCACGTCGCGCCGGCGCCGATGATCGAAGGGCCGTATCTCGTGCCGGGCGCGAAGCGCGAAAACCAGCTGCCCTGGCTGGGAGACAGCTCGATCGTCGAATGCCGCGGCTGGGGCGGCTCGATCCGCCCGATAAACCCCGCGCACGGCGCCCCGGGCTCCGGCCCCACGATCAACGGCGGCATGATGGACAAGAACGGCGGCTGGATGGGCGCGGGCTCCACGCGGATGCCCGAAGCTTGCTTCGCCAGCGCCTGAAACGCCCCACCACTCTCACAAAAAACTTCGACCCATGGAAAGCATTTTTTTCGGACTCGACGGACTCCGCCCGACGCAGGACGGGGCGATCGCCGAACTCATGCCCTGGAAGGCGCCGGCCGCCGGATTGAAACTCGCCCGTGAAAAAGTGGAGCCGCTTGGCGGCGGGGCGTTCGCCATCACGCGCACGATCCTCAACGAGGGCGCCGCGCCGGCCACGTTCCGCGACGAACTCCGCGTCCGCGACCTCTTCGCCGCGACCCACTACCTGATTCCGTGCGTGAACTACGACGGCAACGGCTTCGGAGGCGAGGAGAACGTCTACAACGGCCGCTCGATGGGCGCCGTGAAAATGCCGACCGGACTCTCGCACGAGGGCCAGCCGTGGGTCTTCTCGTACGAGCGCACCGGGGTGCCGTCGTGCACCCTCACCGAAAACGAGACCACGGGGCTGGCCGTCTTCGCGGCGAACGACACGTCGGCGTCGCTCGTGAGCTCCTGCTCGTTGCGCAGGGACGGAGACGGCCGCCTGGAGCACGTGATCGTGCGCCCGGTCGTCGAGGCGCCGTACACGTACGAGAACAAGGGCGTGTTCGGACCGCGCTTTGAAAGCGCAATCACGCTCGCGCCGGGCGAATCGTTCACGGCGAAGAACTTCGTGTGCGTCTGCACCCCGAAGTGGAGGAACTTCGCGGCGGTCGCGATGATGGAGCACGCGCTGCGGCTCCTCCGCCCCTCGCTCGAACCCTGCATGGACGACGACGAGGCGTACGCGCTCGGCACTCGCTACATCCGCTCGCTCTTCTGCCTGGCCGATGACGGCAAAACCTGGCTGCTCGCCACGAACCGAAAGCAGCGCATGTTCGGCGACCAGCACGCCGCTCGCATCACGCGCGAGGAGATGCGCGAGCGCATGAAGTGGGAGTACTGGACCGACATCGCCACGTTCAACAACGGCTTCGAGCTCGGCTTCACCGGCCAGAACTTCCTCAACGCCCGCCTGCTCGCCGCCAAGGCGCTCCGCGAAGGCGACGCCTCCCTCCTCGAAAAGTGCATCGGCGTGTTCGACGCGTTCCTCGCCACGCAGAAGCCGAACGGACTGCTCTTCCCGCGCTGGAACTGGAATTTCGACGGCAGGCCGGAGAACACGCGCACGACGGACGTGTGCAATCTGGGCTGGGGCGCGGCCGAGGCGGTGCGCATGGCGCGCCTCCTGCGCGCCCACGGGATCGACAAGCCGGAACTCGTGGCGTTTTCGCGCAAGCTGTGCGACTTCTTCCTCGCGCACTGGTCGCCCGAACACGGATTCGGCAAATCGTGGAACCTGGACGGAACCCCCGCCTCTACCGGCGGCTCCATCGGCGGGTTCCTCGTCCCGGCGCTCGTCGAGCTGTACGAGGAAACGAAAGACCGGAAGTATCTCGACATGGCGCTTCGCGCGGAAGACTTCTACTTCGCGCGCGACCTGGACCGCTTCGAATGCACCGCCGGCGCGATCGACTGCCAGTGCATCGACAAGGAGACCTCCTATCCGTTCATCTGGAGCGAACTGGAGCTCCACCGAATCACGGGCGGGGCGCAACACCTGGAGCGCGCCGAAAAGGCGGCGTGGTACTTCGTTTCGTGGATGTTCTTCTTCGACACGGACGTCGGGCCGGGAACCGACTTCGCGCGATACGGCTACCACACCACGGGCGGCACCTCGGTCAGCATCGAGCACCAGGTCATCGATCCATGGGGCGGCATCCTCGCGCCGGAGCTTCTGGAGCTGGCGGATCTCACCGGCAACGACGCCTTCCGCGCGATCGCGCGGCTCATGTGGGCGAACTCGTTGCAGGGAATCACGCGGAAGCTCGGCGAATTCATCCACGAGACGCAGCGACCAATCGGATCGCAGAACGAGGCGTTCTTCCAGGCACGCTACAACAAGTACCGCCCCGACGTGGAGCCGGGATACTACAACGACCTGCTCGTCGCATGGCCGTCGTCCTACCGCGTCTGGACCGTGGAGCGGCTCCGCGAGCGCGGCCTGCGGATGAAGTGACGCTACGCCGTCGCGGCGACAACCGCGGCGGCGGTCACGGAATCCAGTCGAGGGACGCGTTTCGTCTGCCGCCGAAGCGGCGAAGGACGACGAACGCAGCCAGCGCCGCGTACCAGGCCGCGACGGCGGCGGGTGGCCAGGGCCGAGTCTGGAAGGTCGCGCCCGGAACGGCCGACCCGAGACGGGCGCACCAGACCATCAGACGCACCGGCAGCGCGCACGCCCATCCCGCGACGGGTGCGGCCGCAGGCGCCAAGGCCGCCAGCGCCAAAACCCCGAGCGAAGCCCTGACGACAATCTCCGCCAGCGGCACCACGACCAAGTTGCAGAGCATCGCCACCGGCGCGAGCCGCCCAAAGTACATGGCGGTCAGCGGCGCGGAAACAAGCCAGGCGACAACCGAAATCCGCGCAGAACGGCGGAGCGAAAGGCGTCCGCGCTCAAGCCACGCCGCCGCGCGCGCCCGCGCCCGCTCGGCAAACGACGCATCGCCGCGCGCGATCTTGCGCGACAGCGCGCGCTCAGCCATCGGCAGCGGCAGCCCGTCAGATCCGATTTCCGATTGCAGCCCGGGCACGTCCGCCCCCGCCGCGTCCGCGGCGTCCGGGTCTCCGCCAAACGCGAGTATCGCGGCGGTGCATGCAAACGAAAACACAAAGCCAGGATCGACAATCTGCAAAGGCGCGACCGCGAGAATGGCGAAGGCCGACGCGCACAGCGCCGTAGGTCCGTCTGAGCGGCGGCCCAGAAGACGCGCCGCGTAGACGAACGAAAGCATGACCCCGGAACGGATCGCGCTGGCGTGCGCCCCGGTCATTACCACGTAGGCCGCAATCGCCGGAAGCAGAGGCACGGCCACGCCGCGCCACGAAAACCCGAGTCTGGAAAGCGCCCAGGCAAGCGCCGTAGCGAAGATGGCGACGTGCAGCCCCGATATCGCAAAGACATGGACCGTGCCGGAATCCTTGAACAGGGCCTCGGTCTCCGGTTCGAGATTCGAGCGCTCCCCAAGCACCATGGCGCGAATCACCCCGGCCTCCGCGCGGCGACCGCCCAGCGCGGCCTCGATGGCTCGGCTCCCGGATTGGCGCAGCCGCCAAAGCGCCGCGACGGGCGCGGGGGCGTCAAGCGTCGGCTCGCGCCGCGCCACCCCCTGCCCCGGACGCCGCGACAGCACGAGAAACGGCACCGCCGAGCGGGTTGGGACTTCCTTCAGCGCCCCGCCCACGCACCAGCCTTCGCCGGCGCGCGGAAGACGAAACGGAGGCCTGTCCGAGGCCATGCTCTCGGGACCGTACCAATCGACGCGGATGCGGGTCGGGGACGTTTGCACCGAGCCCAGCTCCGCCGGCACCGAAAACACGTCCATGTCAAATCGCAGGCGGGCGCCGCCATGCGGAAGCGCCGTGGCCGCCGGCTCGGAAACCACACGCCCGGAAACCACGGCGTCGGCGCGCTCCTCGATCGTTTCGCGAAGCGCCTGCACGGCGTCCAGGCGCCGGCGCGCGTCGGCGCGCGAAATCGCGAACGCGACGGCGAAGAAGAAAATCGCCGCGAACGCCGCGGGAATCGCGGCGCCCGCAGCTGGCGCCGCGCGGCGGAGACGTGGAGCCGCGACCGCCGCCGCGACGGCGGCGCAGCCAGCCGCCAGCGCCGCGACAAGCGGCCATGCGCCGCCGCCAACGCCGCTCCCGCCAGCCCAGGCGCCCAGCGCGAAGGCCGCGCACGGAACGGCGAGAGGCCGTCGCGGGCGCAGCCGCGCCATCAGTCCTCCAGCACCGCGATTGTCGGCCTCAGCGCCTTGACGCTGATTTTCGCGAATTCGGCCTCAAGCCGCGCAAAGGATTCTCCGTCGGGGCAGATTCCGACTATGGCCCCGCCGGAACCGGTGAACTTGGCGCTGCAGCCGCACTTGCGCGCGGTCTGCACCATCCGCATGTTTTCCGGGGATATGCGCGAAATCTCGGCGCGCTTGTCGAAATTGGCGTCCATGAGCGCGGAAAGCCGAACCCAGTCGCGCCTTTCAATGCACCCGCGAGCCTCCTCGGTGATATCGGACCAGAACCTCATGGCGTCCACGACTGCCTTGTCGCCGGCGGCGTACCGCGCCTTGAGATTGTTGTGGTAGACGCTCGAAGCCTCGGACAGGTCCGTGCGGTAGGCGATGTAGACGGGAGGCAGCAGCGCCGGGTCGAGCGGCACGTATTCGCCGTAGCCGCGCGTTTCAAGCAGCTGCCTGTCGAAGTCCATGTAGACAAGTCCGCCGTAGACCTGTATCACGCGGTCCTGGAGTCCGGCTGCGATGCCGAGCTCGCGCTCTTCCGTGGCACGGATCACGTTCGCAAGCTCTGGCTTCGGAATGGTGACGCCGTAGAATGCCATGAGGGCGCGGTACGCCGCCGTGATGATGGCCGACGAGCCCGCCATGCCGACAAGCCCCGGTATCGTCGAGGAGCAGCGTATCGTGAAGTTGCGCTTGTCGATGCGGAAGCCGCGCGACTCAACGTACCCGTGGAACGTCTTGACTGCGGCCTTGAGGAGCCGGACCCCGCCGTAGTACCCGAAAAGATTGACCTCGCGGGCCAGCGCCTCCATCGACTCGTAGGTCGAAGTGTCGCGCTGCGTCGGGAGAATGGTCAGTTCCGGGGATTCCCAGAGCGTCACGTCGGCGTGGAAGTCGGAAAACGCGAAGGATATCGTCTTGCCGAAATATCCGTCCGAAGGATTGCCGATGAGCGCCGCTCGCGCGTAGGCTCGTGTGTTGATGATCATTTTTCTGTTGTCTCTGGCGGGTTGGTTGACTCCGGAGGGATGGCAGTCTCCGGCGAATTGGTTGACTCCGGCTGGGTGGCGGACGGAGATGCTCCGTCCATGGAGACCGGACGGAACGCAAGCTTGTCGCCCTCCCCTACTGTGACCCGTATCGAGCACGGGGCCGCGATGCGGCCGCGAAGCAGGTCGTCGGAAAGCGGGTCTTCGAGCAGGTTTTCGATTGCGCGTCGAAGCGGGCGCGCGCCGAAGGCAGGATCCAGCCCTGCCTTGGCCAGGCGGTCCACCGCCTCGGGAGAGAGCTCCAGGTCGAAGCCGCGCTCCGCAAGCCTGTCGCGCACGGACCGAAGCTCGATTTCAACAATCCGGCCGATCTGCTCTCGTCCGAGCGAGCGGAACACGATCATCGCGTCGAACCTGTTGAGAAGCTCCGGGCGAAACGCCTTCTTCGCCGCCGCCGCGATCGCCTCGCGCGTCCGTTCCTCGGCCGCGCCCTCGGCTTCCTCCGCAAACCCGAACGAATGCCCGGTGCGCGCCGCGTCGACCCCGAGATTGGACGTGAGTATCACGACCGTGTTGCGGAAATCGACCTTGCGGCCCTGGCCGTCGGTGAGGCGCCCCTCGTCGAGGATCTGGAGAAAAGTCTGCATCACGTCGGGATGCGCCTTCTCCACTTCGTCGAAGAGAACGACGCTGTACGGCCGACGGCGCACGCGCTCGGTCAGCTGCCCGCCACGCTCGAACCCGACGTATCCCGGGGGCGCCCCGACCAGGCGCGACACCTCGTGGCGCTCGGCGTATTCGCTCATGTCGAGCTGTATGAGGGCCTTCTCGTCGCCGAAGATGCGCTCGGCCAGAGTCCGCGCAAGCAGGGTCTTGCCAACGCCCGTCGGCCCAAGGAAGAGAAACGATCCGATCGGGCGGCGCGGATCGCGCAGCCCAGTGCGAGAGCGCCGCAGGGCGCGAGCGATCGTGGCGATCGCCTCGTCCTGCCCGACCACGGCGGCCGAAAGCTCCTTCTCGAGATCGAGCAGCCGCGTCATTTCGTCCTTGCCAAGTCTCGAAACTGGAATCCCGGTTGAGCGCGCCAGCGATTCGGCGATGTCGTTCTCGCCGACGACGACGCCGCTTCCGGTGCCACTTCCGGAGCGCCAGGCGGCCAGCTTCTCGTCGAGCGCCTTGCGCCGCGCGACCGCCTCGTCGCGGTAACGCGAGGCGTCCTCGAAGTCCTGCTTGCCCACGGCTTCGTCCTTTTTGCGGAGAATTTCCGCGATCGCCTTCTCCTCTTCGCGAAGCTCCGGCGGGCGCGTCGCGGCGGCGATGTGAGCGCGGGCGCCTGTTTCGTCGATCAGGTCAATCGCCTTGTCTGGAAGCTGCCGGCCCGGAACGTAGCGCGCCGAGAGCCGCGCGGCCGCGGCCAGGGCCTCGTCAGAGAACTTGACCTTGTGGTACGCCTCGAACCGCGGCGCTATCCCGCGCAGAATGCGGATGGTCTCCTCGACGCTTGGCTCCTCGATGCGGACAATCTGGAACCGGCGCTCCAGCGCCGGATCCTTTTCGATGCTCTGCCGGTATTCGTCAAGCGTCGTGGCGCCGATGCACTGCAGTTCGCCACGCGCGAGCGCGGGCTTGACGATGTTGGCGGCGTCCATCGCGCCCTCCGCTCCGCCCGCGCCGACAAGCGTGTGGATTTCGTCGATGAACAGGATGACGTTTTCGGCTCTGCGGGTTTCGTCCAGCACCGCCTTGATTCGCTTTTCGAATTCGCCGCGGTACTTGGTGCCCGCGACCATGAGCGTGAGATCGAGCGAAACCAGGCGGCGGCCGAGCAGAATGTCGGGAGCGGCGCCAGATGCGATCTGCTGGGCCAGCCCCTCGACGACCGCGGTCTTGCCGACGCCCGCCTCTCCAATGAGCGCGGCGTTGTTCTTGTTGCGGCGGCAGAGTATCTGCACCAGGCGCTCGAGTTCGCGTTCGCGGCCAATCGTGGGATCGAGCTTGCCCTCGCGCGCAAGCTTGGTCAAGTCGCGGCCGAACGTGTCAAGCGCCGGAGTGGCGACCTTCTTCTTCGCCTTCGCCTGGCCAGCGCCCGGACCTGACTTCGATCCAGAGGAACGCGGGCCGTCCCCGGATTCTCCTAAGCCGGAATCGCCAGATTCGGAGTCGCCGGATTCGGGTCCGTCCGAATCGGACTCGTCGTCGTCGGCCCCGGAATCGGCGCCGTCGCGCACAGGGCCGTTTGGAATGCCGGGATGCGGCGGCGCAGGCGGCAGTCCCGGCGGCGGCAGCGGTGTGCCGAGAGGCTGCGCGGGGCCATCGGAGGAGGGATCCGCGCCGGTGCCATTTCCGGCGTCCCCGCCCGTTGGCGGCTCGAACGGGCGATCGTCGTCGTCGTCCTCCTCCTCGTCGCCGTCGTCGCCGAGTTCGCCACGGATCGCGGCGCGCACCGTTTCGTCCAGTTTGTCGTATGTGACGCCCAGCTCTTCCAGAATGGACGCGGCCGTGCCGCTGCCCTCTCGCGCTATGGCCATGAGAATGTGCTCCGCCCCGACTAGTCGCGACCTCAGCCCGCGCGCCTCCCCTACCGCGAACTGGAAAATCTTGCGCGTCCGCGGCGTGTAGGGAAGCATTCCGATTTCATCGAGGTCGGAACCGCCGCCGCCCATGCGCTTTTCGAGCTGGAAGCGGACCGCGTCCGGCGTGATGCCAAGTTCGTGGCAGACGTCGTGGCAGAGGCCGTCAACGAGGCAGGCCACGCCAAGCAGCAGGTGTTCCGTGCCTATCGCCTCGCAGCCGAGTCCCCGCGCTTCGCGATTCGCGATTTGAATCGCCTTTTTTGCGTCGGGGGAAAAGAGATCGAAGGGATTCATGCGCGGAAGTCTAGCGCACCGCGCCACCGAAATCAATGCGCACCGCCCTCCGCCGCTCTGCCTGAAATGTTCATTGGATTGACCGGCGCTGGCCCGTGTCGTATGATTTCCGGCAACGCCCCGCCGCTCGGCGGGACTTCCTTTCTCCAGACCGGGAAGATTCCACCGAATGAATCCGGATGACTTTGCGCAGCGGACCCCCACGACGTCCGAAACCCTGCTTCGCGACGCTGCGGCGGACGGCGCGTCTCCGCGCGCGGAGGAATTCGCCAGCCTCTACGAGCCGGTCCTGCGGCGCTACGCGGCGTCCGTCCGCCCCGACGGCTCGTTTCTCCAGCCGGCCGACCGCGACGATCTCGTGCAGGAAGTGTTCCTGTCCGTGCGTTCGGCCCTTCCCGATTTCCACTACGACCGCTCGCGCGGCCGTTTCCGCGACTACCTGAAAAGCGCCGTCCGGAACGCCGCGTCGCACATCGCGCGCCGCCCGAATCCCGTGCCGGAAGGCATGGCGGACGACCGCCTCGCGCCCGATCCGCACGAGGGCGATTCGGCCGAGACGCTGCTGCGGATCTGGACGCTCGCCCTCCAACGCGTGTTCCGCAAAGGCCGTTTTTCCCCGAACGCAAAGGCCGTTTTCCGCCGCGTGGCAGTCAAGGGGGAAAGCGTCGCCGTGGTCGCCAGGGAGTTCAAGATGGAGCCGAACGCGATCTACCAGATCCGCAACCGGATCTTCCGCGCCGTCCGCGCGGAAATCGACCGTTTCGGCCACGGACGTCTTTCGGCGGACGATCTTCTCGAAGCGTTGCTGTCCGCCGAGGAGGAAGGCCGGTGAGCCAGGGGGGAGGCGGACTCCAGTCCGCCGGCTCGCAGGGGAGAGGCGGACTCCAGTCCGCCGGCTCGCAGGGGGAAGGCGGACTCCATTCCGTCGGCTCGCAGGGGGGAGGAGGACTCCATTCCGCCGGCTCGCAGGGGGGAGGCGGACTCCAGTCCGCCGGCTCGCAGGGGAGAGGCGGACTCCAGTCCGCCGGCTCGCAGGGG
>CAMOSH010000124.1 GCA_946624575.1 uncultured Verrucomicrobiota bacterium
CCCGCCGTTGCAATGCGCCCAGCGCGACGACGAGGCGTCGTCGCCACATCCCTGGCATTTTAATGTGGCGACGGCGCCCCCGCCGTTGCAATGCGCCCAGCGCGACGACGAGGCGTCGTCGCCACATCCCTGGACCGGGCGAAGAATGGGAGTGTCGGAGGTTGCGGTCATGCCGGAATCCTACCGCCGGTTCGGATCAAATGTCAAGCACAAATCGGACTTCATGTCTCAAACGTGCTACTCGGTGCGACCTATCTTTGTGATTGCGCGGAGTGCGGCGGCGCGGGATAATCGGAGTCGTGCAAACGCACACTTTCCGAACACTTCACCAACGGGAAAACGCCATGAACGATCATCGAATTCTCCGAGCCTGTCTTGCGGCGCTCGTTCTTTCCGTCCTTCCGGCCGCGGCCGAGAACACGTGGTACGTCTCGCCGGACGGCGACAACGGCGCCGCCGGCACCGAGGCCGCGCCCTTCCGCACGATCCAGCATGCCGTGGGGCGGGCAAATGTGAACGACACGATTGTCCTGCTGCCCGGCGACTACGGCGCCGACCAGGGCACTACGAACACGACGGTGAGCGGCAACTCCTCCGCCAACCGCGTCGTGGTCGACAAGCCGCTCACGATCATCGGCCGCGACGGACGCGACAAGACCCGCATCGTCGGCGCGTGGGACACGGCGGAATACGCCGACCTTCCCTACGGATTCGGCCCCGACGCCGTCCGCTGCGTCTGGATCGCCGCAGCCGGCTCGGGAACGCGCCTTGAAGGCATCACGTTCCAAGATGGCTCCGTTCCATTGTTCAATGTCCAGGGCAACGACATCGGCGGTGGCGGCGGCGTTGTCGTCTATGATAGCGCAACATCCGCGACGATTGTCGATTGCGCGGTCGTCAACTGCCAGGGATTTTCCGGCGGCGGCATCTGCTCGACCTACGCGAATGGAGCCCGTCTGAAGGTCGTACGCACCCTCTTCAAGCGCTGCCGCGGGGCGAACTTCGGCCAGGCCCTGCGCGGCGGCGGAGCCTACAACTGCGTCTTCGACGACAACGGCTACACGTGCTCCAAGGACGGCACGACGAAAACCACCAACAACTGCTTCCGCGCAGGCGCGTTCAGCTACGGCTATGCGGCGATCAACTGCACGTTCGTGAACAACAAGAGCTATGGCGTCGGCGGGGACAGCGTCTTTTCCGGCGGCGTGTACAACTGCCTTTTCCAGAAAAACGGCGGGGACAAAAACTATGCGATCAATACCGAAAAAGTCACCGGCCCCAAGGCGAACAACGTCACCGGCAACAAGAACCTTTACACCAAGTTCGAGGTGGTTTCCCCCTGCGACGGCGACTACCGGCTCGCCTACAACGCCGCCGCGCTGAACGCCGGCGACGTGTCGAAAGTCGCCAGCATCCCAGAGGGCTTCCGGGACAAGGACTACTGCGGCAATCCGCTCCCGGCGAGCGGTGCCATCCACGCCGGCGCCGTTCAGGAGGCGCTGTCCGGGGCGGCGAGCGGTGTCTACATCGCGAATGGGACCGGCGATGGCTCTGGCACGTGGCTGCTTGGCGGCGCGGAAGTCGCGCTTGTGAACGGCACGTGGAAAGGGGCCGAAGGCTGGCCCGTCGCGTTCCAGATGAAGTTCGTCCCCGTCGAGGGCCGCGCACTGGTGAACTACTCCATGGGCGGTGCTCCTTATTGGCCCCTTCCCGATGACACCATCTGGCTCACGGCGAGGCGGAACCAGGTGCAGGGCGTCAGCCCCGTCACGACGGGCAACATCTTCTACGCCGACCCGGTGAACGGAAGCGACGATACGGGCGACGGCTCCGAGGCGACCCCCTACAAGACGCTCAACAAGGCGGTGAAGAAGACGACGGCGACCTTCGTCGTGCGCGCCCTGCCCGGCGACTACAACGAAGGCGGCGAGAACGTGGGCGACGACATCACCACGCGCGTCGTCGTGCCCAAGGCGCTTGAGGGGTCTCTCCGCGTCATCGCCGTGGACGGCCCCGAGAGCACCTTCATCAGCGGTGCATCCGATCCCGACACGTCCGACGGGACGGGCGCCAATGCCGTGCGCTGCATCGCCGTCGTCTCCACCAACGCCTATCGCGCCGCCTTCCAGGGCTTCACTCTCCGCGATGGCCGCTCGGGGCCGAACAGCACCGTCAGGTCGATAGGGGCCGCGCTCTGCAACAGCGACATGGGCGATGCGAACTTCGCCAGCTTCAACACGGCGTATCTCCTCGATTGCGTCGTCACCAACTGTTCCGGCAACCGCGCCGGGTGCATCGCCGGCGGCAACGCCTACCGCTGCAAGTTCTACGACTGCAAAACCTTCGGCAGCAGCGGCCAGTGCGACCTGCGCTACTGCAACATCGTGTCGTCCCTCTTCGTCGGCTGCGGCGGCAAGTCACAGGTTTTCGGCAACACCGCCAAGGGCTACAACTGCACGATCTACGGAAGCGTTGGCGACACCCCGCAGAGCGTCTACAACAACGGCAGCGGAGTGAAAGGCTACCTCTACAACTGCGTCTCCGGAAGGCCGTCCGATAACGACATCCACGGGGATACCACGGACGACCAGCTAGTGTACACGCTCTACTGCCGAATGTCCGCGAACTCCAACACGTTCACGACGGCCGAGAAGGAGGAGCCGCTGAAGCTCCTCGGCGCGGCTTCCGGCGACTACCGCCTCGCCCCCGACTCCGCCGGCGTCTGGCTCGCCTCGACTTCCTACATGCAGTCCTGCATGGACATCGACGGCAACCCGTTTGTCTTCGACACGGCGGCGGGCCGCTACCAGGCCGGTTGCTACGCCCTGCGCGTCGGCGGCACTCTCTACGTCGATGCGACGAATGGCGGCGACGCGAACGACGGCGCGTCGGAAAGCGACGCGTTCAAGACGCTTGCCGCCGCGATGGCCGCCGCCGACTACGGCGACACGGTGATCGCGCTCCCCGGCACATACGAGGAAGGCACGATGGTGCCGACGCTCGCGCAGTCCTGCTACACGAATGCGCCGACGTTGCCCGCGCGCGTGGTGGTGAAGGGCGGCGTGACGCTCGAATCGCGCGACGGCCCGGAGGAGACGATCATCAAAGGCGAGGCTGCTGAGACCGACGACGGCTGCGGCGACGGCGCGGTGCGAGGCGTGTTCCTGTGCGCCGGGGCGACGCTGCGCGGATTTACCGTGGCGAACGGCCACACCCTGCGGCTGAATTCGGGGACGATTGACGTCACGGGCGGCGGCATCTGCGGCCCCTATTCGGCTTCCGACGGCGACGCCTCGCAGTGGCGCGGGCTTGTGGAGAACTGCATCATTACCGGATGCTCCGCCCGCAACGGCGGCGGTGCGCAATATGGAACCTACCGCAATTGCCGCTTTGAAGACAACGCCGTGTACAACTACTTTGGAGTCGCGCTTAGCCGCGGTCTTGCCGAAGGGTGCGTCTTCAAGGGCAACGGCCCAAGCGACGGCTCCGGCCACTCGGTCTGCTACGACTGCAAGATCGTGAACTGCACGCTCTTCGGCGGCCAGGCCGGCGCGAAAAAAGCCAACACTCGCGGCCTCGTCTTCAACGAGGGCACCGCCAAGAATCTGCCGGTTTTGAACTCCATCGTTCTCGGCAACTACGCCACCGGCGCCTCGACGAACAACTTCTTCCTCTCCGGGGCGTTGAACACCTCCGGCGTGACCTCCAAGTACGAGAGCGGCAACGTGACCGGAGGCGCTTCGGTTGTGGATGGAAACGGAGTCCCAGTCTCCGGTTCGGCAGTGATCGACGCGGGTGACGCCTCGTTCTGCTCGGCAGAATGCCTCGCGGGCCGCGATCTCGCCGGAACCCGCCGCATCCTCAACTCCACCATCGACATCGGCGCCTTCGAATACGACTGGGGCAGGCCGTGGGGCAATGCCATCGGCGGCAGGCGCCTCGCGATCGACGACATGCCGAGCGACGCCGCGCTCGGTGCGGACGGCAAGTCGCTCGTCTTCGGCGCGCCCGCCATCGGCGAAGCCGGCGTCCCCGTCGCCATGTCGTGGACTGGCAACGGCAACGGAGCCTCCTACGACTTCACGGCCACCGTCACCGGCGCCGGAACGCTCGTCGTCACTGCGAATGGCGCGGAAATTGCCACCCTCACCGCCGCCGACGGCGCGAAGGCGCTCAAGTTCACCTCCGCGCTTGCCTCCAACTCGCTCCTCTTCGCCTACGACGGCCCGGAGGCCGACGGCGTGACGCTCTCCGGCTTCTCCAACCAGGCCCCGTTCGTGCTGATGGTGAGATGATCCCGGCGCTTCCGCGCCGGGCACAGGACAGAGTACCGGGCACGGCAGTGCCCTTTGTCCTGTGCCGGGCACGGCAGTGCCTGGATCTCCCGTGCCGGGCACGGCAGTGCCCTCTGTCCTGTGCCGGGCACGGGAGTGCCCTCTGTCCTGTGCCGGGCACGGCAGTGCCCGGATTTGACAACCGGTAAATTTGCGGGTAGGTTTCGCGGCCGGTGAGCAATGTGTCCATGAAAGTAGCCAACCATTTAGCCCCGGCGCTTCCCGGATTCAAGCACTCCATGCTGCGGCGGTGCCTCAACTGGGATTACAAGGCGCCTTGCATCTACCAGATCACGCTCGTTTTGGCCGACCGCGCTTCGCAGGCGCTTGGGCGGCTTGTCATCGACAATCCCGGCGCCGGCGCTTCCGGGGCCTTTGATCCAGCCGCCGTGCGAGCGCACGTGGAGCCTTCGCCGCAAGGCACGGCCGTTCTCGCCGAATGGCGGACCATCGGCGCGCACCATCCGGAAATACGCCCGCTTTTTGTCCAGCTCATGCCCGACCACGCGCATTTCATCGTGCGCGTCGAGCGGCGGCTGGAGCGCCCGTTGGGGCAATTGCTCGCCGGATTCAAGACCGGCTCCTCGAAGGCGGCGACCGGTCGCCCCGGTTTCTGGGCCGAAGGTTTCCAGGACACGATCCTTTTCCACGAGGGCCAGCTCGACGCCATGTTCGCCTACCTGCGCGACAATCCGCGCCGCCTGGCCGTAAAGCGCCTGGCGCCGCAGCTTTTCAGGGTGCGGCGGGATATTGCGCTGCCGTTTCCCGGATTCACCGCGCATTTTTCCGCCATAGGCAACGAGGCGCTGCTAAACGCGCCGCAGTTGCTGCAGGTGCAGTGCTCGCGCCGAGATTTCGCCTACAAGCGGGTGCCGAAAGCCGGGAAACCCGGCACTTCCGTGCCGGGCACAGGACAGACCGTGCCGGGCACAGGACAGAGTGCCCGGCGCGGAAGTGCCGGGTTTAAGATCGCCCGCGATGCGGCGGGCGCGCCGGTTTGCGCCATGGCGACTCCGGCCTTCGAGGAGCGGTGCACCGCTCTGCTAGCCGCCGCGCGGCACGGCGCCGTGCTCGTATCGCCCTGCGTCAGCGACGGGGAGCGCGAAATCGCGCGGCGGGCCTTTGAGGCCGGCGCCTCGGTAATCGCCTTGCGCAACATGGGCTTTTCGCCACTCTACAAGCCCGGCGGCAAGCTCTTCGACCAGACGGCCAACGGCAAGCTTCTGCTGCTCGCCCCAGCTGCTTGGCCTTATACCACGGCCGACAAGCCGATGACCCGCTCCGACGCCTGCGCGATGAACCGCATCGCGCAGTGGATCGCCGGCGACGGCGCCGCCGACATCAAATACCGCGGCATGGAGCCGCGCGACGTGGAGCGCGCCGCTCGCGCGGCCGTGCTCGCCACCCCATTTACAAACCATCCTCACCCCATCCACCCATGAAAGCACTTCCACCTCTTTTCCTCGTGGCCCTAATCCCGGCACTTCCGTGCCGGGCACAGGAGAACCCGGAGCTTCCGCTCCGGGCACAGGACAGACCGGGCACTTCCGTGCCCGGCACAGGACAGAGTGCCCGGCACGGAAGTGCCGGGGTCAAGGAGCAAATCGGCGAAAACGTGACCGAGGCGCGCGCGATTCTCGCCCGCCCCACACCGCGTGGCGGGCTTTCGCTGCCGGGCCTCGACATCGACATCGCCGCCTACGTTCCCGGCTGGACCGGCATTCCAATCAAGTCCGACTGGTCAAAGTCCGGCGAAAGCAGCGCCAAGTCATTTGAGATCAGGGGCCGCGACGACGGGCTGCTCCGCTTTCGCGGCAGCGGGCAGTGGACGCAGCGTGAGGACGGTTCCCTCGCCGGGCATATCGAGTTGGAATGCGTCGCAGAGGAGCAAGTCCAGTGCCTCGCACTCTCCGTTTCCCATCCGGAGCCGCCGCGCTGGGGCCTCGGCGACGGAAAGCGCGCCGCGTTCGATTTTTCGCTCGAAGACGGCCGCGCCGTGCAGCTCACGGCCGCTGCTCCGCTACCATACCATTCACAGGATTCGCACCAATGGGGCGGCCAGTTCTCCACCCGCATCGGCGGTCACATCGGCACCGGCACCGGCGGCGGAATCCGCGCATTCAAGCCCGGCGAGCGCCTCGTCTGGGATATTTCGCTCTCCTCGCCTGACGGCATCGCATTCTCAGACTACAAACCGCTCACGATCACCGAAAACGAAAACTGGGTGCGCCTCGACTACAAGAAGGACGTGGTTCCCGGCAGCGCGCTCGACTTCTCCGGCATGGGCTTCCAGGACGCCCCCGCCGGAAGGCACGGCTGGCTCAAGGCCGTTGGCGGACACTTCGAGTTCGAAGGCCTGCCAGGCGTGGAGCAACGCTTCTATGGCGTCAACCTCTGCTTCTCCGCCAACTACCCGGATCACGACATGGCCGACCGCCTCGTGGAGCGATTCGTGCGCTGCGGCTACAACTCCATCCGCGTCCACCACCACGACGGCATGTGGGCGGAGGCGTATGCCAGTCGCTCCGCCGGGGGTTCGGGGGCAGAGCCCCCGTCCTTTGCCGACGACATCGACAAACTCGACTACCTGCTCGCCCGCTGCTACGAAGCGGGCCTCTACGTGACGACCGATCTCTACGTGTCGCGGCCGGTGGCGTGGCGCGACATCGGCATCGACCGCGACGGCAACATGGAGAAGCAGCTCTACAAGACATACGTCGGCCTCCACGACGGCGCCTTCTCCAACTGGTGCCATTGGGCGCAGGCGTTTCTGGAGCACGTGAACCCCTACACCGGGCGCGCCAACAAGGACGAGCCGGGCATGCCGCTGATCTCGCTCGTCAACGAGGGCAAGCTCCACATGGCCTGGGCGCGCGCCGGCAAGGCGAAGGACCCCGTAGTCCGCGCCGCCTGGGCGCAATTCTGCGAAGAGCAAGCCGCCGCCGCCAGGGGTTCGGGGGCGGTGCCCCCGTCGTTTTCCCCCGAACCGCCGCCGCCCGGAGCCGCCGACTACGCCGACCCGCACCACCAGTTCGACGAGTGGGTGAACCGCAAGGTCTGGGAGCGCGGCTCGGCCTTCGTGCGCTCGCTAGGCTGCCGCGCCCTGCTCACAAACGACAACAACGGCCGCTGGCACGGCGAGGGCGAGGGGCTGACCCCGCTCTACGACTATGTGGATTCGCACTTCTACGTGGACCACCCGGCGTTTTTGGACCAGCAGTGGAAGCTGCCCTCGCGCTGCACACAGCAGAACCCTGTCCGAGCCGACACGCCGGCGATCTTCCATCGCGAATGGTCCTCAGCGGAGTTCTCCAAGCCATGCACGATAACCGAATGGAACTTCAGCGGCCCGGGCCGCTATCGCGCCATGGGTGGCATTCTTACCGGTGCCATGGCCGCGGAGCAATGCTGGGACGGGCTCTGGCGCTTCGCCTACTCGCACAGCAACGGCAACCTCCTCGACGGTCAGGGCCACCCCGGCTACTTCGACTGCGTGACCGACCCGCTCATAGCAGCCAGCGACCGCGCGAGCGTGGCGCTTTTTCTCGACACTTCCGTGCCGAGCACAGAACAGATCGGCACTTCCGTGCCGGGCACAGAACAGATCGGCACTTCCGTGCCGAGCACAGAACAGGCCGCACCGGGCGCAGAACTGGCCGCGCCAGGCGCAGAACAGGCCGCACCGAGCACAGAACAGGCCGCGCCAGGCGCAGAACAGGCCGCACCTGGCGCAGAACTGGCCGCGCCGGGCGTAGAACTGGCCGCACCGGGCGCAGAACAGGCCGCGCCTGGGCATCAGAGTTTTGCAAATCAGAGTTTGCGCCTTGACAGGGAGCGCGGCACCATGGTGCTCGACACGCCGCGCACAAGCGGCGGCTTCGCGGAAAGCGGCCGCCTCGACTGCGGCGTGCTCTCCTTCGAGATCGCAGGCGACCCCGCCATTCCCGCCACCATCTGGGCCAGCTCGCTCGACGGCAAGCCGCTCGCCCAGTCCTCCCGCATCCTGCTCACGCACCTTACCGACGTGCAAGGCGACGGAGCGCTCTACTCCGACGAAACGCGGCGCATCCTCCTGAAATGGGGCAAGAAGCCGCTTGTCGAGGTTGGCTCCGCCGAAGTTGAACTGCGCCTTGCCGCGCATGCCGAGGCAAAGCCCGAAACTGCCGCGCCCGAAGGTGCCGAGGCAAAGCCCGAAACTGCCGTGCATGCCGCGCCCATCCACCCGGCCGTTTGGGCCCTTGATACGGCCGGCAACCGAGTTTCCGCGATTCCTGCCGCCTACGATCCGGCCACGGGGATACTCCGATTCACAGTCTCCACGCGCGACACGGAAGGCCATGGGCGCATCCACTACGAAATAGCCCGATAGAGCGAAGACGCGAACATCCCATGCTCGACGACATCCCCGATCCGACGGGAAATTTGCCGGGTGGCGGGCCGTGTTGTAGAATGCGCGCTCCCCCGACGGGGGCGAGGAGGGGCGTTTTTTTCGCCCGGCGCCACAGATTGCGGGACCATTGCAAGGAAATAAGCCATGACGAGCCACACTGCCAATAAAGCCACGCACGCCGATTTCCTGCCGCGCGCATTTGGCGCCGCCGCCGACGGCCTGACCAAGGACACCACCGCGCTTCAGGCCGCCATCGACGCCGCCGGCGCGGCTGGCGGCGGACGGGTGGTGCTCGACCGCGGAACATTCCTCACCGGCGCAATCGAGCTGCGCTCCGGCGTGGAGCTGCACATCGCCGAAGGAGCGCGGCTCCTCGCCTCGCCCGACATCGCCGACTTCCCAGACTGGCCCGCGCCGCGACACGTCATCCCCGGCAACCTGCCGCGGCGGCGCAGCGCCAGCGTCATCTTCGCCGACGAATGCGAGGGTGTCGCCATCACGGGCGGCGGAGTCATCGACGGCAACGGCGCGTTTCACGTGCGCCCCGGCGACGGCGCCCCGGCACCATGCGGCTGGTCGTTCGTCCGCATCCAGCCCATGGAGAAATCGCTCCCGCGCGTCGTGTTTTTCGCGGGGTGCCGAGACGTGCGCGTGGAAGACGTCACGCTCGCGAACGGCCCAGCCGGCTGGGGCTACTGGATCCACGACTGCGACCGCGTCTCGTGCCTGCGCCTCACGATCCGCTCCGACGTGCGCTACCCCAACAACGACGGGATACACGTCAACTGCTCCCGCGACGTCGAAATCGCCGACTGCGACATCGAGTGCGGCGACGACGCCATTGTGGCGAGAGCCAACAGCCGCTCCCTGCGCGAAGACAAGCCGTGCGAGCGCGTCCATGCCCACGACTGCTGCATCCGCTCCTGGTGCGGCGGCGTCCGGATCGCCTGGGTGAACGACGGAGTGATCCGCGACTGCTCCTTCAAGCGCCTCGCCATGCGCGACACCTGCGACGGCATCCGGATCGTCATGCCGCACATGCCCAAGCACCCCGACTACGGAAGGGAGGCGACGCTCGTCGAGCGCATCGTCTTCGAGGACATCGACATGGAGGGACTGCACGCCTATCCGATCGACGCCTGGATCGACCCGGACCCGGAGACACGTGTCGCCGCCGTGCGCGACATCGCATTCCGGCGCGTCAGGGCCGAATCCAACATGTTCCCGCGCTTCGTCGGCCGCGCAGACGCCCCGTTCGAAAACTTCCTGTTCGAAGACTGCTCGTTCCGGCTGATCCCGAACGGCGCCGAGGGGCCGTGGGCGCAGCAAGTCGCCACGCGCCCGGGCAACGTCGAGGGCCGGTTCCGCAACACCAGGGGCTTCCGCTTCGTGCGCACCGAGCGCTGGCCCGACGCCAGCGTAGGCGACTGAAAAAGACGCGCCCCGCCAAACGGACGCGGACGCGACGGCGACTCCGCGCCGCGCCGCACGAACGCATTTCGCATTCGTGCAACACTTTTTGCGCGTTCGTTCATTGATTCGGAGAAGGGGCGCGGCTAGGATGAACCCGGAACGGAGACAAAACCCGAAAATGTCCAGAAACATCCTCATCACAGGCTCGTCGCACGGCATCGGCGCAGGGTGCGCAATCGCGTTCGCGCGCGACGAAAAGGCCAACATCGGCATCTGCGGCAACAAGGACCCCGCCGGGGCCGAGGCGGTCGCGCGGCAGTGCGAAGAATTCGGAGTCAGGACGAAGGTCTATCTTGGAAACGTGGGCTCCCACGATTTCTGCAAGGCGACCATGGAGGACTTCATCGCGACGTTCGGCAGGATCGACGTCCTGGTGAACAACGCTGGCGGGGCGCTCCAGATCCCCGGCGGCCCCAAGGGCGAGTTCAAGGACATGCCGATGGACTACTGGGACTCCCAGATCGCGCTCAATCTCAACTCCGCCGCATACCTGAGCCGCTACGCGGTGGCCGACATGGTGGAGAAGAAGACCGAGGGACGGATCGTCAACGTTTCGTCGGTCCACGCGGCCGTCACCTGGGTCCACAGGCGCCTTCTGCCGTATTCCGCCGGCAAGGCGGGGCTTGAGATGTTCACCCGCTCGCTCGGCGTGGAGGTGGCCAAATACGGGATTCGCGTCAATTGCATCGCACCGGGCCTCATCTACACGAAGATCATGTCGCGCTATTCGGACGCGGACGTGCGCGGCTTCAACCACAAGATCCCGGTCGGGCGCGGCGGCAAGGTCGAGGAGATCGTACCGGCGATCCAGTTCATGGCCGACGTGGAGAAGACCCGCTTCATCACGGGGCAGATCCTCCGCGTCGACGGCGGACAGTCCTGCGACGGGTCGATCGAAAGCATGAACTTTCCCGTCGGGGAGACGGGAGACTGACAACGCACGACACGCAACGCACGGCAATCGACACGCGACGCACGACAATCGACAATCGCAATCGACAATCGCAATCGACAATCAACCATCGACAGACAACCAACAAACCACAAAATCATGAAACCTGACTTTTCGCATCTGAAGCTTCGCAGCAAATGGGAATTCGGAGAAGCCGGCGAGTGCCGCCGCGGCCTTCTCTGCGGCATGGGCATTTCGCCCGAGGAGCAGGCCAAGCCTCTCATCGGAGTCGTCAACTCCTGGAACGAATACAACCCCGGCCACGTGCACCTGCGCAATCTCGCCGAGCGCGTGAAGCAGGGCATCCGCGACTCCGGCGGCTTCCCGGTCGAGGTCATGACAACCGGCATCTGCGACGGCATGGTGCTCAAGGACCCGCGCTACATCGAGATTCCGTCGCGCAACTCCATCGCGGACCAGGTGGAAATGACCGCCGAAGGCAACTTCTTCGACGGCATGGTGATGCTCTCCACGTGCGACTCGATCGTGCCGGGGCACCTCATGGCCGCGGCCCGCATCGACATCCCGACCGTCGTGGTGACCGGCGGCTACATGCCGCTTGGCACGTTCCGCGGCAAGGAGGTGCTCCACATCCACGCGCAGGACAAGGTCGGCACGATGCAGGCCGGCAAAATCGATCCGGACGAATACAACGGCCTCATCGAGCACAGCTGGGGCACGTGCGGCGGCTGCACGTCGATGACGACCGCCAACTCCATGTGCATGGTCGCCGAGGCGCTCGGCATGTCGCTGCCGTACAACTCGACGGTGAGCGCGGTCTCCAGCGAGCTATATCTCATCGCCTACCGCGCCGGCCAGCGCGTGATGGACCTCGTCGCGAAGGGGATCACGGCCCGCAAGATCATCACGCCGGCCTCGATCCGCAACGCGATCAAGATGGACATGGCCGTCGCGGCGTCCTCCAACCTCATCCTGCACATCCCGGCGATCGCGCACGAGGCTGGCTACGACGAGCCGTGGTGGAAATACTTCGACGACGCCTCGAACGACATCCCCCTGCTCTCGCACCTAGCGCCGAGCGGTCCGTGGAACCTGCACGACCTCGATCTCGCGGGCGGACTTCCGGCGATCATGAAGGAGCTGCTGCCGAAGATCGACGGCTCCGCGCTCACCG
>CAMOSH010000125.1 GCA_946624575.1 uncultured Verrucomicrobiota bacterium
GAATGGCGAGCTGAAGCGCCTCGTGAAGCGTTTCGGGCGGACGCGCCGCAAGGGCGTCGAGCGTCGCGGCGAGGTCATGACGGCCCTCCCGGTTGCAGACGGCGGCGAAGCGCAAGGAAAAGTCGCGGAATGCGCGGCAGGCGATGATGACGGACTCTGTGAATGGCGTCGGATTGGCGGCATGCCGCGCCTCCGCTTCGGCGAGGAGACCCGGGATGCCGAGCGAGAGGATGCGGTCCCAGTCAGGGGAGGTGTGGCTGAGATCGGCTTTTGTGAAAAACCGCCCCTCCGCCCAGGACGAGTTGGTCCGGACATATTCGTCCGGAAAGTCACGGCGGGCGACGGCTTCGGCCCGTTCGCCCTGAATGCGGGCGATTTCGCCTTGTCCATATCGACCATCAAGGTAGTGACGCTCGACGATGCCCGCAAAGGCATCGTCGCGGCCAACGGCCAGACGCACGTTTTCAAGTGCGCACGCGAGCATTCTGGCGCGCGTGACGGCAAACGGCGCGCCGTCGCGTTCCCCGTGTTCGCAAACACGTCGGATGGCGGCGTTGACTTCAGCCTGCGGCAAACCGTCTGAAAAATGCGCTTCGTCGAATGCAAGCGCCAGTTTTTCGACATTCATCGTGAATCTCCTTTGTCCCAAGACCCGCTCTTCCGTTTCGTTCTCATGGCACGGGATGGTCATCTTCTCCAGATGCGGCATGGGCCGAAAACAGCGCGGCGACGGAAAGCCCGCGCGAAAGGACGTAGGGCGACTCCGGCACCAGCGCGTCCGTCAGCGCCGCCTCCGCCGTCGCGAGCGGCGGCGCGAACGTCCGCGCAGGAAGGCGGTTGATCGAGTTGATGGCGGGGTTTTCCCAGTCGGGTGTCATGGACTTCCTTTCGGATGTGAGATCCTCGCTTCCCTACTGGAGGCACATCAACGTCGACTGAAAGACGTTTTTGAGCAGGAGCGTCGTTCCGTCGCCGGAGACGACGAACTTCCACGTCCTTCCCCTCTCCGTGATCCTCTTGCCCCCGTCAAGCCCCGAGATCGAGTCCGCCGTCGCAACGGTGTAGATTTCCGAAACGGGGAGCGATCGGAGATCCGTCACGGCAAACGCGCAGTCGTCGCCGAACACGAGGTCGCCGTCCACCGTGAGCGTCGCGCCGTCAATGACATCCGCCGCCGCGAGCGTCCAGGTGTCCGAAACCGTCAGCGCCGTCACGTTCGTGACGAGCCCGCAGCCTGAGAGCGCGCCTACCGAGAGGGGCATTCCATTCATGTCGATGGCACCTTCGTCCGCAAGCGTGAGCGACGCCACCGCAGCCGGATTCTCGACGCCGGATACGGCGTTGGTCGTGAAGAACCAGCCCGTCGGGTCGTTGGCAATCACGCCGTTGATCTTGAACTTGTCGTTGTCCGTGCGCGGACCGCCGAAGACGCCTGCCCCGCCGTCGTTTGTGCGGACTTCAAACCACTTGCACGTCCCGGCGGGAATCTCGAACTCGCCCGAGGAAACCCAGCTGTCGCGCTTGTTGTCGTAGATGCACGAGCCGTCCAGGTAAACCCAGCTCTGGTAGACGTTCCCGACAAAGAACTTCACCGTGATGTTCGTCGTCTCGCGATTCCAGAGGTAGCCGCGCGAGCACCAGACCTCCTTCTGCCCGTTGCCATCGCCCCAGAAGCTGCGGTCGATCTGCGGGCCAGGGCCGAAGGAACAATACGACCACCGCGTGTCCGCGCGGTTGGAGTCGAAACCTGCCGTCCAGCCGTCGGTGCGGTATCCCGTGAGAAGCCCCTTGTGTTCGTAGGAATACGTCTTGGCCGAGGGCAGGACGACGGAACCCGTGCCGGACGCGGCGAGGCCGACGGTGTCTGCGGGCGGTTTGGCCAGCGTCAGCGTTCCGCTCCCAATCTTCACCACGCCGGTGCCGGTGAGTTCGCCGTCGAACGTGACGATGCCGCTCACGCCGTTGTCCGTCGTGGCGTTCCACACGACGTCGCCTCCCCAGCGCTTCGGCGTCGAGGCGCTGCCGACAAGGCTTCCTCCTTCCTCCACGACGAGCCGCCACACGGCGAGCATGGTGCTCTCGGCAATGGTGACCTTTCCGCCGCGTCGAACCGTGAGCGTCTTCGCGGGGTCGCCGATGGTGCGCGAGCCGTTCATGAAAGCCAGGTTGGCCTCGGTCACGATGTTGCCGACCGGCGAAAGGAACGAATCGTTGCGGAAGGTGAAGTTCGCGCCCTTCAAGGTAAGCGTGTGGCCGTTCATCGCGATGGTGCCGCCGTCCACGCCAAGCCGCGTTCCGGCGAAGATCGTCGCGTCGCCGGATAGCGTGAGGGTTTTGAAGAGCTTGAACTGGTCGTTGCTCGCGGAACTTTGCCACACCGCCGCGCCATGCATGGCGTCGCCATCCCCGGCGATGGTGACGACCTCGTTGGAGAATCGCTGGGTGCCAGCCGTCATGTCCACGACAAGCGTCGCGCCGCTTTCCACGGTCGTCCCGCCATCGCCCGTGCCGAGGTCGCTCGCGGTCGTGACGGCCAGCGCGCCGGCCCGGACGGTGATTTCGCCCGTGTAGTTCGCCATCGCCTCCGAACTCCGCAGCGTTCCGCGGCCGGTCTTGACGAGGTTCTTCGTCCCGATTTCCGCGACCAGGGCCGCGTCGACGACCCGCGTCTGCCCAAACGGGACATAGACTTCGTATTCGTCGTCCCCGATGGGTACGGTATCATCGTCCCCGGACGCGGCATTGGCCGAGAACAGTGCGGAGACGGAAAGCGCGCGAGAGAGGACGTCATCGATGAAAAGCTCGGCGTAGAGCCGCGCCCCCTTGGGCGCGGGATGCGTGCGGTCGCCGTCGACATACCACGTCAGGGCTTCGGCCTCCCCGGCGTCGTTGGCGATCTGCCGGGTCAGTTCGCGCATGTCGACGAGATCGACGCCCTCGGCCGCCGCGACTTCCCGCATGGCCGCCGCCCACTCGTCGAGCCGCGTGTCCGAAATGCGCCTTCCGGAGTAGTTGAGGCGGACGATGGGCGTCGCGAAGACGGGTGTCGCCCCCTTCGCCCTCACGGCCGCCGCCATCTCCACGAGATTCGTCTTGTATTGCGGAATCGGCGTCGCGACGGTTTCGTCGTCGAGTTTCTGGTCGTTGTGCCCGAACTGGACGAGGACGAAATCGCCGGCGCCCGCGGCTTCGAGCACGCGATTCCACCAGCCCTCGCGGATGAAGGACGACGTGGAGCGTCCGCCCCTGCCGTAGTTGACGATCGAATTGCCCGACAGCAGATAGGGCCGCAGGTTGCTCCCCCAGCTCCCGTAGGTCGATTCGTCGCCGCCGTGTTCGTCGAGCGTCGAGTCGCCCGCAAGCACAAGCGTCCGCCCGGTCACATGTTCGACGTTGACCAGGCTGAGTTCCGTGCCGCCGTTCGCGAGGACGAGCCTCCAGACGTCCTGGCCGCTCGTGATTTCAACTCCCCCCGCGGGGATGCCCGAAATCGAATCGGCCTTGCAGACCGTGTAGGTTGCAGAGGCTGGAAGCGAGCGGAGGTTGGTCGCATGGAACGCACACCCGTTTCCGAACACAAGGCCGCCATCGACGACGAGCGCCGCGCCGCCGGCGATGTCCGCCGCCGCGAACGACCAGGAGTCCGCGACCGTGAGCGACGTCACATTCGTGACGAGCCCCGCGCCGGAAAGCGCATCCACCGAGAGAGGCAGCCCCTGCATGTCGATCACGCCGTCGTCCGTGAGCGCGAGGACGGCAAGGTCCGGGGCGTTCTCCGCGCCGGACACGGCGTTGGTCGTGAAGAACCAGCCCGTCGGGTCGTTCGCGATGACGCCGTTGATCTTGAACTTGTCGTTGTCCGTGCGCGGACCGCCGAAGGAGGATGCTCCGCCATCGTTCGTGCGGACTTCAAAGCTCCTGCACGTCCCGGCGGGGATCTCGAACTCGCCCGAGGAAACCCAGCTGTCGCGCTTGTTGTCGTAGATGCACGAGCCGTCCAGGTAAACCCAGCTCTGGTAGACGTTCCCGACAAAGAACTTCACCGTGATGTTCGTCGTCTCGCGATTCCAGAGGTAGCCGCGCGAGCACCAGACCTCCTTCTGCCCGTTGCCATCGCCCCAGAAGCTGCGGTCGATCTGCGGGCCAGGGCCGAAGGAACAATACGACCACCGCGTGTCCGCGCGGTTGGAGTCGAAACCTGCCGTCCAGCCGTCGGTGCGGTATCCCGTGAGAAGCCCCTTGTGTTCGTAGGAATACGTCTTGGCCGAGGGCAGGACGACGGAACCCGTGCCGGACGCGGCGAGGCCGACGGTGTCTGCGGGCGGATTGGCCAGCGTCAGCGTTCCGCTCCCAATCTTCACCACGCCGGTGCCGGTAAGTTCACCGTCGAAAGCGACCATGCCGCTCACGCCGTTGTCCGTCGTGGCGTTCCAGACGACGTCGCCTCCCCAGTGCTTCGGCGTCGAGGCGTTTCCCTCAAGGCTTCCGCCCTCCTCCATGACGAGCCGCCACAGGGCGAGCATGGTGCTTTCGGCAATGGAGACCTTGCCGCCGCGTCGAACCGTGAGCGTCTTCGCGGGGTCGCCAATGGTGCCGGAGCCGTTCATGAAGACCAGGTTTGCCTCGGTCACGATGTTGCCGACCGGTGCGGAGAACGAATCGTTGCGGAAGGTGAAGTTCGCGCCCCTCACGGTGAGCGTGTGGCCGTTCATCGCGACGGTGCCGCCATCCACGCCAAGCCGCGTCCCGGCGAAGATTGTCGCGTCGCCGGACAGCGTGAGGTATTTGAAGAGCTTGAACTGGTCGTTCTTGCCCGTGGCCTGGTAGATCGCCGCGCCGTAGGCCGCGTCGCCCGTCCCGGCAATGGTGAACGGCTCGTTCGAGAACCGCTGGGTGCTTGCCGACATGTGCACGACAAGCGTCCCGCCGTCCTCGACGACCGTGCCGCCGTCGGCGGTGCCGAGGTCGTCGGTGGTCTTGATTTCAAACGCGCCCTCGCGGACGGTGATGGTGCCGGTGTAGTTCGACATCACGTTCGAGGAGACAAGCGTCCCGCGCCCGGTCTTCACGAGGTCGTCCGTGCCGAGGGCCATGACGAACGTGGCGTCGATGTTCCTGGTCTGGCCTTCGGGGACATCGACGATGAAGGTCTGGTTTGTCCGGACGCCGGCCGCCACCGACCGCGCCGAGAAATCGGCGATCACGACGGTGCCGTCGGCGAAGCGCGTCTCCTGCACCGAGCGATCTGCCGCGAGCGACCGGTGCGAGACCATCTCGGAGAAGCCGGTCTTCCGGGCGATGCCGCCGACGCGACACCAGCTCTCAAGGAACTCCGCCTTGCGCTCGCTCCACATCTGGTAGTCGAAGATATACATCGGCGCGGTGCCGTAGAGGGCGTTCAGGAGGTCGCGCTTCCACCACCAATAGACCGGGCAGTTGGAGTAGTCGTACCAATACCAGTGGGCCGCCACGCAGTCGTGGTACACGAGCTCGAAGAGCGGGATGCGGAAGCGCTCGTTCAGCCCGTAGCGCTCGATGCGCGCCACCTCGTCCGCGGAGAGCGCGGCGGGGATGGTCCCGTCGTCGCGGAAGCGGGCGCTGCGCCCGTAGCCGTCGCGCCTGGCCGGCATCCGCGCGGCGGTCGGCGACAACATCCCCTCGAAGTAGTCGCAGACGGGAACGAAATCGTCCATGCCCTGTTCCGAGCCGACGACGATGCCGAACTCCTCGCCGAGCATTTCGAAAAGCTCGGTCTTTTTGGCGCGGCTGACGCGGCGCGTCATCGGGTGCGCCGGATTGTAGCATTCCTCAAGGCCCTTGGCGGCGGTGACGTCGATGAAGCGCGCCGTGTAGGGGTTGGCGGCGAGGTCGCCGCCGACGAGCTGCCTCATCCGCCCGATGGCGGGGATGTCGCATTGGACCGCGCAGTGGTAGGTGGCGCCGTTGGTGCCTGTGACCGTCCACCCATGGCGCCAGTCGCCGGAGTTGGCGCTGTCCCATGCGACGTCGTTGGGCCATGCGGACGTGTTGAGCGTGATTTCGCTCTCCGGCGGGTTCGCCATTCCGAGGGCGTCGAGCAAATCCGGGTAATAGACGTCGCGGGCCACGTCGTAGCGTCCTGCGAGTGTGTTCGTCATCGCGGAGATTCTTTCGAGGTCTTTGGCGGCCGGTGCCGAATTCCAGCTCCAGATGAAGCGGTCGATGCCCGCCGCGCGGAGTTCCGCCGCGACGGAGGCATGGGAGGGTTCCCCGCTACCCGGGTAGTACCAGATGTTCGCCGCGCCGGGAAGCCGCTCCACCAGCGGGCGCTCCGCCGCCTTCTCGGCGAAGGTCTTCAAAAGGCCCTGCGCGGCGGCATAGGCCCGGTAGCGCTTGGCCATCGCGACGTAGCCACCGCTTTCGAAGAAGACGAACCGCACCCGGCGCGTGTAGCCGGGGCTTCCGCATTCGGGCACCCACAGCGGCGCAATCGCGCCGACGCCGAAGTCCGAAGAGTCGGCGAAGCATTTGATTTTTGCGTCATCGGGCGTTTCGAGGATGGCCATGAAGCCGCTCTCGTCGTTCGCATCGACCACGCCGAAGAACGGCATCGAAAGGCTGGAGCCGCGCCAGGCTTCCAGCTCCGCGTCCTTCAGGATGTCGCACTCGTCGAAGGGGATGCGGAAGCCTTCGCTCATCGGGATGACGAGCGCGTCGCCGGAATTCGGCGCGAACGGGGCCGGGAACACGCTGCCGGCGGCGGGCAGCGCCGCGAAGTTCGCCTCCACGACCAGCTCCGCGCCGGAGAGTGTGAAGCTCGGCGCCGCGGCGAACAACGGGGAGCCGAACGCGGCGGGTGTCAGGGCCGTCCGCCATTCGCGCCCCGTGCGCTTGTCGCGCACGGAAAGGGCGCCGGTCGCGGGATTGGCCTGGACGGACAGTTCGTCGGACTCCCGCGAAAGCGACGTGCCCGCTTCATAGCTGTCGATGGAGCCGCTGTTCCCGACGACAATCCGCCACAGGATCGTCTGGGTCGCATTCTGGAACGACAGTCTCCCACCGTTCTGCGCGGTGAGCGTCTTCGCGGGGTCGCCGATGGAGCCGGAGCCGCCTTCATCGAAGATCAGGTGAGCCTCGGTCGCCAGGTCGCCGACGGGAGCGGGGGTGGAGAGGTTGCGAAGGGTGAAGTTCGCGCCCTTCACCATGAGCGTGTGGCCGTTCATCTCCAGCGTGCCGTCCACGCCGAGGTTCGTCCCGGCGTAGATCGTTGCGTCGGCGGACAGGGTGAGGTATTTGAAGAGCTTGAAACGGTTGTTCGAAGTTTGCTGATAGACAGCCGCGCCGTAGGCCGCGTCGCCCGTCCCGGCAATGGTGAACGGCTCGTCCCGGAACCGCTCCTCGCCATTTGCCATGTTCACCAGGAGCGTCCCCCCGTCCTCGACGACCGTGCCGCCGTCTCCGGTGCCGAGGTCCCCCGTGGTCTGGACTTTGAACGCGCCCCCGCGGACGGTGATGGTGCCGGTGTAGCCGGACATCGCGCTGGAGCTGACAAGCGTCCCGCGCCCCGTCTTGACGAGGTTCTTCGAGCCGAGGGCGGACACGAAACTGGCGTCGATGGTCTGCGTCCTTCCGGAGGCGACATTGACCACGTAGTCGTCGGCCCGGACAGAAGCGGCGAGCGAAACGGCCGCCGCCACGGGCCATGCGAAGACTGCGCGGGGAACGCGGGCACGAGTCAGATGAGGAACGATGGGGTTCTTGGTTGACATGGGGGGAGTGCTTGGTTAGTATTGCGCCTACCTAGCCGAACTGGCTAGTTTGGAGGTTCCCATGAGTCCGGTTTGGGCATTGCAGGATGCGAAAAACAGTTTTTCCGAGGTCGTCGCCCGCGCAAGCGGCGACGTGCCGCAGATTGTCACGAAACGCGGTTCTCCCGCCGTGGTGGTGATTTCGTGGCGGGCATACCGCGACAAGTTCGTAAAAAAGCCTTCGCTGCTGGAGGCCTTGCGGCGCTGTCCGGGCGGCAGCGATGATTTGGACTTTTCCCGCAATCGTGACACGGGAAGGATGGTTTCGCTGTGAAGTGGCTGCTTGACACGTGCATTCTCTCCGAACTCTCCCGCAAACGCCCCAATCCGAACGTCATGGCATGGATGGAATCCGTGCAGGACGATTTGCTGTTCATTTCCGTCCTGACCGTCGGCGAGTTGCGCAAGGGAATTGCCGCCTATCAGGATCCCGCCCGTAGGGAGTCGTTGCAACGATGGTTGGAGTCGGATGTCCTTGCGGCCTTTTCCGGTGCCATTCTCCCCGTTGACAGGGAGATAGCGGAACGATGGGGAAGTATCTGCGGAGAGGCGGAGCGATCCGGGAGGACTCGTCCGGCCATAGACGCCTTGCTCGCCGCCACGGCTCTGGTGCATGGCCTCACCGTCGCCACCCGCAACGTCGGCGATTTTTCCGGAACGGGGGCGGCGCTGTTCAATCCGTTTGGGTAATGCCCGCGCATCGCGCCGCGCCCCATTCTCCGCCAGGCCCGCAATCAGCACGTGGCGCTCCCTACCGCACGTACAACACGGTCGCCTGAGGTTCGTTCGCCATTGTGATGGACTTGCCGTCCCCGGAAAGGTCGAGCCTCCAGATACGAGCGCTGTCGGACAAGGTCATCCCGCTTGTGAAACCGGTGATCGCGTCCGCAGTCGCCACGGTGTAGATTTCCGAAACGGGGAGCGACCGAAGATCCGTCACGGCAAACGCGCAGCCGTTGCCGAAGGCGAGATCGCCATCCACCGTAAGCGTCGCGCCGTTCTCGACATCCGCCGCCGCAAGCGTCCAGGAGTCCGCAATGGTCAGCGTCGTCACATTTGTGACGAGTCCTGCGCCGGAGAGCACATCGGCAGAGAGCGGCATGCCATTCATGTCGATGGCGCCGTCGTCCGCAAGCAAAAGCGAGGGCAAGTCTGCGGGATTCGCCACACCTGACACGGCATTGGTAGTGAAATACCAGCCCGTCGGGTCGTTTGCGACGACGCCGTTGATCTTGAACTTGTCGCCATCTCCCTTTTCCGTGCGCGGTCCGTAGAGCTGGTCGGAGGTCGTCACGATGTCGATGGCGACGCAACTCCCGGCCGGAACACTGATCGCCGTGGAACCGCTGCTCTCTCCATCGCGCTTTTTGTAATAAACTTGGCTTCCGTTAACGAACACGTAGTTCTGGTAAACACAGTTGATGCCGATGGTGTAGGTTACGTTTGTGGCCTCGCGGTTCCAGAGGTAGCCGCGCGAGCACCAGCCCTTCTTGCCCGACGTCGCCCAGTATGAGACGTCCAGCTGCGGACCGGGGCCGAACGCGCAGTAGTCGCAAACGACGTCGCCGCGCGTCTCGTCGTAGTGGGTGAGGTCGGATGTCAGGGTGCCCCTGCGGACGATCTTCATGCCCTTGTGTTCATAGGAATATGCCTTCGGTTTCGGCAATTCAATGGAGGCCGTGCCCGACGCGGCGAGGCCCACGGTGTCCGCTGGCGGATTGGCCAGCGTCAGCGCGCCGCTCCCAATCTTCACCACGCCGGTGCCGGTGAGTTCGCCGTCGAATGTGACGATGCCGCTTACGCCATTGTCCGTCGTGGCGTTCCACACGACGTCGCCTCCCCAGTGCTTCGGCGTCGAGGCGCTACCAGCAAGGCTTCCGCCCTCCTCCACGACGAGCCGCCACACGACTTTCATGGTGTTGTCGCCAATGGTGACCTTGGCTCTTTCGCCGTTGCGCACCGTGAGCGTCTTTGAGGGGTCGCCGATGGTGCCGGAGCCATTCTGGAAAATCAGGTTTGCCTCGGTCACGATGTTGCCGACCGGCGCGGGGAACGAATCGTTGCGGAAGGTGAAGTTCAGCCCCTTGATGGTGAGCGTGTGGCCGTTCATCGCGACGGTGCCGGCGTCCACGCCGAGCATCGTTCCGCTGAACACCGTGGTGTCGCCGGAAAGTGTGAGATTCTTGAAGAGCTTGAAGCGGTTGCTTTTTCCCGTCGCCTGGTACACCGCCGCGCCGTAGTCCGCGTCGCCGGTGCCGGCGATGGTGAACGGCTCGTTCGGGAACCGCTCCTGATTGCTCGCCATGTCCACGAGGAGCGTCCCGCCGTCCTCGACGACGGTGCCGCCGTCGGCGGTGCCGAGGTCGCCGGTGGTCGTGACCTTGAACGCGCCCTCGCGGATGGTGATGGTGCCCGTGTAGGCCGCCATGTCGGCGGAGGAAACGAGGATGCCGCGACCGGTCTTCACGAGGTCGTCGGCGCCGAGGGCGGCGACGAACGCCGCGTCGATGGTCGTGGTTTCGCCTTCGGGAACGTTGGCCGTGTAGGTGCCGGCGCGAGTCGGGAGGGCGGACGCCGCGACTGCGGCGAGGAGGAAACCGGGGAGTCTTCTGCTGTTCATGTCATCCCTTGTGTCGTATGTGGTGGTGTGGCCGGGCGGAAACCGTTTTCGCCCTTGCGCCTCAATCCTACCCTGAAATCCCCGGCCATTCAAGAGTGAAACTTCGTTTTTAGCCGAAAAATAGATTCGGTTTTTCACATATTTCGACTTGCCAATCTCCGCAATGGCACATATACTCCGGCGCCAACCATGCAAACGCCCCCCGACTCCACCGACATCGTCCTCCTCATGCGCCTCTCGATGCGCTCCGGACGCGACATCCTGCACGGCTTCTCGTCGTTTGTGCAGCGCGAGAGGTGCCACTGGCGCCTTCACGTCTTCAACTCCGACCACGACCGCCTCTCCGACTACCTCGGCGGCGCGCTGTCCTCGGGCGTGGGCGGCGTGGTGGCGCACGGCATGGTGCGCCCGGCGCAGGCGCTCCTTTCCGAAATCCGCGCGCCGCTCGTCCGGCTCGGCTCCCCCTCGCCCGGTTCTGACGGCGCGGGGCCGACTGCCTACGTCTACGGCAACGAGACGGCCATCGGCCGCATGGGCGCCGCGCACCTGGAGTCTCAGGGGCCCTTCCAGTCTCTCGGGTTCGTCGGGGCCGACTATTGCCCGGCACGGGCCGAGGCGTTTCGCGCGGCGCTCTCGCCGCGCCACGCCGACATCCGCATCTACGAGCCGCGCATCCAGGGCGACGCCGGCGTGGCCGCGCTCGCCGACTGGCTGCGCGCCCTGCCGCGCCCGTCGGCCGTGATGGCCGCGTGGGACGACGTGGCGCTCCGCGTCCTGGAGGCCGCCGAGCGCGCCGGAATGCGCGTGCCGCGGGACCTCGCTGTCCTCGGCGTGGACAACGACGAGCTGCTCTGCGAGACCTCGCTCCCGACGCTTTCAAGCGTCGATGTGGACCACGTGCGCATGGGCGCCCTTGCGGCCGACTCGCTGCGGCGGATGCTGGCCAATCCGGATCAGCCGGTGCCGCACCGCCTCGCGCCGGCGACGGGCGTCGTCGAGCGCCAGAGCACGCATTCCGTGGCGCCGGGGCAGACGCTCGCCAAGCGCGCGGCGGCGTTCATCCGCTACAACGCCACGCGCGGCATTGGCGCGGCGGACGTCGCGGCGCATCTCGGCGCCTCGCGGAGCCTGGTGGACAGCGCCTTCCGCAAGGGCACGGGCGAAAGCGTGCAGGGCATGATCCTTCGCCTGCGCCTGGAGGCCATGAAGGAGAAGCTTCGCGGGACCGACCTGCCCATTGCGCGGATCGCGTCGTCCTGCGGCTTCCGGACGCCAACGCACGCCATGGCGCTCTTCAAGGAGCGCTTCGGCTGCTCCATGCGCGAGTGGCGCAAGGCGAGGCGGTAATATTGCCGTTCGCCGCTACGCCAGCCTTCGCCGTCGTTGGGATGGTTGCGCTGCGCCCGGCTACCGCGAACGATGGCGGCGACGGCAATGGCGCTTGTCCGAAGGCGATCCGTGGATGTGGAGGATGGTTGTCATCTACATCGCCTCCTCGGCGATCTGCTGGGCGCGGACCATCTCGTCGCCCCTGAACTGATAGACGATCTGGTGCAGCGTCGTTCCGCGCGCGAGCGACGGCACGAATCGGTCGGCGCGGTATTTCTTGAGCTGGACCAGCGCGTCGGCGTATTTCGCGGCGATTTCGGCGTCGGTCGCGTCGGCCTTCGAGATCTTGAGTTCGATGAGGTAGCTGTGCGGGACATCTCCGAAGTAGGTGCGCTCCGGGAAGAGGGCGAAGTCGCAGAAGCCGCGGTTGAGCTCCATCTCCGGCCGCGCGAGGTAGAAGTTGATATGCCCGAACTCGCACTGCATGTAGCCCTGGATGCGGATCTCGCGGTCGATTCCCC
>CAMOSH010000126.1 GCA_946624575.1 uncultured Verrucomicrobiota bacterium
GCCGACCGCGTTCGCCTACCTCCGGCCGCTCCCGATGGACAACGTCATCTACCAGATCCACATGTATGCGCCGGGCGACTACACGCACCAGGGCGTTGGCCGCCCTCTCACGAAGGAAGGCCGGTCGCTCGTCTGGCCCGACCCCTCGCGCGGCTGGGACATCGAATACCTGCGCCGCGTCCTGGAGCCGGTGCGCGACTTCCAGCGCCGCCACGGCGCCCGCATCTACGTCGGCGAATTCTCGGCCATCGCGTGGGCACCGGGGGCGGACCAGTATCTCCGCGACTGCATCGGCATCTTTGAGGAATACGGCTGGGACTGGACCTACCACGCCTTCCGCGAATGGGCGGGCTGGAGCGTCGAGCACGAAGGCGAGGACGACGCCTCGCTCAGTCCCTCCGCCGACAATCCGCGGAAGCAGGCCCTCCTCGACGGCTTCGGGCGCTGAAGCGGACATCCCCCCCTGCGCCCCGCCGCGTTCGGGCGCGTTCCCGTGGTCTATTTCGAGCCTCTGGACGAGCCGGAGTGGCGCCGCGCCCATGGCGTCACGTGCGACAACGCGGCCGTGGGGCGGTTGGCCTTCGAGGAGCTGTCCTCGACCCATCCGCCGGCGTATGCCGTCATGTCCTGCGGCTTCCGGACGCCAACGCACGCCATGGCGCTCTTCAAGGAGCGCTTCGGCTGCTCCATGCGCGAGTGGCGCAATGCGAGGCGGTAGGCACTATTGCCGTTTGCGGACGGAAAACCTGACTTCGTGCGAGCGCGAGGCGCCCGGCGGAAGTGGCGACTGCAAGCGCCGATGCGGTTCAAGGCAGAAGAAGAGCCGCCATTCCCCGGGGGCGAACGGAGGGCGCCCTTCTCCGGGGTTCCACAGGCTCCACGTGTCGGCCGTGCCGCACGAGATGGCGATCTCGCGTCCACGCACCGGATCGCCCAGGACGTGCGGGAGTCCGTCGGCGGCGAATTTCAAGGTCGAATAGTCCGGATATGGGACGGTTTTTGCGTCATACGTCGCCTGCGGCGCATCGCCGACGGCAAAATACGGATGGAACCCGAATGCGGAGTCGAACGTCACATCGCCGGTGTTCGTCTCCGTGAGCGTGATTTCGAGCGTGCCGGGCGAGGGCATGGAGATTTCGGCGCGCAGCCGGAAATCGTGCGGCCATCGTTCCTTTGTCTCCGGCGTGGACTCGGCGACGAAGGCCTGCGTGCCATCCTCCGAAGACGCCGCGAGCCGCCACGGGATGTACCGCACGATCCCGTGCGAGGGATACCCCGCGCGTCCGCCGAACCACGGCCAGCAGATCGGCACCCCGCCGTGGACCTCTTCGCCCCACTTCGGCGCCGTCTGCAGGAAGAAGATTTCCTCGCCGCCGAGCGCGGCTGGACGCCAGCTCGTCACCTGCGCGCCGACGAGGTTCGCGGAGAAGGCGCCGTTCGGGGTCTCCACGCCAACCTCAATCGTCCGGCGCTTGAAATCGACCGTCACGACGGTGCCGTCGGCGAAGCGCGTTTCCTGCACGGACCGGTCGGGAGCCAAGGAGCGGTGCGAGACCATCTCCGAGAAGCCTGTGCGCCGGGCGATGCCTCCGACGCGTCTCCAGCTCGCCACGAACTCCGCCTTCCGCTCGCTCCACATCCGGTAGTCGAAGATGTACATCGGCGCGGTGCCGTAGAGGGCGTTGAAGAGGTCACGCTTCCACCACCAGCAGACCGGGCCGTTGGAGTAGTCGTACCAGTACCAGTGCGACGCCACGCAGTCGTGGTAGACGAGCTCGAAGAGCGGAATGCGGTATTTCTCGTTGAGAGCGTAGCGTTCCATGCGCTCGACTTCGTTCGTCGCGAGCGCCGCCGGGACGCTTCCGTCGTCGCGGAAGCGGTCGCTGCGCCCGTATCCCGGCCGCCCGTGTGGCATGCGCGCGCACGTGGGCGACATCATCCCCTCGAAGTAGTCGCAGAACGGGACGAAGGGATCCATACCCTGCTCGGCCCCCACGACGATGTCGAACTTCTCGCAGAGCATCCGCAAAAGGTCAACCTTCGCCTTGCGGCTCACGCGCCGCGTCATCGGGTGCGCCGGGTTGTAGCACTCCTCCCAGCCGATGGCGGAGACGACGTCGATGAAGCGCGCCGTGAAGGGAATGCGCGCGAGTTCCTCGCCGGCAAGCCGCTCCAGCCGTGCGACGGCGGGGATGTCGCACTGCGCGGCGCAGTAGTGCTTCCTGCCGTCCTTGCCCGTGAGCCCCCACGCGCGTCGCCAGGCGTTGGAGTCGGGACGGTCCCACGCGATGTCGGCGGGCCATGCGGACGTGTTGTTGCAGATTTCGCTTGCCGGCTGGTTCGGCCGTCCGAGGGCGTCGAGAAGGGCAGGGTAGTACACGTCGCGGCACACGTCGTAGCGCCCGGCGAGCGTGTCCGGCATGGCCGCAATCGCCGCAAGGTCCGCAGGATTGGGGGCGGAAGGCCACGTCCAGAGGAAGCGGTCGATGCCGGCCTCACGCATCTCCCGCGCGACGGTGGCGTGGGTTGGGTCGCCCTTGCCTGGAAAATACCAGACGTTGGCCGCACCGGGGAGGCGTTCGACGAGCGGCCTCTCCGCCGCCTTTTCGCGGAAGGTCTTCACGAGGCCCTGTTCCGCCGCGCAGGCCCGGTATCGCTTGGCCATCGCGACATAGCCGCCATGGTCGAAGAAGACGAACCGCACCCGGCGCGGGTAGCCGGGCTTGCCGCATTCGGGCTTCCACATCGGGGCGATGGAGGAGAGGCGGCCATCGTTCGCCGCGCATTTGAGCACGGCGTCCTCGGGCGTTTCGAGGATCGCCATCCAGCCGCATTCGTCGCGTTCGTCCACGACGCCGAAGAACGGCATCGACATCCCGCCGCGCCAGACCTGGATTTCATCGCCGTCCTTGACGAGATCGCATTCCTCGAACGGGATGCGGAAGCCCTCGCTGAAGGGGATGACAAGCGCGTCGCCGGGGTTCGGCGCGAGCGGCGCCGGATAGACGCACCCGCCTGCGGGGAGGCCGGCGAAGGCGACCTCGACCACCAGCTCCGTGCCGGAGAGGAAGAAGCGGGGAATGCCCACGAACGACGGGTGCTCAGCTCCCGAACCCTCTGCGCGTGTCGCCCGGAGGTCGGCCACTACCGGCTCGCCGGGACGGCTCGCCCCACCCTTTCCCGGTAGGGCGCGATCTCCGGGCGCGCCGCCCCATTCCCGTCCGCTGCGCTTGTCGCGCACGGAAAAGGCACCGGTCGCGGGATCGGCCACGACAACCAACGCCTCGGATTCCAGCGTCTGCGGCTGGGAACGGGCCGTGCAGGACAAGGACGCCGCGAAAACCGCCGCTGCCATTTTGGCAAAGTGTCTCTTCATGCGCCCGTCTCCTTGGCATGTGCCGCATTGTCCGAGAGGGCTGTCGCGGGAACGCATCCGAACTGGGCTGGGTCGCGGAGTTTCGCGAGGAGACGCTCCGCCATCGACGGCGTCGCCATCCGCGCGAGGAGCGGCCAGAACGAGGCGATCGTCCGGACTTTCACCTTGGAGCGGTCGGATTCGAGGATGTCGTAGTAGAAGCCGTCGGTGTCGTCCCAATAGAGGGTGTTCGCCTTGTCGCGGATCTCGGCCCATCGGGCGCGCCATTCCTCGGCCTCGCCGTCGTGGCCGAGCAGGGCGGCGATGCGCGAGAGGCAGAGCGCGGCAAGCCCCTGCTGCGCAAGTGCGTCGATCCAGAGCAGATCGGGGTTGTCGGGGCAGCGGGCGGGGTCGCCGGCGGGGCATGCCGCGGTTCGCCCGCGCGGGGTGTTGTCCATCCCGCTTGGCGTTCCCGCCCAATGGTAGCCGTCCGGCGCCCGCCTGAGGACGACGGGCACGCAGACACCGAACGGCTTCGGCGAATCCGGGTCGAACGACTCGAACAGCCGGAACCAGCGCTGGAGCCAGCGACGGTCGCGATAGACCTTCTCCAGACGCGCAAGGTCGCCGGTCTGGAGCGCGTACTCGAGTTCGACCCAGGCGAAAAGCGGCGGGTTGTCGACATGCTGGACCATGAAATCGAGCGTTCTCCCCTCGTCCGCGCCGCACCAGCGGTTGCCGCGCACTTTCGGCAGCGGCCCGCCACGGCCGTCGAGAATCAGGGAGTAGAAGTTGTCAAGCGACTCGACGCCGGGAAACTCCTCCGGGCAGTATTTGCAGAAGAGGGCCATGAAGCACGTGTCCCAGATCCAGATGCGGTCCGAACGGTGTCCGCAGTCCATGTAGCACGGAGCGGGAAGTCCCGGAACTTCGACGATGTGCGCATGCGCCAGTTCCCAGGCCTTGTCGTAGAAGGCGACCCAGTCCGGGCATTCGTCGAACACCGGGCGCGGCGGGATAGCGCGCCAGCCGTCAAAAGGATGGTTCCGACACTGGGCCGCGGCGTCGCGGAGAAGGTTTTCACGGCATTCTCCGGCGGCCCACGAACCTCCGCGTCCCGGCGTGGAAGGACAATGGCGCGACCATCGGTTTTTGCCGGCGGAGACCTCGAATTCCCGGCCGTCGGCGATAAGCGTGAACGGCGCATTGGAATCGACGGTGATCTCGTCGGCGGTCGCCACGATGTTGCAGACGACCTTTCCGAAACGGTAGTTCCGTGCGCCGACGCGGCCGACGGGTTCGGCGGGAAAGTCGCACGAGAGCCGATGGGCGAAGGCGTCCGCCGACCGGATGCCGATCACGTGTTCGATGAAGAGCGAGATCGGCCCCAGCGCCGACCAGCCGCAGAAGTCCGGCCGGCTGTAGCCGGGGCGCTTCGCGTATGTCCCCGGCTTTGCCTCCGTCGGCGAATAGCACTCCCAGATCGTGTGCGGCTCGAAGTCGCGATATGTCGCGGCCATGTGGCGAAGAAGTTCGCGGGAAAGGCGCCGGGCAAGGGCGGAATCCCCGCAGCCGTCGGCGGCCTTGATGGCCATGTAGGCGGTCGGCAGCCAGACGGAGCCGCGCCAGTAGGCCCCGTCTTGGCGGAAATCCCGGTCATCCGGGGCAAGCGACGGCAGGGGACAGCGAGAAGTCCCGGGCGCCTGGATCTGGAGTGAGCCGATGTTGTCGAACGCGGCGTTCATTTCTTTTCTGCCTTGTGATGAAAAACCTATTCCGCGTGGCCGCGCTCAATGGGCAGCCAGGTGCGGTAGGAATTGGAGCGATTCCACTCGTTTCCGGCGGAGGCGTAGTCGCAGAAGGAGACGAACGGCGGGTTCGTCCCCTCGGGATTGGCGTAGTGCTGGCCGATCGGAAGCGTCGCGCCGAAGGCCATCCACATGGCGTCGGACGGAATGCGCACCGGGGCGAACGCGCGGATTTCGCCGTCGGCGATGCCCCCGCCGTAGCGCGGATCGGTGTAGAACGGCTCGGAGAGGTCCCCGTCGCCGAAACGGCTGTCGCGCGCGAGAAGCACGGGACCGCGCGTGAAGGCCGCATGGTGGTTTGCGACGTGCGTCACGACGGGCATCGGCAGCGCGAGCTCGACGACGTCGCCCGCGCGCCACTCCCGCGCAATGGCGCAATATGCGCCGGGCTCCGGTGCCGGACGCTCCTCGCCGTTCACGCAGACGGAGGCGCCGGAGCACCAGCCGGGGATGCGAAGACGGAGCGTGAACGGCCCGTCGCAGAGGCACGCGATGCGGATCGTTTCCTCGCGCGGATAGAGCGTGTAGACGTCGAAGGCGACGCGCCGCCCGGTGGCGGGCAGGACGGTTTCCGCGCGAGCCGAGGCGTAGAAGTTGAACGTCGCCGTGTCGCCCTCTGCGCGGAAGAACTCCTGCAGGAAGCACAGGAACCCGCGCGGGCCGTTGGCGTCGCAGCAGTCCTCGTGCATGAAGCACTGGCGCATGCCGTGCCAGCGGCTCCCGGACAGCGGCGTGTAGGAGGCGAATTCCGAGCCGTCGGGCTTGATCGACGCAAGGTAGGCGTTGTAGAAGGCGCGCTCGACGAGGTCGGCCCACTTGGGGTCGCCCGTCATGCGCAGGAGCTTCTGGCAGAGTCGCATCCACGTGACCGTGACGCACGTCTCCTGCTGCCGCGCGTGGGGGAAGGCCTGCTTGCGCGCGCCGTGGAACCAGCGCTCGATGCAGGCGCCCCCGCCCGCCAGGTTGATCTCCTCTGCGGCAATGTCCTCCGCCGTGAGAAGTGCCGCGCGGAAGAGGTCGGCGGTTGCGGGGGATGCGGCTTTCAGCCGCGTCGCCGAAACGCGGCCGGAAGGCCGCATCCCCTCCAAGGGCGGATCCTCGACGCCGCCGACCGCCTCGCAGTATTCCAGCAGCCCCTGGTAGCACGACATCGACTCGTAGGCCTTTGTGCGGCTGTCCTTGCAGACGTATTCGCCGTTGTCGTCGGGGTTGTTGCCGAACCCGTCGCGGTCGGCGGCGTGGACGCCGCGGAGCGCCAGGTCGACGAGCCGCGGCCCGGCCTCCGGCTCGACCATGCCGCGCACGACGGTCCCGGCGAAGTCGAGATACCGGCGCTCGCCTGTGCGCCGGTAGAGCCAGACGACGGGTTCGAGGACGGAGCTGCTGGCGCAGCCCGCCCAGTTGCCGGTCTGCCAGAGTTCGCGTCCGCGCCGGCCGCCGGGACCGAGCTCGGCGATGAGGCAGTCGCAGAGGCGGCGGCAGGCGGCGAGCGCGGCCTCCGAATGCGTCGCGTCATGCCAGTGCAGCAGTCCCATCATCGTGTACTTGATCCCCCACACGTCCCAGCCTTCGCCGAAGCGCAGGGCGTCGGGGTAGTTGCCGATGTAGCCGCCTTCCTCCTGCGAGGCGAGGATGCGGTCGATGCCGCGCCCGATTTTCTCGCGCAGCGCCGCATGGCCGGAGTAGGCGAGGAAGGGCACGGCGGAGTGCATCCACTTGCCCCAGAACTCGGTTTGCCAAAGCTTCCGCGTCTCGGTCTTGTCCAGAAACGGCGCGGTGATGGCGTCGATGTCCTTCGCGGCGACATTGCGCTCGATCATGGCGTCGAGCCGCGCGCCGAGAATGCCCTTGAGCCGGACCGTTCCGATGTTGTCGAGAGCTGTTTTCATCGCATTGTCATCCTTTCATGGCTTCCGTATGCCCGGAAATGGCAAACTCGTGTGTCCCCATTGCGAAGTCTCGGCGTTCGCCGCCAAAGCCGAAGCGCGTCGGCGCGGGCGTGTCGAGCGCGACGCGCCAGACCCCGTCCACCAACTGCATCGCGATGCGGAGAGCGCCACGCGGCGTCGGAACCGTTCCGGACAGGCGTCGAAGTCCGCCGGACTGCGGACGCACGTCGATCTTCGCGAAGCCTGGCTCGGCGGGCTCCACGCCCAGCACATACCGACTGATCATGTTGAGCGGCGCCGTGGACCAGGCATGGTTCATGTCGGGAATGCGGCCTTCCTCGGGCATGGTGATATCCCAGAACTCGGGCGTTATCGTCGCCCCCTTCTCCATCATCGCGAGCCAACCGCGGTGCGCGGGCGAGGCCATGAGCGCGATGGCGTCGCGGTCACGTCCCGCCCTGAACAGCGCCTCCAGAACGAACTGCGCCATGTAGGTGCTGCAGGAGAATCCCTTGGAGACAACGTAGTCGGCCACCGCCTGGACGCGCTCCGACGGCACGGCGCCGCACGCGAGCGCCATGGCGTTGCCCTGCACGGTCGCATGGTCTGTCCCCTCGCCGTCGCGGTAGCGGCCGCGTGAGGCGTCCCAGAGTTTTGCGTTGAACGCGGCGAAGGTCTTCTCAGCCTCTGCCGAAAACTGCGCCGCGTCGGCATCGCGGCCGAGGGCAGCTGCCATGGCGGAGAGTTCGCGGAGATTGCGAATATGGAGGGTGTTCACGACGGTGTTGACCTCGCGGAACACAAAGCCGTCGCGATAGCACTTCGCCCAATCGACGATGTCCTTCGGGAGAGAGCCGTCGGGGGCGGGCCGCACGGACGGCCCGTCCGTGACGAGAAGCCCGTCGTCGCGCCGCAAATGGCGCCAGCTCTTGCTGTCGCGCATCGCCGCGTAGTGTTTCTCCGCGAGGTCGGTCTTGCCGGAGTGCATCCAGTCCGCATGGAGGATGGAGATGAAGAACTGCTTCCACTCCGTGGGCCATGTCGTGTGCGTGGCGAAGTAGTCCGCCATTGCGCGGGCAATCGTGTCGTCGGAGGTGACGGCATACGTGCCGAGCTGCGTGATGTAGGAATCGGCCTCATAGGGGAGGCGTTCGCGGTCGCCGTCGACAAACTTGCCCGTGAAGGTCGTCGCCAGAATCGAATGCTTGCAGAAGTCGTGAACACGCACGAGATCCGGCGCGTCGCAGTCGAAGCGCTCCTCTCCCATGCCGTAGGGGTAGTAGATGGGCACTTGGCGGACATTCTTCCCCGTGATCGGAAACGGAGCCTCGACAATTTCCAGCCACCGGAACGGCATGACCGTCCCGAAGCGCCCGACGGGCGACGGCTCGAACGCGGAGACGGCGTTTTCCTGATACGGCACCCTCTCCCATCCCGCGCCGGCGAAGCGCCCCTCCGCGAGCGCGCAGCGCACACGGCCCTGCTCCTTCGTGAAGAACGGGTCGGTCTGCACCGAGCCGTTTTCGTCGAGGAGTTCGCCCCAAACGAATTGGAACGGACCCGCGAGCGACGCGTCCACCTCGATCCAACCGAAGAAATGCTTTCCGAAATCGACGAGCGTGTGGCCCGCCGCGTTCACGGTGATTGCGGCCGGGGCGACTGGCTCGCCACGGACCACGCGGTCCGTGAAATCTGGATGGATGTCCGTCATTTCAAAGGTTCCAGCCTCAGAGTCCAGCTTTCCGGCTTGGGAGGCAAGAGGTATTTGTCCATGGGATGCGGGCCGCACGACGCCCCGCCGAGGCCGCACTGGCCGAGGTCGAGGTTGAGAAAGACCTCGGGACGCGGCGCCGGGATGTTGCGGATGCGCTCCTGTCCGCCGCGGTGACGCGCAAATTCGAGGTCCTCCCACGTGTAGTGGAGTGCCTGGACGAAGAGCGGCCTGTCGGCGGAGAACCGGACGCCGCGTCCGGCGGCGTCCGAGAACTCCGCCCACCGCACGTCGCCCTTGTAGCCGCAGTCCTGCGGCCGCTCGTATTCGACGTATTGCTCGGAGACGGTCGATTTCCAGATGCCGACAAACGCGGCGGTCCTGCGGTCGATGTAGTTCTCGAACGGCCCGCGCCCATACCAGCGCAGTTGCTCCAGCGCCGGAGAGAGGCGCCAGCTCGTGCCGAGACGCGGCAGGCATGGCGGCATCGCGCCGAAGGGATCGATGCGCTCCGCCACCTCGATGGAGCCGTCCGCGAAGAACCGCCACCGCGATTCATGCCGCCATCCGCACGTCTTCGCGCCATCGACGGAGACGGAGCAGCGGACCTCGGAAAAGGGGATGCGGCCTTCAGGCCGCGTTTCATCGACGCGGCTGGAAGCCGCATCCCCACATGGAGCGGGCACCTCCACGCATGGCTCATGGTACGAGAGCTGCGTGAGACCCGTATGGTAGATGTTGAAGTCGCCTTCGCGGTCGTTGCGTCGCATCCAGATGTCGTTGTCGGTGAGCGCGCGCATGCAGGTGAGGCGCGGGCCGGCGACAATTCCCGCAGCATCCTCCAGGATCGTCACGCCGCCCATTTCCAGCCGCGCCAGCGTCCCGGTGGCCTTGCTGAACACCGCCTGAGTGGAGCCGGCCCGCACGGTGATGTCACCCGATGGCGCTCGATGGCACTCGAGCGCATTCGATGGCACTCGAGCGCATTCGACGGCAGTCGATTGCGGTTGATAGCCGTCGATTGCGGCTACCTCGATCTGCTCCCTTGCCACCACCCATCCGGCGGGAGCCCACGGCGTGGCGCTTCGCGTGGAGAAGAAGACGTTGAGAAAATGCTCCTTGCCCGATTCCAGCGACGCGGGGTCGATCGGGAAGCGCATCTCCCCGAGCTCCCCTGGCGCCAGATGCGGCACCTCGGCCGTGCCGCTCGCCACGGCCTCGCCATCGGAAAGCAGTTCCCAGCGGTAGTCGAATTCGTCGGCGAAGGTGAAGGAGTAGCGGTTGTGGAGGATGATGCGGGCCGCCCGGAGGTCGGCCCCTACCGGCTCGCCGGGACGGCTCGCCCCACCGTCTTCCGGTAGGGCGCGATCTCCGAGCGCGCCGATTACCAGCCCTCGGTGCACATGCGCCACCTCGAGCAGTTTCGGCGTCACCTCGCGCAGCGGGCCGACGAGGCCGTTGCAGCAGAAGGGACCGTCGTTCGGGTGGTCGTCGAAGTCGCCGCCGTAGGCAAGGAAGCGCTCGCGCTTCCCGTCCGGGCCGATGCGGTCGGTTGCCTTCCACACGGCCTGGTCGACCCAGTCCCAGATGCAGCCGCCCGCGAGGGAGTCGTGCGCGTGGATGGCCTCCCAGTATTCCGCGAAGTTGCCGACGGCGTTGCCCATCGCGTGGGCGTATTCCGAGAAGAAGAACGGCTTGCCCTTGTGCTGGGTGCGGTCGCCCTCGTGCGTGACGGCGAGGTCGCTTTCCAGCAGGCCGTCGCCCATCCGGCCTCGCATGTCGAGCCATTCCGGCGTCATGTACATCCGCCCGTCGATGTCGGCGATGGAATTGCCGCGCTCCCAGTGCAGGAGCCGCGTCGGGTCCCGTTCGCGCACCCGGCGCGCCGCTTGGTCGAAGCAGTAGCCGGTGCCGGTCTCGTTGCCAAGCGACCAGAAGACGACCGATGCGTGGTTGCGCCAGTTGAGGACGTTTCGCTCGTTTCGCTCGACGATGGTGTGCTCCCACATCGGCATCCGTCCGAGCGCGTGTTCGCAATAGCCTGGCTCGTGCCCCTCGACGTTCGCCTCGGCCATCACGTAGAGCCCGTGGCGGTCGCAAAGGTCGTACCAGAGGCGGTGGTCGGGGTAGTGGCTCGTGCGGACGGTGTCGATGTTGTGGCGCTTCATCAACGCAATGTCCGCCTCCATGTCGGCCAGCGTCACGGTCCAGCCGTTCTCCGGGCTTGCCTCATGCCGGTTCACGCCGTGGAATTTCACCTTTCGCCCGTTCACCAGCACCGCATGCCCCTCGATGCGGATGTCGCGGAAGCCGACGCGGCACGAGCGCACATCCTCGCCATTCTCAAGAACCAAGGTGTAGAGGTTCGGCTTCTCGGCGCTCCACTGCGCGGCACTGCGGGCGATTATCGGTAGGGACGCGCCCACGGCGCGTCCGTCGGCATCATATAGCGTCGCCGTCACGGGGAGCGGTGAATCGGCCTCCACCTCCAGCCGCCAGTCGCGATACTCCTTGTCGAGCGGCATCGTCCTCACGCGGAAGTCGCGGATGGCGTTCACCGGTTCCGCCACGAGCGACACGTCGCGGAAGATGCCCGAGAACCGGAACATGTCCTGGTCCTCGAAATAGCTACCGTCGCACCAGCGGTAGACCTCGACGCAGAGAATGTTCTCCTCCTCTGCGCCTCCGTGCCTCCGTGTGAGACAACCCGTTATATCGAACTCAGACGGCAGCCGCGAGTCCTCCGCGTATCCGACGCGCGTGCCGTTCACCCAGACGTAGAACGCGGCGGCGACGCCCTCGAAGCGCAGGATGACGCGCCGCCCGCGCCATGACTCCGGCACGGCGAAGCGCCGCCGGTAGCTCGACACCGGGTTGAAGACGACATCGGGCGCGAAGCGGTCGCGCACAAGCGGCTCCTTCCAGGCGTGGGGGTAGCGCACGTTCGTGTAGATCGGGCGCCCGTAGCCGCGCATCTCCACGCACGAGGGGACGTCGATGTCCGGCCAAGGCGCGTCGTCGAAGTCCGTGCGCCAGAAGTCGGCCGGCCGCTGCGCCGGATCGCCGCACCAATGGAACTTCCAGTTCCCGTTGAGCGAAAGAACGTAGGGCGACTCCGGCACCAGCGCGTCCGTCAGCGCCGCCTCCGCCGTCGCGAGCGGCGGCGCGAACGTCCGCGCAGGAAGGCGGTTGATCGAGTTGATGGCGGGGTTTTCCCAGTCGCGAATGCCCATGTCGCCGTTCAGATGGATGTTCATGACATAACCAGGATTGGCATGCACAGGTTTCGGCGGAGGATCGCCGCGCGTGATTCGAGAAACGCCTTGTCGGGCGTTGGCACGTCGGGCATGGTGTCGGCGATGC
>CAMOSH010000127.1 GCA_946624575.1 uncultured Verrucomicrobiota bacterium
CTGGCGGACGGAGGCGGTGAAACGGAGGATGCCGGAGGCTGGACTCCAATTGGACGGGACCTCGCATTCGCGCCGGCCGTCGGTGCCAAGGGCGAATACCCGGAAGGAATTGTCCGCAATTGGCAATTGGCACTGAAGCTTCAATTCGACCTTCGCCTCCCCGACGCGCACGAGATGCGGGAGCCGGCCCCAGTCGAGGAGGATGGAACGATCGGCGTCCGCGAAACGCGCCCCGGTGTTCTGGAGGTCGGTGAGGTGCGTGACGAGGACGCGCGCCGATTCGGTCAGCGGCTTGCCGTCGAGGGAGGACGCCCAGATCGTTGTCGGCATGTCATGCCGACATCGATCCGTTGAAAGGTTGAAAGGTTGAAAAGTTGAAAGGTCGGCGATTTCAAACGAGAGCGCCCCGGCCGCGTGTCTGCCGCCTTCGGCGAAGCCGCCGCACGTGCGCGGTGTGTCGACAAGGATCATTCCGGCGTCCTGGTCGATGGATACCGCTCCGTTGCCGGGTTTGTCCGCTCCACGTGCCGCCAATTCAGCGAACACTTGGGAGGCTGGTGTCGAAAAGTCAGCGGAAAACTTGTTGGTCTCTGCCTGTTCCCTGCCTTTCACCACCAGCGTTCCCACCTTTGCCATCCATGCGGCTCGACGCCACTCCCTGGCGTCGCATTCCGGCGCGTCGCCGTCGGGATCGAGTAAGGCGTCTTCGTCGAGAACCACCGGACACTCGGTAGAGAGGGACGCAATGTCGCCGCGCAGAAAGAGGCAGAGTGCGGCGCGCTCCGTAGCCAGCGAAAGTGGATCCCTGCACATTTCCCAATAGTGCATCGGCATGGTTTCGGGTTTCTCCACATCGTCAATGCCCGCACTCCACGCAAAACGCCACATCCCGTCCCAATCCTGAAGAGCGCCAATCGCCCCCATTACCATGCCGCCCATTCCGCGATAGCGTCCGGGACTCGCGTAGTTCCACTCCGACACGCAGAAGGGCTTGTCAAGGAGACGCCTGAATGCGATTTCCGGGACTCCGTGCCTGTCACCCCGCATGGGATTGCGGTTGTCGCACCGCGAAGGCAGGCGCCACCGTTGTTCCCCGATGTATTTGGGATGATCCACGTAGAAATGGGCGTCGACATAGTCGAAGCATTTTTGCCGCACGAGCTGGTACTGCACAGGGCTGTAGCCTCGGTTGATGGATGAAATCGGCGCCTTGCAGCCGAGTTCGTCGCGCAGGAAGGCGCGCAGGCGATTGGCGAGGCGCATCTCCGCGTCGGCAAGGAACCGGGCGAGTTCCGGGTCGTCAGTACGATCCGGAAAAGCCAAGCCAGCCCGATTCCGCGAGGCGCACCACTTTTCCCATGCCTCCATGACGCCATGCGTTTCCTTTAGCATGTCGATCCCGTAGACTCCGAGGTTCCCTTCGTTGATGAGTGCAATCGAACAGAGGGCCGGCTCCTCGGCAAGACTTCTGCCGGTATAGGGGTTCACGTGCGTCAGGAAGTTTCGGCTCCAGGCGCAGAGGTTGGAGTACGCCGGTTCCCAAAACGCGCACATGATCTTGTATCTTGCACCGTTTGCGAAGCCTTCCTCGTCGATGCCTAGATCGCGCCACGGAATGCGGCGCGAAACGAAAAGGTCGGTCGTGATGTAGATGCCATGGCGGATGCAGGCATGGACGAAATCATCGAAGCGGTCCATGCATTCCGCATCGGGAACCGCGTAGTCGGCGAGACCGGCAAAATTCCCGTCTTTTTCGAGCAGCCAGCGTTCGTGGTGGTGGACGCGGACGGTATTGTAGCCCACACGGGCCAAATTGGCCGCGAAACGTTCCGCCGCCTCGGGCGTGGACGGTGTGCAGGAATCCCGGCAGACGTTCACGCCGTAGAAGCGCTGCTTCACGCCGGGCAATCTCTCGAATTCAAAATGGTCGCCGACCGCAATGACGCGCCCGAACTTCCCTGCCGGCTCATGGCGAGGAATGACGCTGCTGAAGTCCAGCGCCGATCCCGGTTCGATCCACGGCTTCGCCGCGAGCGGGATCCAGTCACGACCCGCCTCGATCGTCGCCGGCGGCGTCCCGGTCGTTTCGGCGACCGACGCCGTGCCGGGCGAGAAAAGGATGCCGAAGACGGCAAGGCCCGGCATCATTGCCAGAAAGCCGTTTCTCGTCATGGTTTCACGCACAAGCGACCTCCATCGAGCACGTAGTTCGCACCCGTGGCGAACGCGCCCTTCCCGGATGCAAGGTAGAGGATGAAATCCACGATTTCGGACGGTTCGGCGGCGCGCCCGAGAAGCGTTTTCATGCCCGCCATGCCCGGACGCGTGAGCACCGGGCCGGGCGAAACGCAGAACGCGCGGACGCCATGTGGCGCGCCACAGATGGCGAGCGATTTGGTGAAATTGAAGAGAGCGCTCTTTGCCGCTCCGTACATTGCGCCTTTGCCATTGCCCTCGAAACCGGAAACCGAACCCAAAAGGCAGATGACGCCTCCGCCTTGCGCCACCATTGCAGGCATGCAGGAGCGCGCCATGTAAACCGCGCCCCGCAAATTGACGTCAATGCCCCAGTCCAGCACTTCCCGCGGTTGCTCGTAAAACGGAACATCGCTGTTGCACATGCGCGCTTCGTATCCGCCGGCAAAGCAGAACAGCAGGTCGATGCGACCAAAGCGGTCGAGCGCAAAGGCGGAAGCGCCCTGCGCGTCCTCCCAACTGCGGATGTCGCAGGGCATCTGGACAACCTCGCCGTTCGCCGCAGTTGTCTCATGCGAAGCGGAAATGGCGGACGCCTCCCGTTCGAGAGAACCCGCGGCCACGTCGCACATCATAACTTTGGCTCCGGCGGCGACCAAATCTTTCGAAGCGAGAAGTCCCATGCCCGAAGCAGCTCCGGTGACAACGGCGACTTTGCCGACGAAGTCCAGTTCAACGGTTTTCATGGCATCCCTAACGCAGGACCACAGTCGTGGCTTTCGGCTTGAGCAGCACGGTGGATCCGGGTTGCTTCACGAGGTTGGAGCATGAAAACTCCACCGCGCCGGCATCCAGCGTTGCGCCAGACGCAACCGTCACGGTGCCGAAAGTCGTGGAATCGCCGGCAAAGGCTACCGTGCCTGCGGAAACCGTGAGATCGCAGGCGTTGGCGAGCGCCGCGCCGGAAATCGTCAACGTCCCGGCCCCCGTCTTCACGACATGGATCCGTTCGCCGACCGCGACGGAGAACGCCCCGTCCGCGCCGCCGTAGCCAAGCGTCAGCGTCGAAGTCGCCGCCGCCCCGTTGGTGACAATTCCATCGCCCGTTGCGCCCGAGAACTCGACATCGAACCCGTTCAAGTCGAGAAACGCGTTTTCGGAAACCGCCAGCGCGCCGCGTCCGACTTTGTACGTCTCGTCCGAGACGACGATTCCGCCCGCAAGAACCGTCGTGGGGCCGGTGTAGTTGCATGTCGGCGTCTGCGTCGAAGACTCCTTGGGACAGACAAAGGCCAAAACTCCCGAACCGCGCTTGGTGAAACCACCGTCGCCGGTAAGGTTCACGGCAAGGGACTTTGCGCTATTCGCGCGGACGGACGCGAGGCGGCGGTCCTGGTTGATCTCCACGTCGATGGGATTGCCATTCGCCGCTTGCACCACAATCGTCGCATCCTGTTTGAGGTTGCCAAACGAATTGCCGTATGCCTGAAACAGCGCTACGGAGGAAAGATCGGCATTGGATGTGGATTTGAAGGCACCTCCATCGAAGACGATGTTCGCGATTCCTCCGCCATTGAGTTCGATCGCGCCAGAGGACAAGACGGCGCCTTCGCCCAGCACGACATCGCACCCGCCGCTTTGCGACTTGGGGACGCCAAACAGCAGTTGAAGTTTCCGATTCTCCGTCGCTCCCGTGGACACCGTGGCATTGGTCATTCCCAGAAACGCCGACACGCCCGAAGGAATGCTCTTCGTCTGATTGCCCAGTCGCATGGTGTAGTTCGCCGCGATCTCCGCGCCGTCAACAACGGAGAGGGAAGGCGAATTGTCCTTGCCGAAATACAGGTTGTAGCCGTCCATCTTCCCTCCATCGTGGAAAGCGAATTCTTCTCCGGAAAGCGTCACGTTTCCGTTATTCATGTAGCCGAATGAAATTTTTCCGCCCCGTCCGACATCCACAGTGGCGGCGCCATATTCATTTCCGGCATCAAAGGCAAGTTCGGACGTTTTCGTGACGTCATCGGCGTTCTGAAAACGAAGAGGCAGCGTGTGAAATCCCGATCCGGCGGCTGAAACGGTGATTTTGTAGCCCCTTCCCATCAATTGGAAAGGGTTGGAGGCCGAGACGGACGAATCGACGGTGATGGGGCCAGCAAACGTCATGTTCGCGGATGACGGGCCTTCCATTCGGTCGGCGTAGTATCCGCCCATCGCGGTAAGGTCGATGCCCTCGGAGATGTCGCCGTCCAGCTGGTAGATTGCGGGATCGGCTTTTGCCGTTGATATGGAAAACGCCACAGCCGACGCGGCAAACGTCGGGACGAGTCCGGCAAATCGAGTCACGTTGTTTTTCATGAAGTGATTCCTCCAGTTGTTTCCGTTGTCTTCGCCACGCGGAACGTCCACCCGGACGTGCGTGAACGAGGGCAAGCCTATCACCATGTAGGAAAAAAATAAAGGAAAAATCACGCAAAAATGCGCGGAAAAATCGTGCTACCCGGCACGGGTGCGACGTGGCGGCGCCAATCAGGCGACTTCGCGGAAAAGAAGATAGAGCTGCTGCGGACTGTTCGTCCACAGTTTCGTTGACTCGTCTTCGAGAATCGGAGAATTCCGGATTCTCCTATCCCCGCCGCGCATCGTGGCGGAACTGGGTCGGGGACGTTCCAACCTGCCTCAAAAAGAGGTAGCGCAGGGCCCTCTCGTCGGCGTAGCCGCACGCCTGGGCGATGTCTGCGACGGAATCGTCGGTGGTGGCAAGCAGTTCCCGGGCGCGTGCAAGCCGTCGGGCGCGGATTTCATCGTCGATGGAGCGTCCGGCGGCGGAAAGAAAGCGCTTCTGCGCCGTGCGCAGCCCCAGCCCCATGGCCCGTGCGACGTCCGTCACGCGGACGCCATCGGCCAGACCAAGGCGGATGCGTTCGACGCCGCGCGCGACGCAGGGGTCGTCCGTGCGCAGGATGTGCGTGCTTTGGCGGCGGACGACGCTTTTGATTCCGTAGGATTCGGTCCGGTGCGGCGATGCGGGGTCGGAAAGTCGCCGCGCAAGAAGCCGGACGGCGAATTCGCCGGACCGCTCGAAGTCGGGCAGAATGCTGGAGAGCGTCGGCTCGGCGTTCTCGCAGCGGAGCTCGTCGTTGTCGATGCCAAGGACCGCCAGTTCTCCGGGGACGTCGATGCCGCAGTCGCGCGCGATTTCCAGCACGAACATCCCCATTTCGTCGTTTGCTCCGAGAAGCCCGCACGGGCGCGGCAGCGATTTCACGAACGAGCGGAGGCCTTCCAGAACGCCGAGAAAACCGGGGCCGCGCACCCTGCCCCCGGTCGGCTCGAAAACGTGGCATTCGCGCCCCGCGTCGTGAATCGCGGCGGAAAAGACTTCCGCGCGGCGATGGCTCCAGTCGCGGGAAATGTAGTATCCGGCGAATGCGTATTGCGGGAGGTCGAGGGACAGCAGCTCCGAGGCGGCGGCGCGGACGGTGGCGTCGGAGTCGTGGCGCACCTCGTCGATTCCGGATGGAAAAAAGTGGCGATCCGTGTCGAAATAGACGACGGGCACCGGCGAAAAGTCCGCAGGCTGGAAACGGCCGACCGTGGCGAGTCCGCCCTCGACCAGACATCCGACAGGCTGCCAAAAGGCGAGCATCTTCTTCAGGTCGGCGCTGGCGTCAAGGTCGATTTCGTGCAGGCGCCAGCCATGGCGCTTTGCCTCGCGGTACATGCCCGCAATCCGGAGCTGCTGCATGGGTGCGAAGATCGAAAGCGACCCGTGGATGTAGAGGATGGTGGTCATCTACATCGCCTCTTCGGCGATCTGCCCGGCGCGGACCATTTCGTCGCCATAGAAAAGTCCGTATTGGTTTTTGAGGTTGTCTTCCATGTTTGCGCCTCTTGTCGTTTCGACCTCAATTCTAGCAAAACGGAAGGCGAAAGCCAAGCGCGAAGCGCCGAAGCGCCGGTTGAAAGGTTGAAGGAAAAGGGACGAAAGGACTGGCGGGACAGGCGCTAGTCCCGCCAGTTCCGCCGGTCGCGCCGGTCCTCCCGCCAGTCCCGCCCGTCCCTACGGGCCCGACAGTCCTAGATGTGGCGACGGCTCGCCACACTCGGCCATGTCACGACACTTCAAAGACCGCTGCATCGTTCGGGGACAGGACGATTCGGCTGTCTGCGACCATTCCGCGCCACACGCGGACGAGCGCGCCCTTGATCAGAACGGGGCATTCCACCTCGCGGGGTTCGTGGTTCACGGCAACAACGATGGTGCGTCCGTCTCCGGCCGGGTGTTCTGTGAGGCCAATGCACGGGCAGTCGCCTTTTTCCACGACGCGCCGGACTCCGGCGATCTTCGCCGCCTCGCGATAAACGAGGTAGAGCGGATTCGGGTTTTCGCCCGCGAACGCGTCGGCGTTCAGAAAGGCGTCGCGCTCGATTGGCGCGTTGACGAAGATGATGCGCCCTTTTCCGTAGTCGGAGACGGTCGCCATGGCGTCGCCGTCCGCCGTCGCGCCCAGGACACGGCTTTCGCGCGGAGCGATGCGGACGGTCGACGAGGATCGGACAGCAAGGCACCTTCCGGGATGCGCCGCAAGCTCGAATTCGGTTTCGGACGGCGTGTCCTGCTCCGAATAGTCGATTTCGTTCCCGGTCGCGGCGCGGAAGTCGGCGAGTGCCATTTTGCCGCCCTTTGTGACAAGAAGCGCCGCCCCTCCGGCGACCTTGTCCAGAACGCGCCGCCATGCCGCCACGGAATAGGCGTCATAGCCTTCGCCGGATGGCAGGATGTAGAAGTCCGATTCGGGCAGTTCCCCTTCGGCACCGGCAAATGAGAGATCGAAGCCCGCCTGCCGCGCAAGGGCGAACGCGGCCAGCGAGGCCGCCTCGGCGTCTTCGTTCTCGCTCACGAGACAGACGGCGTCCACGCGGCGCGGAGGCAGTTCGGCGAACGGGAGTCCCTTCAGGAACGTCGCGAAACCTCGCATCTCCGCAAGGACCGGCTTCGCACGGAATTCCTTGTCGAAGAGTCCCAGTTCGCATTCGAGCGCGGTCCAGGAATACGGTGGAAAGTCCAAATGCCCGAAATCAAAGGCGCACCACCAGAGGAAGGTGCTTACACCGCAGGCCCACGACGTGAAGAGCGCGGCGCGGACGCTTCCCGCCGCGCGCGCCTCCGAGCAGACGTTGCGCCCCATGTCGCCGGCCTCCTCCGGGAAGCACGGCTTGCCGGAAACGCCGGCGTAGAGGAGAGACTGCGCCGCGGCGTGGACGCCGTTGCGAAGCGTGTCAAACGGCTCGTGGTTCATGTGCGGCGTCCAGAGCGGATACGGGTGCGTCGTCAGCATGTCCAGAAGTTCGCCCTGGTCGCGCAGGTTCCACGCCGCGCGGGCGTCAGAGCCAAGCGAGTGCATTCCGCCGACAACGGGGCGCGAAGGGTCCTCGACCCGGATCGCCGCCGTGATTTCGTGGAGCCACGCCCACGCCTCCTCGCGCGTGGCCCGGCCCATGCAGTTGCATTCGTTGCCGACATCCCAAGCCACGATGGCGGGGCGATCCCTCGTTTCGCGGACGAACCGACGCACGAACCGCACTTCCCACATGCGGGCCGCGGGATCGGTCAACAATTCGCGCCGTTCGAGGGCGGGCGGAACGAACATCCTGCCGCTCATCCATCCCGTGAGAATCCCCACGACGAGCCGAAGCCCGCGCGCTTCCGCCATGTCGCAGAAGGAGCGGAAACGTCGCACCATCTCCAGATCGACGCACTCCGGATTCTGGAGAGGCCCGTCATTCTGCGCCCACGCGCGGAACTGCCCGCCGCCGCCGCATTGCGCGGTGAGCGGCTGGAAATCTGGCCAGAGCGGGAAGATGCGCAGGACGGAAAGCCCGTTTCCCGCAAGCGCGTCGAGATCCCTGGCTACGCGCTTCGCGTCCCATCTCCGCCACATCATCATGCCTGCGTGCGACGCCCAGTAGTTGCATCCGACTGCAACTCTTCCTTCCGGAAACACTTCATTCATGGTAACCTCCTTTGATTGAATGCGGCCGCCGCGCAACGGCCGATGCGGCGCGCGCGAGTCGCGGACGCCCGGCGGGACTCGCATGACGCCCGAAAGAACTAATGCGGGCGGACGACGCCCTCGACGGTTCCGGTCGGGACGCGCACGACGATGGAACGGCGGAACGGGGGCAGGAGCGGGGCGTCCACCGTGACGTGCGTGTCCTCGAACGGAAGATAGCACTCCATCCGACATCCCCTGAAAGGCATTTCCTCGCCGGACAGCGTCTCGGCGGGTTCTCCGCGCACGAACTCGTCTTCCCAGAAATTGCGCTTGTCGCGGCACCAGACGATGGCCGTCGTCCCGCCCTTGAGGCCATACATGCGCAATCGGCGGGATTCCGTGTAGAACGGACGGAACGACTCGGCCACGGGGTCCAGACCCTCGATCGCCGTCGCAAAGCGACGGAAATGCCACCAGAGGCCGTTGCCGTCACGCCCATCTCCGCGAAGTCCTTCGTGCGTTCCAGTTGCGGATTGAATCTGCGGTAGCAGATATAGAGCGGGCGAAGTTTCATGGGTGCCATCATACCAGAACTGGGCGTTTCAAGGCAAGTTTTCCCCGGTCTTGCAGAGCGGCTCCCGCGGCCCCCTGCTGCCGCTATCTCCCCATCAAATTACCTACCAGGCGTCCGTGCGGAACGGTGAGGCGGGTAGGCCGGCGCGGTTGTAGAGGTTGCAGTCGCCCATGGGGTTCGCCCGATGGGCGTAGCGGACGGCGACGGGGGTCTCGACTCCTTCGGCTGAGACGACCACGGTGTCGCCGTCGATGCGGGCGTTGGCCCAGACCCAGCGCTTGTCGGCACCGGCGACGGCAAAGCCTTTCAGCGGCGCGTCGGGGGTCTCGACCGGCGCCACGCCGGGAGTGTCCGGCCCTTTATCGGCGGCCATCAGCCCGCCGCCCACGTGGTCGAACTCAATGCGGGCGGCGTTGCCCTCGACCTTCATCGATTTGAAGAGAGGCCCGGAGACGACGATGTCCTTCTCGCCGTAGATGTCGCGAAGCGCCCACAGGGCGAGGCGGTGGCCCACGTCGAACTTGTTCTTCGGGTGGATGTCGCCGGGGTTGCCGATGTCGATGGCCACGGCCAGCCCGCAGCCCGGTATCGTCTGCGACGCGACGCGCTGGGCATTGCGGATTCGGGCGTAGCCGTTGCCGCCAGCAGGATCGGTTGTCTTGGCTGTGAAGGAGGCGAGCTGCACGATGTAGAAGGGGAAGTCGTAGCCCCAGGCCGCGCGCCAGCCGCCAACGAGGGCTTCCAGCTTGCGGGCGTATTCCATGCCCTCGTTGCCGTTGGAGCAGCCCTGGTACCATGTCGCGCCGGCGATCGGGAATGTCGTGATCGGCGCGATCATGATGTTGTATTGGCACGTCCAGGGTTCGAATCCGGGCCTCTTCCCGACGGCGCCAAAATCGCCTTCCTTATCGGCTTCGGCTATTCTCTTCGCCCATTTCACGTTATCGTCGCGGCAGGCCTTCACCTTCGCGGTTGCCGCCGCGAACTGCGGGACAAGCGCCATTCCCTCGTCGTTCACGAACGGCTCGATGGCGCATCCCGACCAATTGTCGTCGAGGATGCCCTGCGGGATGCCCGTCCTTTCGTTGAGTTCGCGCGCCATGAAGTAGCCCTCCGCCGTGATGCCGTCGAGCGTCTTCTCCGTGGCGACCTTCCATTTGTCGCAGCAGGGGTCGCCGTTCTGGGGATGAAGCGCCGTCTCGTGGCGGAACTTGACCTGGCGGATGTTCGGGAAGTCCACGGCCCTGGCCTTTTCCGCGGCGCCGTTCAGGATTCCCCAGCTGAAGGACATCTCCGCGTTCGACTGCCCGGAGACAAGCCAGACGTCGCCGACGAGGACGTCGGTGACGATGACCTCGTTCGTCCGTCCCGCCACGGCGAGGTCGCGCGGCTCTGCGCTCCATTCCATCGCCGGAAGGGAAACCTCCCACCGCCCCTTCGCGTCTGCCGTCGCGTGGAGTTCGCTACCGGCGAAGCGCACTTGCACCGGCTCTCCCGGATCGGCGACGCCCCATACGGGGACGGCGCGGCCGCGCTGAAGGACCATGTGGTCGGAGAAGATGCCGTTCGGCCTCGCGTCCGCAAGGGCGGACGACGCTGAGAACGTCGCCAAGGCTATGCAAAGGCCGTTCCTGACGAGTGTGCTGTTGTTCATTTCGATGTCCTTTCTTTTGGGTTTTGCAAAGAGTTCCCGCCGCCCCCTGGTCTTGAGGGCGGCCCTTTCAGGTTTACGGCTCGAAGACGAAGAGCCAGTTCATCCGGCCGCGAGGGGCGGCGTCGCCATTGACGTAGAAGTCCATGGGGTCGTCTTCCTTCCGGTTGTCCGACCACTTGAATTCCAATGTGAAGGGCCGGGAGGCGTCGATCCCCAGCTTCGCCGCGCTCACGCAATACACCGCCCGCCGCCCCGCGCTTTCGAAGATGCCGCTTTCCGGCGTGAATGCGTGCGTGTAGCCCATCGCATCTGCCGGGCGCCCCGGAACGCGCACTAGGAGGTTCATGCTCCTTGCGTCCGCAATGCGGACTGGCTTCACGGTTTCGGCCATGAACCGGATCATGCCATCCTCGCCAACCGCCACGCGGAGGGAGGCGAATTCGTTCACGACGGTGTCGTTCTCGTAGGTGCCGCAGGCGTCGTAGCCGGGATGGCGGCGCGGCGGGCGCGATGTGCGGCGAGCCAACGGTGACGGGCAGCATTTCGCGGCGGCCCGACGACGAAACCGACACGTTCTGCCCCGGCATTCCGCCCCAATACCATGTGTCCGGCGCGGACGGCGTCCCCCATGTCGGACGCCGGAAGGTGAAAGCGTCGAGGAGCGCCTGTGGATACGGGCGGTCGGGATGCGTCACGATGAGCGGCTTGCCGTCCCACTCGAACCACAGGTCGCGGAAGAGACCCTTGGAATAGTAGTTGTCCCACACGTCGCGCACGTTCGACGTGCCGCACCCGCGCCGCGCCGGGGCCATGTAGTAGAAGAACTTCGGAACCTTGAAGCCCTTGGCGCGGTATTCCTCGAGAATCGGGAAGAGCTTGTCCGTGACCTCGCGGTAGTGGTAGCCGTTGGTCGTGTCGAAGTAGAGGACGTCGATGCCCGCGTCGATGAACATCTGGACGTGGCGGCGCAGCACCCATTCGTCGGTGGAGCGGTAGTAGCCGAAAAGAGGTTCGCCCCAGTGGAGCATCGGCGTGTGTGCCGGATCGGGCCAGAGCGGCGAATCGGGCTTTTCAAAAACGGCGGGGTCGGCCGCCAGCATCTTTGAAACGTCGAATGGCCCCTGCGTCCCGTGCTGTCCGTGCCAGAGGTAGTAGAACAGCCCGACCTGGCGGCCCTTTTCGCCGCCCGCCTCGGACGCGGAGACAAGCTCGCGTCCGAGGTGGTCACGCCCCGCGAGGTTCGCGGCATTCGCCCTTTGAGCAGCCGCTGCTTCGCGGCACTCGCCCACGCCAAGCGCGGCGACAAGAAACGCGTTCAAAATGTTTGCCCTTTGCATGGCTGCTATTTCGCCATGCGCCTTTTGTCCATTTGGCGGCATATACAATGGCAACTACCGTCTTGTCTCGCCTCGAAGGCCCTGAAGACAGACCAGGAGGCGAGGGCGCGGGCGTAGTGGCGCCCGCATTCGGGTTCGTCAAAGGGATTTCGCTTTTCACCGTCGAAGCGGGCGCGGATGTCGCGGACGACCTCTTCGGCGTTCGCGAAGTCGCCCGTCTGCGCGAGCCACGCCGCGACGACGTATTCGAAGCCGGTCATGGTCTCCGTGTAGTATGGAAATGGTGTCCTTGGCTTGCGGTCGGGCGGGTACCACGCCATGACGAGCGACCGCTCCCCGGCGAGCGTGAAGTCGCGCATGTGGT
>CAMOSH010000128.1 GCA_946624575.1 uncultured Verrucomicrobiota bacterium
CGCCGTCGCGCAGAAGCCCGATCGGGCCGCCTTCGGCCGCCTCGGGCGAGACGTGCCCGATGCACGCGCCGTGCGTGGCGCCGGAAAAACGGCCATCCGTGATCAAGGCGACCGATTCGCCGAGTCCCGCGCCGATTATGTACGCAGTCGGGGCGAGCATCTCCTGCATTCCGGGACCGCCCTTCGGCCCCTCGTGGCGAATCACCACGACGTGCCCCGGCTTCACCTTCCCTCCGAGAATGCCGTCGCAGGCCTCCTCCTGCGAGTCGAAGCATATCGCCCGGCCGCTGAATTTCATCATGGAGGCGTAGACGCCGGCCTTCTTCACGACGCTGCCCTGCTCGGCCAGATTGCCAAACAGGACGCACAGCCCGCCATCCTGCGCATATGCGTTGTCGAACGTGCGGATCACGGCGTCGTCCTTCACCTCGGCCGCGGCGGCGATTTCGCCGATTGTCCTGCCGGACACGGTGGGCGCGTCGAGATGGAGCAGTCCGGGCCTTTCGGACAGGCGCTTGAGGATTGCGGGGACGCCGCCGGCGGCCTGCACGTCCTCGACGTGGTAGGCGCAGCTTGGCGCGACCTTGCAGACGTTGGGAGTCCTGGCGCTGATTTCGTTGATGCGATGAAGGTCGTATGGGATGTCGGCCTCGCGCGCGATGGCCAGCGTGTGCAGAACGGTGTTGGTGGAGCCGCCCATCGCGACGTCGAGCGCGAATGCGTTGTCGATGCTCTCCACCGTGATCAGCTGTCTTGGCAGCGGGCCGCCGGCCTTCGCCATCTCGACCGCGCGCCGCGCCGCCGCGCGCCACAGTTCCTTGCGCTCCGGGGCGACGGCCGGGATGGTTCCGTTGCCAGGCAGCGCCAGGCCGATCGCCTCGCAGAGGCAGTTCATGGAATTGGCGGTGAACATTCCGGAGCAAGAACCGCATCCGGGGCACGAGTTGCGCTCGATGCGCTCCAGGCCCGCCTCGTCGAGCTTGCCGACCTTGTAGGCTGAAACGGCCTCGTAGGTGGAATTGTAGTCCAGCACCTTCCCTGTGGCCGGGTCCCTGCCCGCCAGCATCGGGCCGCCGGAGCAGAACACCGTGGGCACGTTAGCGCGGATCGCGCCAAGAATCATGCCCGGGACGATCTTGTCGCAGCTGGGGATGCAGACCATGGCGTCAAACTTGTGGGCCGCGACCTCGGTCTCGACGCAGTCCGCGATCAGCTCGCGCGACGGAAGCGAATACTTCATGCCGGTGTGGGCCATCGCCAGCCCGTCGCACACGCCGATTGTGTCGAACTCGAACGGGACGCCGCCGGCCTCGCGTATGGCATCGGCCACGAGCTTGCCGACTTCGCGCAGATGATGGTGGCCAGGTATGATTTCGACGAACGAATTGCACACCGCGATGAACGGCTTGCCGAAATCCTCCTTCTTCAGTCCGTCTGCGTAGAGAAGCGAGCGGTGAGGGGCGCGCTCAAAGCCCTTTTTGATTGTGTCGGAGTTCATGTGTTTTCTTCGGGTTGTGGCGTCTGCGGCGTTGCGGCGCGCCCGCCGGCGCGTGGCGTTTTCCATCTTTCCGGCCGCGGGCCGCGACTGGCGGCTTCCGGACGCGCCGGACGCCCCGGAGAATACCACCCCGGCCCTCTTTGTTCAACGAAAATCATGGATTCAGAAACTTGCGCCAGCAGCGAAGCGCCGCAAACAGCAGCGCCATCGCAAGCGCAAGGACCGCGATCCACAGCAGGAACACCGGGCGCCATCCCGAAAAGCGGTCGCGCAACGCGGCAAAACCGTAGATGGACAGCGCGGCACCCACGTAGGTGAACGCGTTGAGGATACCGGAAATCGCGCCGACGCGTCCGCATTTCGCGAAACGCCCGGGCAATTCGGCTATGAGCATAAGGTTGGCGCCGTGCATGGAGGCGGAAAGCACCGCCAGGAGCGGCAGCCCCAGCGCCATCGTCGCGCCGTCGGTGGCAAACAGCGTCGCCGCGCACGCCGCGCCGATTCCAAAAAGCGCGGCCGCGGCCTTGATCTCGTCGCCGAGAAGGCGCCGCAGGGCGCGCGCGGCAACCATGCTGCCCACGGCAAACGCCGGAAGCAGCGCCACGGAGAAGATCGACGCCGACGTGCCAATCCCGTACTGGTCGCGCACGATGCTCGGAGCCCACACTTCGATGCCGTCCCGCATCACGCCCTGGCATACGATCGCCGCCATCACGTAGAACAGCCCGGCTTCGGCCATCAGCCGCACCAGCGACGCTTTTCCATCGGCTTCCGCAGGCGCCGCATCCTGGCCAGGCGACGGAGAGGCGGCCTGAGCGGAGGCGGGGGCGGACGTCTCCAGCCGGGATGTCGCGAAATGCCAGAGCGCGGCCATGAGCAGCGCCGCGCCGGAGACCACAGCGAACGACAGACGCCAACCGGCAAGCCAGACGCAACCGGAGACCAGGAAGAAGACCATGACTATCGCCACATTCGCGGCGATGCTGATCCAGAGTACGGACCGCGAGTATGCCTCGCCGCGCAGGTTCTCCGCCACGATTTTCACGAGCGGCGGCCAGAACATCGCCTGCGAGAACCCGTTCACCCCCCACAGCGCGACCATGGCCGGGACGCACCCGACAACCACCGGCATAGCCATGTTGCACCCGGCGGTCACGAGCATCGCCAGGAATATCATCTTCCGCGGAGAAAAGCGGTCCGCGAGAAAGCCGGTGACAAACTGCCCAAAGCCGTAGACGGCAACGGCGGCGGTGCTGGCGAGCCCCAAGGCGGTGCGCACGAGCCCCGTGTCCTCAGAAATCGCGAGGATTGAGGCGTCGTAGCCCTTGCGCGTGAGATAGCTCGTGAAATAGACGGCGCAGCACAACGCCGTAAGCCGCGCGCCGGACATCGCCGCGCCGCCCGAAGAATTGCGTCCCGAAGACGCCATGCCGATTTCCCTGGCTTTCATGTCGCGGGCGATTATCGCCGTCGCCTTTCCGGTGTCAAATTTCCATGCGGCAGTGGCAAGGACACGCGTTCAATCATGGGTTCCGTCGCGGGCTGCCGGATTTCCGAAAGAATCGCACGCTCCAACGCGGATATCCCGGTTCTTCCGGACTCGGGACTGTTGATCACGACAATCGGGAGGACCCAGCCGACGTCGCGAAAAAGCAGCGCCTCGCCGGACGGTTTGGCCGGTGGCGGAATCGGAGGCAGGGGATCTGGCGACGCGAACGGACCAGGAGACGGAGGCGCGGCGGCACCCGTCGAGGCGAACGACGCCAATGTGGCAGTGTATCGATTCGCGACGCCAGTTTTTGCGGCTCGCTCTTGCGCGCCGCCCGACGGAAGAGGCCAGACTGGGGGGGCGGCGGCGTCCGGCGGCGGCGCGGGCGCGAGTTCCGGCAGCATGGCGACATCGCCGGCGCCCGGCGCCCAAGGCGAAAACGGATCGCCTTCCGCCGCGCTTTCGCCACGCGCCCCCGCCGAAACCATTCCCACCGCAAACGACCGGGCGCCGCCAGCGGATGCGACGCCGAACGCGCCGGAATCCTGGCGCCGGACGGTCGCGCGCGGTCCCATCGCAAGCCAGGCCACTCCGGGCACGGCCGCGAAGGCAAACACGGCGGCCGCTATGTCGATGCGCAGGAAATGCAATCTGCGGCGCGGAATGCGCCTGCGGGAAAAGCCGCCTCGCGCGGCGCGGCGGCTGCGGCTCGGCGCGTTCACCGCGCCCGTCCCCCGGAAGCGCCCTGCGCGACGGTTTTCCGGCTCTCCCCCGCCCTTGCGCCGGGCTGCGTCGCGAACCAAACGCGCTCAAGCCCAGCCTCGCGCAGCAGGGCGCACGCCCTGAGCGCCTGTTCGTGCCGGATTGCGCCGTCTGCATGGACGATTGCGTGGCCATCCGCCGCGGATTCAACGGCCTTGGCGACTTCGGCAACGAACCGCGCCTCGCTCCGCGAATCGCCAAGGACATAGCGGCCGTCGCGGAAGAACACCAGAGCGCCGCCATCGGGCGCCGGGCGCAGCGCGACGACGGTCGAGGACCTCACAGGCGCGCCTTCCGGGCCGACGGCCTCAGGCAGATCCACCGGGACGCCAGGCTGCACCGTCGCCGCAAAGCCGAACGCAAGCGTGGCCGCCACGATGAGAAACACGTCGACCCACGGCACGAGCATGGACCATGCCGGGGGACGCTCGGCGCCGGCGTACGCGGCTGATTTGGGCTCAGGCGCCATGTCGGCTCCCCGCGCGCAAGCGCTCGAAGAAGAACGTGCATTCCGAAGCCGCTGCGCGCATGTCCAGCTCAAGCCGGTCCACCTTGTCCGCAAGGACGGAATGTGCCACATGGGCAGGCACGGCGATCGCGAGCCCCGCCACGGTGGTCACGGTGGCGGAAAGCAGGGAATCCGCGACTCCGGCGAACGTGGCGTACGGCAGCGCCGAACGCCAGATCGAAACCGCCCTGAACAGCCCCGCCGCGGTGCCGAGAAGCCCGAGCAGGGGCGCGATGCGCGCCGTCAGCGCCAAAGTGGAAAGCCGCCGCCGCAGTCGCGCCGATTCGTCTCGCCCGGCGGCCTCCAGATCGGCGGCGAGCCGATCGCCGGAGGATTCCGCGCCGCGCCGCACCGCCACGAGCGCCAGCCGAGCCACGGGACCCGGCGTTTCCTCGCAAAGCGCCGCCGCCTCGTCGGCGTTTCCACGCCGCACCGCGTTGAAAATGCCCTGGAGGAAATCGGCGGCGTCCACCCTCGCGCGATGCAGCGAAAGCGAACGCTCCAGGAACACGCAAAGCGCGAGCAGCCCGAGCAGGAACTCGAGCCCAAGGACGGGACCGCCCAATTGCAGGATTTCTTTCATGCCGAAATGCGCCGAAAAATGTGTGCCGCGCATTCTAGCGCATTCCCCCCGCCGCCGCAAACCATGTCCCGCCGCAACATTTTCCTTGATTTCCGCGCCCCGTCGCAGGATAATCGCCGCCCATGAACCCCGAAACACGCAGAATCAGGATATTCGACTCCACGCTCCGCGACGGCGAGCAATCACCCGGCTGTTCCATGAACCTGGCCGACAAGCTGCTCGTGCTCGAACACCTCGAAGCTCTCGGCGTCGATGTCGTAGAAGCCGGTTTCGCCGCGTCTTCGCCAGGCGACTTCGAGGCGGTCCAGGCGCTCGCCCGCGCCGCCAAAAAGACTACGATCGCGTCGCTCGCCCGCTGCCGCAAGGCCGACATCGACCGCGCCTGGGAAGCGGTGAAGGACGCCGCCCACCCCCGCATCCACGTCTTCATCGCCACATCTCCGCTCCACATGGAGTGCAAGCTGCGCATGACGCCGGACCAAGTGGCCGCCGCGGCTTCGGAATGCGTCGCGTACGCGCGCTCGCTCTGCCAGGACGTCGAATTCTCGCTCGAAGACTGCTCCCGGTCGGAACGGCCGTTCATCTACCGCGTCGTCGCGGCGGCGATCGAGGCCGGCGCAACGACGGTGAACATGCCGGACACGGTCGGCTTCTCGATGCCCGAGGAATACGAGGCGCTTTTCCGCGACGTGCTGGCCAACGTGCCGGCCGCGTCCTCCGTGGTCCTTTCCTGCCACTGCCACAACGACCTAGGCCTTGCGGTGGCCAACTCCCTCGCCGCAGTCCGCGGCGGCGCGACCCAGGTGGAGTGCTGCCTCAACGGCATCGGCGAGCGGGCTGGCAACGCCTCGCTCGAAGAGATCGTCATGGCGCTGAAGACGCGCCATTCGTTCTTCGAGGCGGACACGGGGATCGACACGACCCGCATCTACGCCGCCAGCAAATGCGTCTGCTCCGTCACCGGGCAGAAGCTCCAGGCCAACAAGGCCGTAGTCGGCGAAAACGCCTTCGCGCACGAGGCCGGCATCCACCAGCACGGTGTCCTGGCCAATCCGCTGACCTACGAGATCATGACGCCGGAATCCATCGGGCTTCCGCGAAGCAAGATGGTTCTCGGCAAGCATTCCGGAAAACACGCGTTTTCCCAGCGCCTCGTCGATCTGGGCTTCCGCATCGACGACGAGGCGCGCGTCGACGAGCTTTTCTCGAAGTTCAAGATCCTGGCCGACCGCAAGAAGACGGTGTCGGACGCCGACATCGAGGCGCTGGCGCGCCACAGCCGCGAAGTGGACGCCCCGGAGCGCCTGACGCTCGACCGGTTCTCGGTCGTCGCCTCCGACGTCATCACGCCGATGGGAACGGTGCGCCTGAAATTCGACGGCAAGCTCGTGGAAAAGGTCGGCACCGGCGACGGTCCGGTGAACGCCTGCTACACCGCAATCCGCGAAATCGCCGGCTTGCCGGACGCGCGTCTCGAAGTCTACAACCTCACCGCGGTGGACGGCGGCATGGACGCACAGTGCGAAGCGACGGTCAAGGTTTCGAACAACGGTCGCACGTACCGTGGCAGCGGCGTGTCCACCGACATCGTCGAGGCGTCCATCCGGGCCTACATCCAGGCGCTCAACTTCGCGCTGGCGGGTGGAGACGCCCCGCCGGCCGCCCCGTTCGACCACCCGCAGCGCGGCGACACCGGGGTCCACTAGGCGCGGACGCGGCGCGCGGAGCCGACGTCGGCCATCTCGGCCGCAGGGCAATCGCGCATCGGCCGCCGCAGCCACCGCAACGGTGGTTGCGGCGGTCCGCGTTTAGAACGACACGCCGACGAAAAGTTCGGCCATCACCAGATCCAGGTCGGCCGACTTGTCGAATCTTTCACGCGCCGCCACTATCGCCGCGGTATCGCGCTCCTTGGAGCGAATTTCGGCGTCGAGCGTCATGAAACGGAGGCGCCCGCCTAGTTCGAGACATGTCGTCTCCGTCATCGGCAGCTCGACGCGCGTTTCGACTCCCACCGACGCGTAGTCCAGCTCCAGATCCTTTTCGCGGCCCGACCCAGTGAAGAACTTGGTGCTGCCATCGTATTTGAAGAAGCCCGCATTGAGGCGCGTGACCCACTGCACCCAGTCGCTCCGTCCGACGCGAAACTCTAGCCCGGCGCCAAGCATCGGAGCCCCCGCGCCCACAAGGCTGGAGGATGAGCCGCCAACAACGAAATCAACCGGAGGATTCTGGTACGTCGCCGTGCCGCGCGCCTCGCCGGCGTCGATTTCCCATTCGCCGCCGAACACCGCAAGCCCCAGATCGAGCGACGGCACCACCGAGAACGTGTCGGAAAACGCAAGCTCGACCGGCGTGAACGAAATTACCCCGTCCATGAGCCCGCCCCTGAAATCGACGGAAAAGGAGCTGCCCGACGGTATCTTCATGTGATCGTACTTGCGACCGCCGTAGCGCACGTCGTCGCCAAGGCCGATGTAGTAGTCGCGCCGGGCCTTGGCGTCAGCCGAAAGCGAAAACACGGAAAGGTCCCACCTGAACGCGAAGTAGCGCCAGTCGCGACGGTAGTGCAGTCCGAAAGTTGTGTAAGGAGCATCCACCCCGAAGTCCTTGAGGTCGTAGGATTCCGCGAGGGACTGCTTCCAGTCCTGCCCTGTCGCCTTGTAGAACGCGCGGAACGTTTCATCGACGCGCCCGGAGACGTCAACGATCTGCCCAAGCGAGAAGGACCAGGCCTTGTCGCGGTCCGGCGCCGTGGTCACGCCCCAGGCCGAGGCGTCGCCGACAAGAGCGGCGAACACGGCCGCGGCGGCCGCGAATGGCGCGACGGAATGTTTCGGGAAAAAAACTGCTGTACGTGTCGTTTTCATTTCGATGCTGGAGTTTCCTGCGGGGCGCAGGCGCGACGGACCGCGCCCAGACGCTCGCGTTCGCGAATCGTGAACCCGCCCTTGTCGCGGTCGATTTCGGGAATCAGCGCCGCCGCGCCGGCGCTGTCGCCGGTGGCTACAAGCGCCTCGGCCAGGTGAAGAAGGACGCGGGTGTCGCGGCCACCGGGCAGTTCTACGGCCCTGCGAAACGCGGCGAGCGCTTCGGGCCAGCGCTTCTGCGCCGCAAGCGCCTCCCCAAGGGTGTCGTGCACGGGGCCGAACGCGGCGCCTCCGGCGCGCAGCGCGTCGCGCGCCATCACTTCCGCCAGCGCGGGATCTCCCGTGGCGGACAGCATCGAGGCAAAATCGTTCAGCGCGAGCCAGGACGGACGTTCTGCGAGCGACGCCTGGAAGTGAAAGCGCGCCTCGTCGCCGCGCCCCGCCGCGGCGGCCAGGTTGGCAAGCACGAAATGGGCGAAATGGTCGCGCGGGCGAAGTGCGAGGACCTCCGCGGCCCGACGTTCCGCGGCGGCGCGGTCGCCGAGGCCGAAATCCGCCTCCAGCGCCAGCCGCAGCACGGGCCAGCTGTTCGTGGCGCCGGCGGCAAGCGCTTCGTCCATGGCCGCTCGCGCGGCCGCATTGTCGCGACCGCCAGGCGACGCAAGCGCTTCCGCGCCGCGCGCGGCGGCCGCCGCCCAGGGCGCCGCCGCGGGGACGCGGCGCGAGAGTTCGCGCCAGTCGCCGGCAGCGGCGCCGAGATCCCCGGCGTCCACCGATGCCGCCGCAAGCGCAAGCGTCAGCCGCGCGAATTGGGGCGAATCGGGCAATGCCCTGAAAAGCGACCTCCTGGCCACAATTTCGTCGACCCTGCAAGCGCGGCCGAGCATGTCCAGGTGCGCAAGAGTCAGCGCCAGCGATTCCTCCGGCGATTTCAGACCGGACCTTTCGGCGGCGTCAAGCAGCGCAAGGGCGCGAGGACGCTCGTTACGGTCGAAAAGCAGTCGCGCCAGCCCCAGGGACGCGCGGGCCCCAAGCCCGCCAGTCGAGACGGCGCCGGACGCGTCGTATGCGGCGATCAGCGGTTGCGCCAGCCCGCCGCGCAACGAAAAGTCGGCATTGAGGAGCCGGCCGACGGCATCGCGCATTTTCTCGCCGCCGCGCGCCTCGGCCGCCGCAAGCATCTCCTCGGCGCGAGCCGCGTCGGGAAGACGCAGTCCCGAGGCCGCCCAAAACCAACCGGCCTCGAAAAAGTCCTCGGGATAAAGAATGTATCCGCCGCTCGTCGCAAGCGAAGTCGGCGCCGCACCCGAGGCGCCAAGCGCATTGAGACGGCCACCCAAATCGCCGCGCGCCGCCGCGCCGGTCCCGCGTTTCGCGAGCGAGGCCAGATTCAGCAGCGGGGAAACCGCGTCGGGGCAGACGGCGTCCGCCGAACGGAATGCGGCCGCGGCGTCTTCGACTCGCCCCGCCTCTGCGAGCAGACAGCCGAGATTGTTGCCGCAAAGCGCCGCCAGGCGCCGCCACTGCCGAATCTCCGGCGCGTCGCGATCCGCCGACGAAAGCTCGAGCAGCGTCTCCCCGAGCATTTCGCGGACCTCGCCGCAACCGCGCATCGCCGCGTCAAGCCGCGACGCCACGTCATTCGTCGCGACGGGCGCGAAAAGCAATCCGTCCGGAACTCCGGTGAAACCCGTCGAAAGGGCGTCCAGGGCCGCGGGCATGTCGGCTAACCGCAGGAAGCGCGCGGCGTCGGCGCCGGACGCGCGCAGCCAGACCGCAGCGAACGGAAGCGCCCCTAGGTCGAGCGCCGCGACCACTCCGGTAGAGGCGCCGCATTCGATGGCGGCGGCCTTGGCGGACGAAACGTCCGGCACGTCAGCCGCTCCGGCGCCGGGCAGCTCCAGGACTTCGAGTCGAAGGCCGCGAATCTTCGCCCGCCGCCGCAGTGCCTCAGCCTGCGCTCCTGGTCGCGCCAGGATGAAACGCGCCTCGCCGACGCGGGCAAGGGCCAGATCGGCGCAGGAATCCGCCGCCGCGGAAGCCGCAGTCGTGACCGGTGTCGCGGGAGCGTCTCCGCCGGACTGCGCCGCAGAGGCGCAGACGCAGGCGACCGCGGCGATTGCCATTGGGAAAAATGCCGATTTCGGAGTCGTGTGCATGGCCGCAATGCTACCACAACACGACCCGCGCTGACAACATGTACGCACAAAAATGGCTTGGCAATGCCGTTGAACGGGCAAGCCCCGTGTGCTATCATCCGCCCGTCACGTCCATGGCGCATCGCGCGCAAAACACAGCGACCAATGTCCAGTTTTCAAGAACAATCCACGACCGCGAACGCGATCGCGCCGCAGTCCGAAGCCGCGGTGCCCGGCCCGGATTTCTCCGACATAGCCGTGGTCGTGCCGGCCTACAACGAGGAGGCGACAGTCGGCGACGTCGTCCGCGACTGCGCGACGGCGCTTCCCGGCGCGGCAATCATCGTGGTTTCCGACGGTTCTGCGGACGCGACGGCCGACAGGGCGCGCGCAGCTGGGGCCGAGGTGCTCGACCTGCCCTGCAACCTCGGTGTCGGAGGCGCCGTCCAGGCGGGGCTCAAGCGGGCTCTCGAACGCGGCTTCGACCGCGTCGCCCGCATGGACGCCGACGGGCAGCACCTCGCAGGCGAAATCCCGGCAATGCTTCGCCTGATGGACCAAAGCGGCGCAGATTTCACGTCAGGGTCGCGATTCCTGCCGACATCGGAATTCCCGGTGGGATCCACGGCGGCGCGGCGGGCCGGAAACAAAATCCTGGCACGATTCCTTTCGCTGATCTGCCGGACAACGATCACGGATCCCACCACGGGACTGTGGTGCCTGCACGGCGGACTGCTGCGCTACTTCGCCCACAGCTACCCGTCGGAATATCCGGAACCCGAGGCGATGGCGCTGCTCCGGCGGCAGGGATACGTTATGGTCGAGGCGCCGGTCCGGGTGATGCCGCGCCAGGCGGGTCGCTCGCACGTGCGCCCCGTCGGAATGCTCTACTTCGCATTCCGCGTCGGTCTGGCGCTCATGGCCGACAGAGTTCGCCCGGTCGAGCGGCGCTTCGCCGCGCGATCGCGCCCTGCCGCCCCCGCCACGGCAGGCCGCTGACCCCGCCGCACGACGCGCCGTTCTCCGCGCCTGCGCCCTTCGCAAATTCCGCATGAACTGGCGCAGTTGACAATTTCCCATACGGGGTAGTAGTATTCGGCCCATGCAAACAACAACAACGCCAAATGACGGAAGATCCGTCTCCGAACCAGGTTTCGAGTGCCGCCCGGCAGACACCATCGAAACTCTCATGCACCGCATCAACCGCATCGAGGGGCAGGTGCGCGGATTGCGCGGACTGCTGGAACGCGACACGCCGTCGCGCGACGTGCTGGTGCAGACCTCCGCGATCATAGCCGCAGTCCGGAGCCTCGAGCGCGTCGTCGTGAACGGATTCGTGCGCGACAGCCTCGTTCCGTCGCTTCAGGCCGGGAAGCTCGACGCCATCGATTCCTTCATGGACTGCCTTTCGCGCTCCAACCATTGACAATCAACCGCTCGGATTTTCCGTTTTTCCAAAATGACACAAATCCCATCTCTCGCGACTTCCATCGTCCAGCCTTTTTTTGCCGTAGTCTCCGAGCCCGCGCCGGCCGGACGCAGCAGCAAGGCCGGCATTGCGATCATTCTGCTCTGCCTCGCGATTGCCGTAGCGACGGCGCTGCGCGCGGCTGTCAGGCACCTGCGCGGCGGCGGCGGATGCTGCGGCGGCGCGGCCGACCCCCCGCCACGGCAGGACGAGGACGAAAAGAAAATCGGCACCGTGACGTGCAGGCGCGAAATCGCGATTTCCGGAATGCACTGCATGAATTGCGTCGGGCGAGTCAGGAAGGCTCTTGACGCTCTTCCCGGAGTGGTTTCCGACGTGACTCTCGAACCGCAGCGCGCCCTGGTCAAGGCCGATCGCGACGTCACCGACGCGGAATTGCGCGCCGCCGTGGAGGCGCTTGGCTTCCAAGTCCTTTCCGTGACCGCGCAGTAGCGCGACGATGCAGCCTCCGTCCCCATTCGTACTGCGAGCGCCCTATTCCCCAGCCGGCGACCAGCCGGAGGCGATAGCGCGGCTCGTGGACGGCTTTCGCAAAGGTGTGCAAAACCAGATTCTCGAGGGCGTCACCGGCTCCGGCAAGACGTTCACGATGGCCAACGTCATCCGCGACCTCGGGATGCCGACGCT
>CAMOSH010000129.1 GCA_946624575.1 uncultured Verrucomicrobiota bacterium
AAATTCGTCTCCCCGTCGGCGAGAGAGGCGGCCATGACCAGATTCTCGGTTGCGGTGACGCTCGCCTCGTCAAGCAGGAACATCGGGCACCCGCGCAGGCCGCCCTTCGGGGCGCGAAACTCGTACGGGGCGCGATCTGGAACAGTGGCGCCAAGCGCGGCCAGGCCGTCGAAATGAGTGTCGAGGCGGCGGCGACCGATCACGTCGCCGCCAGGCGGAAACACAAGAGCCCTGCCGTGCTTCGCAAGCAGCGGTCCGGCGAGAAGGATGGAAGTGCGGATGCGCTCGCAGATGTCGGCGGGCAGCGCAAGTCGCGAAACGCCGCGCGGGTCGATCGTGACGGAACGCCCGGCCTCGTCGAGCGACACAGCTGCACCCGTGGCCTCGACGAGCCTGAGCATCTCGCGCACGTCGCGGATGAGAGGCAGATTGGACAGCGTCACAGGCCCGTCGGCCAGTAGCGCGGCCGCAATCATGGGCAGGGCGGCGTTCTTGTTGCCGGGCACTACATGAACGCCCGACACCGGGTACCCGCCGCGTATGACGAACTTCGACATCTCGCGAAAATCCCCCCTGGCCGGAACGCGCCGACTACGAAAACCGCGAAAGCGGGGCCTTGCCCACGGCCTGGACGTGAAAGCCCAGCGCGAAAAGCGCCTTGTGGTCGAGCACGTTGCGGCCGTCGAACACGAACGCGGGCTTGCGCATGGACGCGAACACACGCGCCCAGTCCATGCCGGCGTATTCTGCCCAGTCCGTGAGGACGGCCACGGCGTCCGCGCCCTCGACGGCCTTGTAGGGATCGGACTCGAACGCAACCAGGTCGCCATGGGGCGCGAGTTCGCGGCGTGCGTTGGGCAGGGCGTGGGGATCGCTCACCACGAGCGAGGCGCGCTCCTCGGCGAGCAGGTCGGCCACCACCTTGGCTGGCGTTTCGCGCGTGTCCGAAGTGTCGGCCTTGAACGCGTAGCCGAGCAACGCGATTTTCTTGCCGGAGACGGTGTTGAACATGGCCCGGAGCATTCCGGCCACGAAGCGCGTCTCCTGGTGCTCGTTCATGTCCACGACGCCCTGCCAGTACGCCGCGGCCTCTTCGAGCCCCTGCTGCTGGCAGAGATAGACGAGATTGAGGATGTCCTTCTTGAAGCAGGAGCCGCCGAATCCGACGCCGGCCTTGAGGAACTTCGGGCCGATGCGGGAGTCGCGGCCGATGGCGCGCGCGACCTCGGTGACGTCCGCCCCAGTGCGTTCGCACAGTTCGGTGAGGGCGTTGACGCTGGAAATGCGCTGCGCGAGAAACGCGTTGGCAGCGAGCTTGGAAAGCTCTGAGCTCCAGACGTTCGTGACGAGGATGCGGTCGCGCGGCACCCACTCGGCGTAGACGTCCACGAGGGCGGCGCGGGCCTCAAGGCCGCTCGGAGTCTCGTCGGAGCCGACGAGCACGCGATCAGGCGACTCCAGGTCGGCGATAGCGGTGCCCTCGGCGAGGAATTCGGGGTTGGAAAGGACCTCGAAGCGCAAGGCTCCGTCGCCGGACTCAAGCACCCGCTTCATGGCCGTCGCGGTGCGCACGGGCAGTGTGCTTTTCTCCACCACGACGAGATCGTGCGTGGCGAACTGCCGGATTTCGCGGGCCGTCTTCTCCCAGTACTGGAGGTCGGCGGCGCGGCCGGCGCCCTGCCCGAACGTCTTCGTGGGCGTGTTGACCGCCACGAACACGACGTCGGCCTCGGCCACCGCGCCCTGTATGTCCGTGGAGAAGAAGAGATTGCGCCCCAGCGCCTCGTCGACGACTTCGCGCAGTCCCGGCTCGTAGAAAGGCAGCGCGGCGCTTTGCCAGGCGGCGATGCGCCGCTCGTCGATGTCGACCACGGTGACCTTGCGCCCGGGGCACTTCTTCGCGATCATCGCCATGGTCGGGCCGCCTACGTATCCGGCTCCTATGCAAACTATGTTCTGGAATCTTTTCATCTTCTTCTCCGGCGGGAGACGCCGGTGGCGGATTTCTGACGTGATTTGAGGACGGCGCGCGCCCCGGACGCGGTCCGGGGCGCGCGGAATCGCTAGCGGTTGCCGGCGAGCAGCCCGTTGCCGACGAGGTACGAATAGCTTTCCTCGACGGTCTGCCACATGTCCTTGACGGAGTAGTCGTGCTCGACGATGATGGCGGGAACGCATTCGGGGACTTCGGCAAAGAGCGCCTTCACGTCCATGTCGCCCTGGCCCACGGGGCAGAGATCGACCTTGCGATCAAGGATTCCGTTGACGTAGCGCTGGCCCTTGGCCTCCTGCTTGAACGGACCGTCCTTGAGGTGGACGAGTATCGTGCGGGGCGCGAACAGGCGCATCATCTCCACGGGGTCGTTGGCTCCGAAGTTGTTCGACCAGTAGGCGTCGATCTGGAACTTCACGCCGGGGCAGAGCTCGGCGTAGATCTCGTACTTGAGCCTGCCGTCGATGCGCTCGAACTCGAACGCGTGGTTGTGCTGGAAGAGCGTGATGCCTGCCTTGGAGAAGATTTCGAGCATCGCATTGGTGTTGTCGGCGGTGCGGCGAATCGCGTCCATGTCCTTGAAGTCGTCCGGTCCGTATCCGCAGACCGCCTTGTCGAGGCGCATTTCCCCGAGGTCGTCGATGATCTTCTGGCACTCTTCGGGCTTGTGCGCCCACGGAGAGTGCGTGGAGACCATGTCGAGGCCGAGATCGTCGATGAAGGCGCGGAACTCGCGCGGGGAGAAATCGTGCAAACCGGCGGGTTCGACGACCTTGTAACCGATGGACGCGACGCGGCGGAGCACGGCGGCGAAGTCGTCCTTCGTCTGGGAATACTGGCGGAGGGAGTAGAGCTGAAGGCCGATGTCTTTCATGGATTCTATGACTTTGTCTTGTTGTGTGTTGTCTGATCGTCAGCCGGGCGTAACCCGGCGCGGCGCGCATGGGCTTTCGCGACGAAGCGGCGCGAATGGCGCGGCGGGAGCAAAGGATACCCGCAATCGCGCCAAACCGCAAGCGGTCCGCGCGGCGCTAGCGCGCGAACGCGCGGATGTCGTCCGGCGTGGCCACGGCGGTGCCGAGACGCCCGACGACGACTCCGGCCGCGACATTTGCGAAGCGCGCGGCGTCTGGGAGGGAAAAACCGGCCGACAGCGCGAATGCGAGCGCGGCCATCACCGTGTCCCCCGCACCAGAGACGTCGAACACCTCCCGCGCGAACGTGGGAATGCGCTCCAGCGCGCGGCCGCCCTCCGAAAGCAGCATGCCGTCCGGGCCGAGCGTCACCACGAGAAGCCGCGGCGCAAACTTCTCGTGGATCGCGCGGCAGACGGCCTCAGCCGGGAACACGCCGTCGGACGGCTCGTCCAGCCCGGCGAGCCGCAGCGCCTCGGCGCGGTTGGGAGTCATGAGGGAAACGCCCGAATAATCGACCCCTGGTCTGGGCTTGGGATCGAGGGCGACGAGTCCGGGGCGTTCCGGAAGCGCAAGCACAGCCCTGATCGACTCCGTGGAAATCAGGCCCTTGGCGTAGTCGGAAAGGACGATCGCGTCGGCGTCGCGCGCGACGGGTGCCAGGAACTCGACAAGCCGCGAATCCGGCACGGCATACGCGGACGGCGGCCCCTCGCGGTCCAGGCGGCACACCTGCTGGCGGCGGCACACGACGCGCGTCTTGACGATCGTGGCGCGCTCCGGCGACACGCTGCCCGGGACCAGCCGCACCCCGCGGGCGGAGAGAAGCTCCGCGAGCCTGGCGCCGGCCTCGTCGTCGCCCACCGGCGAAAAAAGCGACACATCGGCCCCCAATGCCGCAAGATTGACGGCGACGTTGGCGGCGCCACCGGCGACCGCGGTCTCGCGCCCGACGCGCACCACGGGCACCGGCGCCTCGGGAGAAAGGCGCGACGCGTCGCCCCAAACATAGGCGTCGAGCATGGAGTCGCCGACGACTGCTATGCGCCGGCCCGCGGCCGCGCGCAGTATTTCATCGATGGGAAATTTCATTTCGGCGCAAGTCTACAATGCCGCGCCGTGCGAATCAAGCCCGCGAACAGGACTGGCGGCGCACGGCAGGCCCGTGGCGCTCAGGCCCAGCGCATCGCCAAATCGACGACGGCGCAGAAGGACTGGCGGCCCGACGCGAGGAAAAGCGAAAGCGCCCCGCCTGCGGACACTGGCCCCAGGGCGACGTCGGCGACGATCAGGAACGCGAGGTTAAGGAACACCGTCAGCAGGAACGAAAACAGGAATCCGTAGGCGTCGAGATCGGTCTGGTGCTGCAGGAGCGCGTTCAGCGTGAAGCAGAAGTGGAAGCCCCAGGCCGCGCCGGGGACGGCCGAAAGAGCCGCGCCGGCCGCGGTGCCGACGACCGGCAGAAACAGGGAAAGCAGCCCGAACGCCGCGAGCGCAACCGCTGCGGGCAGCGGGAAGAAATACGGGGAAAGGAGGATGACAGCGTTCGGGCGTGCGATTTCGATGGATCCGGTTTCGTCCTCGACGCGCAGGTCGCGGGGGCGCACCCCGCAGAGCAGCGCGAACAGAGCGTGTGTCGCCTCGTGCGCGATGATGTAGACGCGCGGCGGGATGCGCACGACTGAGTACGCCAGGCAAAAAAGAAGGGTGCCGGCGGCGAAACCGGTCCAGTGCGCCGGCATGCCGAGCGCCCGAAGGGCCGAATCCGGCGCAAGGGCGGCCGAAAGCCGAAGCGCCCCGGCGGCGGCTGCGGAAAGCGGCGGAAACAGGACGAACGCCGCGGCGCCAAGCGCGAAACGCATCCGCGCGGACGGCAGAAAAAGACGCTTCCGGGCCGTCCCGCAATTTTTCCGTTGACCTCGGAGGGGCTTTTCCATATCCTTACGGCCTCCCGAACCCCTATCTGAAACAGGAGTACGTTTTTCCATGCCCAACATCAAGAGTGCAATCAAGCGCGACGCCATCTCCAAAGCACGCCGTCTGCGCAACCAGTCCAACAAGAGCCGCCTCAACACCGCGCGCAAGGCGTTCCTCGCCGCGCTCGAAGGCGACGAAGCCGGCCGTCAGGCCGCGCTCAACACCTTCTATTCCGAAATCGACAAGGCCGCGAAGAAGGGCGCGATCGCCAAGAACGGCGCATCCCGCCGCAAGTCCCGCGCGGCCGCGCTGCTGGCTGCCAAGTCCGCAGCGAAGGCATAAACGCCCGGAAGCGACGCTAACGGGGTTCCTCCGAAAAAGCCCGGCCGCGAGGCCGGGCTTTTTCGCGTTTTCCGCGCCTTGCGGCGCCGGACGCCGGGCGACCGGCTTCACCAGGCGCCCACGCAGCCGTCGACAATCGTCTCGGCAAGGTCCTTGGCCGCCTCGGGCAGGCACGAGAGCTTGGCCGCGACCGCGCCGGAACCGCCCTGGAACGTCTCCGAACCGGAAACCGACGACTTCACCCAGATCGGCTTCGCCGCCTCAGGCCCCTCGCCGGCCTGCCGCCGCGGAATCCGCGTGAACGCCACGCGCGCCGTGAGAGTCATGCGGTACTCGGACGGATGCTGCGTGTCGTGGGAGGAATACGTGGTGGCGCTCTGCTCGTACTGCGTCACGACGACTTCGAGCCGCGTGGCGGCTTCGCGCTCCGGCACCATGCGCAGCGTGCCCTCGCGCTGGATTTCGCGCACCAGGGCGCGCTGGAGGACACGGGCGGCGTCCGGCTGGTCGGATTCGTTGACGACGGTCGGGACGTACACGTCGCGCAAATCCGGGGCCAGCGTGGTGCCCAGTTTGTAGGAAGTGGCGCAGCCGGCCTGGAAAAGCGCGGCGACTGCGGCGGCGATGGCGAGAACGGCGTATGAGTGCTTCATGGGCCGCAGATTCTAGCGTTTTCCCCTCTCGTTGGCAAGGCGTTGCCGCGAAACACGGTTTGCGGTAGGATTCGCCGCGTCATGCAACCGCTCTACCTCCACCCGCGGGACCAGATCGCGATGGCGATGGCCCGCATCTACAACCACCGCCTCACGACAACGTGCGGCGGCAACCTGTCCATACTCGACGAAGCCGGGGACATGTGGATCACGCCCGCCGGCGTGGACAAGGGGTCCATCACCCCGCGCGACGTGGTGCGGATTCGCGCCGACGGCACGGCCGAGGGCCGCTGGGCGCCATCCTCGGAGCATCCGTTCCACAGGGCGGTCTACGCGGCGCGCCCCGACCTCAAGGCGATCCTGCACGCCCACCCGATGTCCCTCGTGGCATTTTCGCTTGCGGGCCGGGTTCCGGAGACACGGCTCCTGCCGCAGGCGTGGCGCTGGAACGGCGCCGTGGCATTCGTGCCATGGGCCCCGTCTGGAAGCGCCAACCTCGGAGAGGCGGTGGGCAGACGCTTCGCAGCGGGCTTCAACAGCCTCATCCTCCAGAACCACGGAGCAGTGTGCGGCGGCGAATCGCTTCTCGACGCATTCGCGCGGTTCGACACGCTCGAAATCGCCGCGCGCGCCGAGATACGCGCCCGCATGGTAGGGACGCCAGCGCCCACGTCGGAGCAGGATCTCGCGCTCGTGCGCTCGCACGGCATGGCGCGCTGGGCCGAACTTCCCGTGTCGCGCGGCGGCGGCTCCCTTCAGGAGCGCGAAGCGCGCGAACGCATCTGCGAATGCATAGAGCGCGGGCTGAGGCAACGGCTCTTCCTGCCGTCCGTGGGATCGGTTTCCGTGCGCACCGGGCCGGATTCTTTCGTCGTGACCCCGCATTCGTGCGACCGCATGGCGCTGCGGCCCGAAGCGCTCGTGCTCGTGCGCGCCGGACACGCCGAAAGCGGCAAGTACCCAAGCAGCTACGCGCGGCTGCACGACGCGATATACCTGTCGCACCCGGAGGCCAACGCCGTCATCGCCGCCGCGCCGCTCAACGTCCTGGCATTCTCGATGTGCCGAAAGGCCGTGAACGTCAAGGCCCTTCCCGACGCCCGCGCGCACCTGGGGAACGTCGGCACGATACCGTTCGCGGCAGTCTACCGCACCCCCGCCTCGGCCGTGGCCAGGCTGTCCGCTGAAAACCCCGCTCTCATCATCGAAAACAACGGCGCCGTGGTGATGGGGCAGGATCTGCTCGGCGCGTACAACGCGCTCGACGTGCTTGAAAACGCCGCCGACGCGCTTGTCGGCGCCCTCCCGCTCCGGGACGCCAAATAGAGCCCGCCCTCCGTCGCCCGGCCCGGCGTGAATTCCGCCGAGCCCTCCCCTCCCCGGCTCCTCCCCTCCCCGGCTCCTCCCCTCCCCGGCTACTCGGCATCCGCCGCCCCCTCCTCCAAACCCACCGCAAATGCCCGCTTCCTCGTCACCGTTCACGTCGGAACCCAGCACCCTTGTCGTCACTTGCTCCCCGGGAGTGGCCCCGGTCCTGGCGCAGGAGCTCTCCTCGCTCTCGTTCCGCGTCGGAGCGATCCGCGAAACAGCAGTCGAAACCGAGGGGACCCTGGCCGACTGCGTCCGCCTCAACATGAGGCTGCGCACCGCGCACCGCGTCCTGTACGCACTCGACGTCTTCCGGGCGCGCCGCGCCGACGACCTGTACGACGAACTGGTGGCAGTGCCGTGGGAGCGCTATCTCGACCCGTACGGATACTTTTCGGTGGACCGCGCGGTGGACACGCCGTCGATCCGCAACCCGAACCTGCCATCGCTGAAGGTCAAGGACGCGATCGCCGACCGCATGCGCGGCGCGACGGGGCGGCGCCCCGACTCCGGCAACGAGCGCACCGACGCGTGCATTTTCCTGCATTGGGCCGGAGACCGCGCGTCGGTCTATCTGGACACCACCGGGCAGTCGCTCTCGTTCCGCGGGTACCGGGAGGTGTCGTCGGAGGCGCCGTTGCGCGAATCGCTCGCAGCGGCGCTGCTGCTTTCCGCCGGCTGGAACGGGCGCGGCAACTTCCTCAACCCGATGTGCGGCGGCGGGACGCTTGCGATCGAGGCGGCCTGGATCGCGCAGAACCGCGCCCCAGCCCTGCTTCGGGAAAACTTCTCGTTCATGCATTTCGCGTGCTTCGAGCCAAGCGTCTGGACCGACGAACGCGCCGCCGCGCAACGCGACTGGGAGCGCGGCAAGAAGGAGGCTGCGGACGCATCCGGCGGCGCCCCCGCAATCTTCGCGTCGGACATAGACGAGGCGGCGGTGCGCGCCACCCGCGCCAACGCCGCCGCAGCCGGATGCGAGGACGCGCTGGAGCTGGACGTGTGCGACCTGCTCGCCTCCCGCATCCCCGAATCGGCGGAGCGCGGCCTCGCAATGCTCAACCCGCCATACGGCGGCCGCATAGGCGACCCAATCCGCCTGCGCGACCTCTACGAGGAGGCCGGCGCGTTCGTGGCCCTTGCCGCCGACGCCAACCACGACGGATACGTCTTCACCGGCAACCCCGACCTGGCCGAAGGCGCGGGATTGCTCTGCGACCGGGTCCGCACGTTCTACTCCGGGGCCCTCGAATGCAAGCTTCTTGAGAATCCGGTCCTGTCCGCGCCAGCCAGACGGCGCTTCCTGCGCCGCAACCCAGACATCAAGCTGCCGCCATGCCAGTCCTGATCGACAGCCACGTACACTTCTATCCGTCCTACGACGCCGCGAAGTTCTTCTCCGCGTTCCGCGGCGCGATGCGGCGCGCCGGCGCCGAAACCGGCGCGATGACGCTCTGCGAACGCGAAGGCGTCGATTTCTTCGGCGAATGGGCCGCAGGCAGGGCGCTGCCGCCGGGCTGGAGCGTCGCGCGCGCCGAGGAGGCGGCCGTCCTGCTCGCCGGACCCGACGGCAAAGCCGACGTCGTAGTAGCGGCGGGGCGCCAGACCGCGTGCGCCGAACGCGTGGAAATCGTCGCGCTCGGGACGCGGATTGCACCGCCGGACGGCACTAGCGCCGCCGACGCCGTCCTGTCCGCCAACGACCGCGGGGCGCTTGCGGCGCTGGCCTGGGGCGTCGGTAAATGGCTCTTCTCCCGAGCCAAGGTCGTCGATGGACTGCTGCGGCGCTTTCCCGTGCGCGAGCTGGCTATCGGGGACACTTCCATGCGCCCGACATTCTGGCCGGCTCCGGCCGCAATGCGACGCGAAAAGGCGGCCGGACGCCGCGTCCTGCACGGCTCGGACCCGCTGCCGCCGGCATTCGAGGCGGCGCGTCCCGGGCAATGGGCCGACCTGGCCGACGCGCGGTTCGACGCGGACCGCCCCATTCTTCCGCAACTTCTCTCCATGCTGTGCGAAGCTCCCATGCGGCCGGTCGGCCACCGCGCCGGCCCGCTCCAGTTCGTTCGCCGCATGGCCTGACCCGCCCTTCTACCTTCCTACTTTTCAACTCCTCAACTTTTCAACTTTTCAACTTTTCAACTTTTAAATGTCCCATGCCGACAGTCGATTCCGATCTCTACGCCGAAGCGCCGGTACTGCGCGCCCGCATACCGGTGCCCGCCGCCGCGGTTGACCTGCTGCTTGACGCAACCGCCGCCGAAGACCCAGCTCCGGGCGCGTTCCAGGACCTCGAAACCGGGGAGTGCAACGTCGAGATATTCGGAGTAGACCGCGCCGCCGTCGAGCGTTCCGTCCGCGCCGTGTTCGACGCGTGCGACACCATCGGCATCGAGCCGGGCGCCCGCGAAGCGAGCGTCGAGTCGCTCCCGGCCGAGGACTGGGCCCAGAGCTGGAAGCGCTTTTTCAAGGTGGTGCGCGTTTCGCGGCGCGTCACAATCCGCCCGCCATGGGAGCCATACGAACCGGCCGACCCGCGCGAGGCGGTCGTCACGATCGAACCGGGCATGAGCTTCGGCACGGGACTGCACGCCACGACGCAGGGCTGCCTGCGCTTTCTCGAAGCGCTGGCCGAAGAGGCCGAGGCCAGGGGCGGCGAAGGCGGCGCAGGCGACGGCCCGGCCGCGCTCTCCGTCGCCGACGTGGGCTGCGGCTCGGGGATACTGTCCATCGCCGCACGCAAGCTCGGCTTTCGCCACGTCGTCGGCGTGGACTACGACCTGGCCGCAGTGCGAATCTCGGCGGAAAACGCCGCCGCCAACGGCTGCGGAGACATCCCGTATTCGGTCTGCGACGTGACCTGCGACGAGATTCCGCGCGCCGACATTGTGGTCGCCAACATCCTGGCGCCGGTGCTGCGCGCGGCGGCGCCGCGCATCGCCGCCGCAGTGAACGACACGCCCCGAGCGGCGCTCGTGCTTTCGGGAATCCTCGCGACGCAGTGGGACAACGTCCGCTCCGCCTACGAGCCTCTCGGATTCCGCCAGGAGTCGCTGGCGGCGGACGGAGAATGGGTCTCCGGACTCATGCGCAGAGGCGCGGGAAGCCGTTGAAGTTTTGAAAGTTTGAAAAATTGAAAGGTTGACCGAATTGCCATGAAACCCGCCACAATAGCCGCCACCGGATTCGGACTCGGATTCTCGCCTTTCGCGCCGGGAACCGTGGGATCCCTTCTCGGATGCCTCATCGTCTGGGGCTTCACGCGAGCCCAGCTCGGAATCCCAGCGCAGATCGCGGCGTGCGTCGCTCTCACCCTCCTGTCCATTCCGCTCGCGTCGATCGCGGAGCGCGAATTGAAGCGCAAGGATCCGCCGCAAGTCGTGTGCGACGAATACCTGACGTTCCCGATCTGCATGATCGGACTTCTCGACCAATGGCAAAGCCACGTCTGGCTCATGCCGTTGTGCTTTCTGACGGCCCGGGTGCTGGACATCTGGAAGCCGCAGCCAGCGCGCCGCCTTCAGTTCCTGCCCGGAGGACTCGGCATCACGGTCGACGACGCCCTCACAACGACAGAGGCGCTAGCCGTCAACTGGGCGCTCTTCCTGCTGCTGACGCGCTACGCCGGACTCTGACGGCGCGGCGCCAGCCGCCGCGCTGGACGGCGCGGCGAGATGCCGCATCGCCCAGCTAGTCTGGCGCAGGGCGCCCATCACGAGCTTCATGTCAGCCTCGGTCCACGCGCCGCGGGAAAGGATGCGGTTGAAGCCCTCCATCATCCTGTCGGCGTCCGGCTCTTCCATGAAGCGGACGCCAAGCAGGTGGTCGCGGAGCATCGCGAGCGTCCGCTCCCGCAGGGCCATCGTGGCGAGCGGCGAAGTCTCCAGCTCGCGGTTTCGGGCGGGACCGGCTGCGGCGCGATAGAGTTCGTGGCAGAGCAGGACCACGCTTTGGGCGAGGTTGTACGACGGGTAGTCCGGCGACGCCGGCAGCTGGAGCACGTGCGTGCACAGCAGCAGCTCCTCGTTCGTGAGCCCGTTGTCCTCGCGCCCGAAAACAAGCGCCACGCGACCGCGCCGCGCCAGCTCAAGCAGCCCCGGAGCCGCCTCCCGCGCGTCGGCGCACCGTCGCCGGAAAAGCCCCTTGCGCCGGGAAGTGCCAGCCACAGCCACGCAGTCCGCGACCGCTTCCTCGAGCGTCGCGTACTCCTCGCGCGCGTCTAGTATGCCGTCGGCGTGGACCGCCAGCTTGCGGGCCAGGTCCCAGGAAATGTCCGGATCCGGCGCCACCATGCGCAGGCGACTCAAGCCGCAGTTCGCCATCGCGCGGCACGCGCTGCCGGCGTTGCCGCCATACAACGTCCCGACGAGAACGACCGTCAGGTTTTCTAGTGCATCCTTGTCCATCGCGCAAACGGAAAACGGGAAAACGAAAACGCCGCGACGAGGCGGCGTTCGACTGCAAAACCCGGAGGCGCGGACGCCACAGCGGGAAAAAAATGGCGGAGAGGGAGGGATTCGAACCCCCGGTGCCTTGCGGCACACCTGATTTCGAGTCAGGCACCTTCGACCACTCAGACACCTCTCCGCGAACACCCGCCACCGAACGCCGGACGACTGCGGCCGCCACCGGCGCGGTTGCGAGAACGGCGGCGGATAATAGCAACCTCCCGCCGCAATTGCAAGCGATATTTTTCGCGTGTCGCGTAGTTTTCAAAAGCGGAAAATTTGTAGTTAGCAAAAGCGGAATC
>CAMOSH010000130.1 GCA_946624575.1 uncultured Verrucomicrobiota bacterium
AGCGCCTCCTCCATGCGGCGGCTCGCGCCGCCGGTCCCGATGAATCGGGACCTCGGCGCACAGGATCGGGGCTTGCCGGACCGGAGGGGGCCGCTGTTTCGCCGGTGCCCATGGCGCCGTAGCCGCCCCAGTTCGAGCTGAAGGCGAAAGGCGCAAAAGTCATGCCGTCGATGGAGAGCCCCGTGCCGAAGAGGACCTTCGCCTCCGCTGCGCGGCCCGCCGCCGGCGCGGTGAGCGCGCAGAACGCGGCGAGAACGGATGCCCACGCAAAGGCGCAGAGACGCATGGAAAACGAGGTATGCAGGGGAACTTTCCCGGAGAAACATTTACAAAACTCCGCCATGTTCAACCTCCCAGCAGACATTCGCCAGCTCTGCGCCTCTGCGTCTCTGTGTTAAAAACCTCAAAATCGGTTCCTAGAATCTCACGATTTCGCCCGTTTCGGCGGAGCGTATCATGCCCAGCCCGAAGGTCATGGCCTCGATGGCCTCCTTCGCGCCGGCCTTTGGCGGCTTGCCAGTCAGGGCGCAATCCACGATCGTGGCGATTTCCTGCGCATACATGTTGCCGGAAATGTCCTCCTGCAGATGGCCGAGGATGCCTTCGTCGGACTCCATCTTCGTTGCTTCGCCCCCGATGTCGAAAAAGGTCAGTCCCTCCGAATCCGACAGTTTGAGCGCCCCCTTTTCGCCGTAAACCGTCATGTAGGTGTCGGACGGGCCACCGCGAAGCCACGAGCATTCGAGGTTGCTGATGACTCCCCCCTCGTAGGTGGCCGTTGCGCTCACGTAGTCGCGCGGTTTTTCCAGATTTTTGGGAAGCCGCATGGCCTGCGCATAGACGCTGACGGGCTTGCCGAGGAACTTGTTCTGAAGGTCGCAGTGGTGGGCGAGCATGTCCAGCATCACGCCGCCGGACTTTTCGTAGTCGGTGAACCAGTCGCCCCACACGCGGCGGAATCCGCCGAAGATGCAGCAGACGGAGGAGCAGATGATGTTTCCGATCTTGCCATCGGCGATGAGCTTTTCCATCAGCGCCACGCCTGGGGAGTAGCGCCGGACGAAGCCGATGGCGAACAAGTTCTCGTATGCGGATACGATCGGGGCCAGTTCCTTGAAGTCCTCCGCCGTTCGGCACAGGGGCTTTTCGCAGAAGATCGGCTTGCCCGTCGCGACGGCCGCGAGGATGCCTTCCTTGTGGCAGTACGTGGGCGACGCGATGATGACGAGGTCCACTTCGGGGGCGCTGGCCAGTTCGGCGGCGGAACGCTTGATCGAGACGTTCGGGAACTTCGCCTTGAACGCATCGGACTTGGCCGGGTCGATGTCGTAAACCGCCGTCACGTCCGCGCTGTCGAGTTTCGCCAGATTGTCGGCATGGGAGTTGCCCATGCGACCGGCACCTATGATTCCTACTTTGAGCATTGTTTGTGTCCTTTCAGGAGAGAGTTCAAAAACTTGGCCGCTTCGGCGACATCCCGTTCCTGTTCGGGGCCGGGAGGGAGTTCGCGCTCGATGACGAGAGGCCCGCGAAATCCGGAGTCGAGCAGACGCCCGAGAAGCGCTCCGAAGTCCGTCGAGCCTTTGCCCAGCGGCGTTTCGCGGCCGCGCGCCGTTCCGGGCGCCGGCGGGTTGGCGTCCTTGCAATGAACGCCCCGGATGCGGTCGCCGAACGCGGCGATGGCTTCCGCCGGGTCTCCCATGCCGTAGATCAGGATGTTGGCGGGATCGAAGTTGATTCCGGCGTTCGGCTCGTCGATGTCGTCCAGCAGGCGCGCCAAGGCGCCCGCCGTTTCCGATCCAGTCTCGAAGAGGAAGTCCTGGCCGAGCGCGGCCGCGAATCGGATGAGCGACTTCATGTCCGCGACGAAGCGGTCGTAGAATCCGTTTCGTTCCTCGGGGACGAAGCCCGCGTGGCAGGCGATGACCCTGACGCCTCTGCGCGCGGCCCACTCCATCTGGCGGCAGGTGGCGACCATCCGCTCGCTCCGTGTCGCCTGGGGAAAAAGGCCGACGGTGCTTTCCGGGTGGTCCCAGTCCTGACCGGCATAGGAAAGAAAGAGCGACGGCACGGAAATGCCGTGTTCCTCGAAAAGCCCGAAAAGCGCGTCCGTCGCCGCGCGGGCGTTCGCGGAGGGGGCCAGCCAGTTTTCGTAAACCCCGGCAATCTGGATGCAATCAAGACCGGCCTCGCCGAAAAAGGCGATCCGGCGTTCCGTCACGTCGCCGCAGCGCAAAAGGGTGCCAATGTTCAACGGGAGTCCTTTCGATGTCGAGATGGGGGATTTCGTGCTCGACGTCGCCGAATTATGATCCGTCGCCCCCAATGGCGCAATGTGAAAGATTACAAGCAATTTGTAAATTCCGCTACACATTTTCATGGATTTCGGATAGAATCAAGGCCATGGAAACGCATCGGACAAGACTGCGCGTCGCGGTCGCGGTGGAGCGATCGACGGTTTTCGGGCGCAACCTTCTGCGCGGGTTCGCCGAATTCGCCGGGAGACGTCCCGAATGGGACCTTTCGCTGGTCGATCCCCGGCGCACGGCATCCGTCGCGGCCAGTGCCGAAGGTCGCCGCTTCGACGCCTGGGTCTGCCGCATTCCGGACAACCGCGCGGCGGCGGCGCTGGCGCGGACGCGGCGTCCTGTCGTGGACCTGGCGACTCCGCACGACCCGCCGTCCTTTGCGACCGTGGCGACGGACGCGAAGGCGATTGGTCGGCTCGCTGCGGAGCACCTGCTCGCGCGGCGATACCCGGCCTTCGCCTTCTGCGGCTATCCGGGCATTGCCTTTTCCGATCATCGCCGGGACTCCTTCGCCGCGACCCTCGCGAAAAGCAATTTCGCGCCGGACGAATACCGTCCGCCTCGGAACGCGGTCAAGTATTTCGGCGCGGACTACCGCCTCGGCGACAGGCTGGTGGAGACGCCGGACGCCGCCGCGCTGCGCGCCTGGCTGCGGTCCCTTCCGAAGCCCGTCGCCGTGTTCTGCTGCGACGATCTGCGCGCCGCGCAGCTTTCGCGCCTGTGCCGGGCCGCGGGCTTCTCGGTTCCGCGCGACGTGGCGGTGCTCGGCGTGGACGACGATCCGCTGCAGTGCCTCTTCTCCTCGCCGCAGCTCTCCAGCATCGACAGCGACAGCGTGGAAGTGGGCCGCGCCGCCGCGCGCGCCCTCGCGCAGATGCTCGACGCGCCCGAAGGAGCGGATCCGCCCCGAACGCTCGTCGCGCCGCGCGGCGTCGCGGCGCGCGCTTCGACCGACTGCTGGCCTGGCGCGCCCGAATGGCTGCCAGACGTCCTCGACTGGATTGCCGAAAACGCCGGAAGAAACCTCTCCGCCTGCGACGTCTTCGCCCGCGCCGGACGCTCCCGAACGCTTGTGGAGCGCGTTTTCCGCGAACGACTCGGCACCACGGTGCAGAAAACGATCGCGGAGGCGCGCATCGAAACGGCCAAGCGCCTTCTCGCAGAGACGGCGCGCCCCCTCATGGACATCGCCCGAGCATCGGGCTTCTCCTCGGCAGGCTACTTTTCGCGCACCTTCGCCGCCGCCACCGGCCAGGCCCCCTCCGCGTGGCGGGAGGCGAATTCGCCTGTATGACCCTTCAGGAGAGGGAGGCCGGCCAGGTGCCCTGGTCGCGGTCGGACTGGTCCCCCCGGCTTGCGTCGGGGATTTCGATGTCCTTGAATAGGACGCATCCTCGGAATCGATAGTTGCGGGCGGCGTCGAGGAGACGTTCGACGGACGAGCCGAACGTCTTGGAAAGACAGTCCAGGCACCGGAACTCCGTCGCGCACGGATTCACGATCTTCAGCGCAAGGGCGTGGGCGACGGGTTCGACGGGCTTTCCGCAATCGACGCAGGTCACGATACTAGGCAACGACCGGGGTTGCGCGGAACACTTCGCAGGAACGCGGAGCAAGACGATACGAGATCGTGTCGCGCCCGGATTGGGAGACCTCGCCCGTGAACGCGTCGCGCAGCGAAAGGCGCATGCCCGAATCGTAGGGCAGCCCGAGCTTGTCCAGGTGCGTCCGGCCGCTAACCTCGTTTTCCCCGAAATTGACAAACATCAGAGCCATGTCGCCTCCGTCGAGGAGACGCGCCACGACGCGCGGCTCGTCCTTGTCGAGCTGGACGGTCTCCGCGACGAAGGGCTGAAGCGCCAGCCTGTCCTGGTCGATGCCGAGGAGCGTCCGGTTCGTCACCAGTTTCAGGATCTCCGGATCCATCGAGCGGATGTCGCAGCCCAGCATGAGCGGCGCGCCCCAGACGCACCAGGCGGCGAACTGCACCTTGTATTCCTCGAACGTCGGGACGTCCTTGCCCGCCCACTTCTCGGCGGCGACGTGTCCCTTCTTGAACATCCCCACGGTGAGCATGTCCATGTCGTTGAAGCAGCCCGGGGCGCTCGTGTCGAATTTCGGCAGCTGCGAAATGGCGATCGAGCGCATGGAGCCGAAGGAGTCGAAGATGTCGGGAGTGGAGCGATACATTCCGGCGCCCGTGGAGCGGATCCAGCGCCAGACGTCCTCGCGCCCCCAGTTGCAGGCGGAGAAGAGGATGTCGCGACCGGAGAGCCGCAGCGCCTGCCCCATGCGGCGGTAGTAGAACTGCGCCTTGTCGTAGAAGGGCATGTCGCAGTAGTCGTATTTCAGGAAATCGACGCCCCAGCGCGCGAAGGTGCGCGCGTCGAGAAACTCGTGCTCGAAGGAGCCCGGGTAGTCCGCGCAGGTGCGGACGCCGGCGCAGGAATACATTCCGAACTTCAGCCCCTTGGAGTGAACGTAGTCCGCGACGAATTTCATGCCGCGCGGGAACTTGGCCGGATCGGGGACGATCTCGCCGGTCTTTGCGTCGCGCTCGCGCAGCGACCAGCAGTCGTCGATCACGACGTATTCGTAGCCGGCGTCCTTGAGGCCAAGCTCCACGAACTTGTCAACGCTTTCAAGGACCAGGCGCTCGTCGATGTTCTCGCCGAACGTGTTCCACGTGTTCCAGCCCATGGGCGGAGTGGTCGGATTCATTTTCGAGGTTTCCTCATGTTGGCAAGCAAGTTCCGCGACCGGCGGCGCGCCGATGACTTGTTGGGTGGAATCCGACGCCGCCGGGACGTTTCCGACGGTCGCCAGGCGCCTGTTGCGGATTTGCGTCGCTTGCGGCGGAATCATAGCCCGCGTGCGGACACATGTCAATTTGCGACGACGCGTCCGACATCTGTTGACGCCGAGGAAGGCGCTTTGCTAGACTTGCGGCCCCGAAACACCATGAAAACGATTTCCCTTGACGGCGCATGGCGCCTTGAATTTTTCCCGCAGCCGGCAGACGGCGCGGTTCGGTCCCTGCCGCTTCCGGACAATCTGGAGACGGAGTGCGTCGAAGCCGAAGTCCCCGGAAACTGCGAACTCGATCTCATGCGCGCGGGGCTTCTGCCGCCGCCGGAAACGGGCCTAAACGCCTTGCAATGGCGCCGTTTCGAGGGCCATCAGTGGCTCTATTCGCGCACATTCGAGGCTCCGGCCGTTCCGCGCGACGGCTCCCGCGCGACGCTCTTCTTCGAAGGCATCGACACGCTTGCCGACGTCTTCCTCAACGGCGAAAAGATCGGAGAGTCGGCGAACATGCTCGTCGAGCGCCGCTTCGACGTGACGCACCTCCTGCGTGAGGGCGAGAACACGGTCCAGGTGCTTCTGCGCAGTGCGGCGCTCGAAGCACAGCGCTTCAGCCTCGGCCACCACGCGCGCCACGCCGTCTGCGCGGACAACGTCCCCCTCCGCAAGGCCGCGCACATGGGCGGGTGGGACATCTTTCCGCGGCTCTATCTCGCCGGGCTGTGGCGCGGCGTCCGCCTCGAAATCGAGGACCCTGTCCGCGTGGCCGATCCCTTCTGGACAACCTTCGGCCACGGGACGCGCCCCGACGGCGCGCGGACGTGCCGGATGCGCGCGCAGTTCCGCGTCGAGGCGCCGATGGACGCCTTTCTCGGCGGCGCGAGCGTCCGTCTCCGCGTTTCGCGCGGAGGCGCGGTCGTGGCCGAGGCTCGGCGGCGGCTCCACCTTTCGCAGAACACCGTCGAGTTCGATGCCGCAGGCTTCGACCTCTGGTGGCCGGCCGGGGCGGGGGAGCAGCCCCTTTACGACGCCTCGATCGAAGTCCTGGACGCCGAAGGCGCCGTCCTGGCGTGCGACGTGCGTCGCATCGGCTTCCGGACGCTGGAGCTGAAGCGCCGGGACGGGCGCGGCCCGGACGATCCGGGCGAGTTCCGCTTCGTCGTGAACGGGGAGCCGATCTTCATGCGCGGTACGAACTGGGTCCCGACCGACGCCATTCCCTCGCGCCAGGCCGCGCGCATCCTCCCGACGCTCGCGCTCGTGCGGGAGAGCCGCTGCAACATGCTGCGCGTCTGGGGCGGCGGCGTTTACGAGCCGGACTTCTTCTACGACTGGTGCGACGAACACGGGGTGCTGGTGTGGCAGGACTTCATGACCGGCTGCGCCCAGTTCCCGCAGGACGACGCCTACGCCGCCGCGACGGCCGCCGAGGCCCGCGCCGTCGTGCTGCGCCTGCGCAACCACGCGTCGCTCGCGCTCTGGGCCGGAAACAACGAAAACGACGAATCTCTCACGTGGGGGGAGACGGCCGGCGCGCCGCTCGATCCGAACGGCGACCGCCTCAGCCGCGAAGTCCTCCCGCGCGTTCTCCGCGAATTCGACCCGACCCGCCCCTATCTGCCCTCCAGCCCGTATTTTTCTCCCGAAGTATTCGCCGGCGCGGCGCAGCCCGCAGAGCGCCATCTCTGGGGAAGCCGCGAGTGGTTCAAGGACGACTTCTATCTCGGCGGCGGCGTGAGCTTCGCGAGCGAAACCGGATGGCACGGCGCGCCGTGCCGCTGCTCGCTGGAGCGGATGATGACGCCGGAGTGCGTCGCCCCGTGGAAGAATCCCGACGAGCCGGACGACGCGAAGCTCGACTGGAACGACGAGTGGCGGCTCAAGGCGTCGTGCCCCTTCCTCGATCCCGATTCGGGCCTGTGGCGGCGCAACGACATCATGACGACGCAGGTTCGCCGCCTCTTCGGCTCCGTCGAGCGCGACCTCGACGCCTTTGTCGCGCAAAGCCAGGCCTTCCAGGCCGAGGCCCTGAAGACGATGATCGAAACCTTCCGCGCCGGAAAGACTGCGAATCGCGGCGGCCTGCTCTGGTGGAACGTCCGCGACGGCTGGCCGCAGGTCTCCGACGCGCTCGTCGATTGGTTTGGCGTCCGCAAGCCGGCCTTTTCCGCCGTGCGCGACGCCCAGCGCGACGTGCTGGCGCTGCTCCTTGACGACGGCGGCGCGTTCGCCGTGAACGACCTGCTGCGCCCGGTCGAAGTCGCCGCCACGTTCACCGAGCGCGCGACCGGCCGCGTCCTGCTCGAAGGACGCTGGCGCGTGCCGTCCAACGGCGTTTTGCCGCTTGGCCGCGTCGAATGCGCCGGCCCGGGCGTCGTGGACATCGCCTTCTGCGTGGACGGCGGGGCGCGCGAATGGAACTACGCGCTCGTGGGCGAGGCGCCGTTCGACTGGCGCGCGCTGCGCGAGTGGCTTCCGCCGCGCGTCGTCTCCGGGCGCGTCGTGAAAGGGCACGGAGTGGCGTCGGGCCGCGCCGGGGACGTGCGTTTCCCGGGAGGCACCGTCGCGATGCAGGCGCCGTTCTTCAAGGCGCTGGGGCTCGACCTCTCGCCGTTCCACCCCGGCACCATCAACGTCGATTGCACGCCATGGCGCTACGTTCCCGGCCCGGACGCGCTGCTCTTCGAGCGCGTCAAGTGGCACCCCGACATGCCGGCCGAAACCTTCTCCTTCTCGCGCATCCGGCTCGTGCACCGCGGCGTCAGCTATCAGGCGCTCGTGTATCAGCCGCATCCCGAAACCAAGGCGGAGCATTTCCAGCCCGGCTGCGCCGCCGAGGTGATCGCGCCGAAGATCGAGGGCCTTGCCTACGGGGACGGCGTCGCCATCGAGAGCGATCCCCGACAGGTCGCCTGGCAGTGGAGCCGGTAATTGCCGGGATTTCTACCATGAACAATCCCGCACTCGCCTGTTCCATCGGCCTGCTCGGCGCTACGGCCTCCGCCGCGCCACTCCGCGTGGCGCTGACCTTCGACGACTCGCTCAAGGACCACCTGCTCATTGCCGCGCCCATGCTGGAAGAGCGTGGCTGGCGCGGCACCTTCTGCATCGTCACCGACCGGATCGGCAAGGACGACAACCACCTCACGTGGGACGACGTGCGCGAACTCGTCCGGCGCGGTCACGAGATCGCCACGCACACCCAGTCGCACCCGAATCTCCTCTCCCTGCTCGACAATGGGCAGGATGACGAGGTCCGCCGCGAAATCCGCGTCTCCGCGGACAAGATCGCGGCAGAGACGGGCATCGCCCCGCGCTTCCTGTTCACGCCGTTCGTCCGGCAGAACGAAACCACGGCGCGCATCTGCCGCGAACTCGGCCTTCGACAGGCGGCGGGCACCCGCTACAACTTCGGCTCCAACAACTGCGACCGCGTCGCCGCCCTGGTGGCCGACCTGCGGGCGCGGGGCGTCGAACGCGCCGACATCCTGACGCACGGGGTCTCCGCCGCGGACCACGGCGGCTGGTGCCCGTTCGCCGACCGCGACAGTTTCCGGAAGCACCTCGACACCCTTGCCGAACTGGAGCGCAGGGGCGAAATCGTCGTGACCGACTACGACGGCATGCTGTCCTCATGCGCTCTCAAGGCGGAGGCCTGGCCGCGCCACGGCGTCCTTTCGCTCTCCTTCGACGACGCGAACTTCGACCAGTGGGAGGCGGCGCTCCCCCTCTTCGCGAAATACGACGCCCGCGCGACCTTCTTCGTCATCGGCACGAACCGGATCGACTTCATGAAGAAGGCGCTTGCGGCGGGGCATGAAATCGGAATCCACGGCCTGAACCACCTGAACGCCACTCCGGCGGTCGAGGAAATGGGCGAGGACGCCTTCTGGAATGCCGACATCGCCCCGCAGCTTGAGGCCCTCGGCGCGGCGGGCATCCCCGTGCGGTCCTACGCCTATCCGAACTGCCGCCGCACCGACCGCACCGACGCGCTCTTCCTCTCGCGCGGCTTTTCGCGCGTCCGCGGCCTCGGGGCGGCCTTCCCGCCAAACCCGAATCCGCATGACCCGAGGGGCGAGAAGCTTGACCAGTGGCGGCCCGTGGCGACGGCCGACGGCTACTTCCTTCCTGCGTCCGATTTCCTCTCGGCGAGGCTCGTGCCCAATGTCATCATGGGCGAGAACTACCACACCGACATCGAGGACATCCTGCGCGCCATCGCGCGCGCCGGGGAGCGCGGGGAGGCGCTCTTTCTCGTCTCGCACGGCATCGCCCCCGACGCCAAGGGCATCAGCATGAAGACCGAATGGCTCGAACGCATGCTCGTGGCGGCGAACGGCCTCGGCGTGGTCGTGAGGGGGATTCGGTAGTCCGGAAGGCCGCGACATGGGGGAGAAAGGCAAAATCCTGTATCTGAGTCACGACACGCGGGTCGCCGTCCATAACGCGGTGTTCGCAGGTATTTCGCGATATGCGGCGATGCGCGGCTGGACGGCGGAGTCGGTCAACTACCGGCTTTCGCATGGCAGGAGTCTGTCGGAGCTTCTGGCCGAAAAACGGCCTGTCGGCTGCATCGTGGAATGCTCCAACGGGCCGCCGGACCTCCCTCCCGCCGCGTTCGGGCGCGTCCCGGCGGTGTTCATGAACTGCCTGTCCGCACCGCGCGGGCGGCGGATCGCGCGCGTGGCCGTGGACAACGGCAGCGTCGCCGCCGCCGCGTTCCGGGAGCTTTCGTCCGGGAACCCCGACGGCTTCGCGGCCGTGGGGCTTGCCGATTCCGCGATGCCGGACGGGATTTGGTCGAACGCCCGCGTCGCGGCCTTCCGCGCGCTTTGCCGAAAGGAGCGGAGGCACTGCCTCTGCCTCGTGGACTGGGGCGGGGGAGGGGACGAGCCGGACGCGCGACTCCGGGAATGGATCGCGAAGCTCCCGCCCCGCACCGCCGTTTTCGCCGTGAACGACGCCACCGCGGCCTCCATCGCCCGCGCGGCGAAGGCTGCGGGCCGCTCCATCCCGCGCGATCTCACGCTCGTCGGCGTCGACAACGACGCGGCGCTCTGCGAAGCGGCGTCCCCGCCGCTTTCCAGCATTCCGATGGACTTCGAGAACGGCGGCTTTCTCGCTACGAGATTGCTCGGGGAGATGATGGATATTGTTCACAAATCCCCAAGTGGCAATTGTTCACAAATCGCAAATGGCAAATCCGGCGTACCCGGCAAGCGCTCCCGGCCGGTAGCCGCCGACCTCCGGACAGCCCGCAATTTGCGTTTGTCATTGATGGACAATTGTGAACAATTGTCAATTGTGAACAATGCCATCGCCTACGGCCCGCTTCTTGTCATTCGGCGCAGAAGCACCGGCGGTCGTGGGCGGCGCGAACCGTGGGTGATCGACGCCGTGGAGACGATCCGCCGCGAGGCCTGCGGCGGACTCACCGCCGCCGCCCTCGCAAAGCGGTTCCGCTGCTCGCGCTGGCTTCTCGAAAAGCGCTTCCGCGAGGCGATGGGGCACAGCATCCTCGACGAAATCCAGCACGTGCGGCTCCAGCGCGTTCAGACGCTTCTGGAGCACACTCAGACCGCGATCGGCGCCATTGCCGGCCTTTGCGGCTTCGGCTCGGAAATCGAGCTGCGCCACCTCTTCCGCCGACGCACCGGGATGTCCATGCGCGAATGGCGCAAGCGGCGCCGGCTGTGAGGTTAATACTCAAAAATGTGCACTTTTTCCGTCTGGACGATGCTTAAAAACGTGCGCTTTTGTCGTCTGTATGATGCTTAAAAACGTGCAGCGTCCTTGACTTTCCAGGATGGATTTTCGATAATTGCCCCCGTCAACGAAACAAAGGAGCGCGACATGGTGTTCAGGCGTAAAATCTACGACAAGATGCTGGAATGGAAACGTCGTTCCCGCGGCGGCACGGCGCTTCTCGTCGAGGGGGCGCGCCGGGTGGGCAAGACCACTGTCATCGGCGAGTTCGGAAGGCGCGAATACAAATCGGTCGTCATGGTCGATTTCACGAAACCGAACCGCAGGGTGCTGTCGGCGATCCGCAACCACCCCGACGACCTGAACGTGCTGTTCGCGGAACTGAGCTTCGCCTACAACGTCCGTCTTTACGAACGGGATTCGCTCATCGTGTTCGACGAGGTGCAGCGTTGCCCGCAGGCGCGGCAGCTCGTGAAGTCCCTCGTCGCGGACGGCCGCTACGACTACATCGAGACGGGATCCCTGATTTCGCTCCGCAGGAACGTCAGGAACATCACGATTCCGTCCGAGGAGGAAGCCGTGGGGATGTATCCCATGGACTTCGAGGAATTCCTCGAAGCCATGGGCGACGTGGTCACGTGGCCCATGATTGCCGAGGCATATTCGAAGCGCAGCCCGATGGGCGAGAGTTTCCACGAAACCGCGATGCGCCGTTTCCGCGAATACCTGCTCGTCGGAGGGATGCCCCAGGCCGTGGCCAAATACGCGGAAACGAGGAATTTCGGGGACGTGGATGTCGTGAAGAGGTCGATTCTCAAGCTCTACCACGACGACATCGCCAAGTTCGCCGGAGCGTCCGCCCCCAAGGTCCGGCGGATCTTCGACGGAATTCCGGGGCAGCTTTCGAAGAAGGAGAAGCGTTTTTCCCTGGCGGCGCTGGAAAAGGGCGCGCGGCGGCGCTCCTACGAATCGTCGTTTCTTTGGCTTGCCGACGCAAAGGTCGCCAACATCGCCTACAACGCGACCGACCCCGGCGTCGCCCTGGCGCTCACCGAGGACGATTCGACGATGAAGGTCTATTCGGCCGACACGGGGCTGATGAT
>CAMOSH010000131.1 GCA_946624575.1 uncultured Verrucomicrobiota bacterium
TGTGCCTCCGTGCCTCTGTGTGAGAAAGTCTGTTCGTGTCAACTGCGTTTTTAGGATTACAGTTATGCCGAAGACGAGCTGCTCGCAGGAGTGTCCAACGCCGCCGCAGTCGTCACCTACGACTACGCGCCAGATAGCGCCGACGCAGGATATGAAATCACATTTGAGAACGCGGAGGACTCATATTCCTAAGACCACATCGGCAACCTGGCTCTCCACGAATCCCCCGCCGCCACCAACGCCTATACCGCCAACAACCTCAACCAATACACTTCAATCCAGAGAACCTCTGCGTCCTCCGCGCCCCATGCGGGAGAAACTGCCCTGACCTACGACCTCGACGGCAACATGACCCAATGTACAACGAAATTGCCAAGAAGGAGCATGGTTGGCACTGAAAACGGATTTCTAATTGACTAATCGACCTTGCGCAAATGACATAGGGGGAATTTGAAATGGCTCCTTTGTTTTACTGGGACTGGAATGCAATTGCTTCATATTGTTCAAGTGCTTGCATCGGCAATGCGACATTGATAGCGTTGGCCGCAACATGTCCGAAGAATTCTTTGCTTCGGGATTTTCTTGTCGGAATCGCCGCTGAATTCTGTTTTTTTCCGTTTTTGCCGCTTTTTTTACACTTGCCGAATTGGCTATAATTGCTGGAGAGATTGGCCATGGGTAGTTCAACTTTGAAATTTGCGGCTCTTTGTTTTCCGCTTTTCCTTTTTTGGAGTAAAAATAAATTCGGGGTGAAATCTGGATGGGCGGCATGGCTTGCATCCGTTGCTGTAATCGTCTATGCCGCTTGGAAATGGTATCAATTCAGCGATTTCGGAAAGTTCACGACTGGTTTCTGGATTGTGGCATGCGCAGTTATTCCTGGAATGGTGATGTTCCGTCCTGTCAAGCAGAGATTTCCGTCAAAATACGTCCTTGTTCTTCCACTTCTGTCGCTCGTAGCCTCCTTTTTTGCATTAACGGCGACAAAGATACTTTACTTTGCAACATTTTGACACACTAACATCCCCTAGAAACGCAACGAGCCTTCCATGGCGACGCGCCGCCGACGGGTTCAGAGCCCTGGACTCGGGCGCAAGGTGGAATACGAGGCCCGTGGCGATCATGCACAAATCCATCTCCGGTCGGCCGCGGAAGAAGTCGGCAGCGGACGCCTATCCCTGGAAAATGATGCTTGTGCTATGGCGCCTCTGGGCAAAAAAACGGAGAAAACCGCGCGCGTCCGCCGTGCGCAGTGGATGCGCGAAAAATGGTGGATAAGCCTGTTTCGACAATTTCTGTTGACACGGCCGGGATCGGGTGGTTGAATGCGGTTGCGACCGACTCGCACCACGCAGCATGCGCAACTCAACTCAGCCCCAATTCCAAAATCACGCTCCCGACGACGGCACCCTGGCGCGCGCCGAATCCATGCGCATCCTGATGCGCTGGATGGAGACCGGGGAATTCCCGGACAGGATGCTCGGCGGAATACCGCCCTTCCGCAGGCCGTTCGCGATGGACCTGACTTACACGGCGGTGCGCCGCTGCCGCGCCCTGGACTGGGTGCTGGAGCTCTTCATGCGGCACCGTCCGGAAAACGCCGCCACCCAGGCGGCGCTGCTCCTGGGCGCCGCCCAGATACTTGAAATGCCATCTGTGGCACCGCACGCCGCAGTGTCCGCCACGGTCGAGGCCCTCAAGCTGGTCGCTGGCTCCGGCGCGCAGACCGGTCTCGTAAACGCCGTGCTGCGCAACTTGCTGCGCGAGCCGGCACGCGTCGCGTCCAGACTCGCCTCGGCCACGCTCGCGGTCCGCTCGTCGCATACCGACGAACAGACCGAACGCTGGACAAAGCGCTTCGGGACGGAACGCGCCCGCGCCTTACTGGAGTGGGACGACACCCCAGCCTGCGTGACCCTCCTTCCGCTGCCGGGTCGCACCACCGCGGCGGAACTCCTGCGGACCCTTACGGAGGCCGGCGTCGGCGCCACGCCGCATCCCGGACGCCCGGACGAGGCCGTGTGCATCCCGCACGGCTCGCATGTCGATTCCCTGCCCGGCTTCGCGGACGGTCTTTTCACGATCCAGGATCCCGCGACGCTGGAGGCGGTGCGCCTCCTGGAGGTGCGCCCCGGAATGCGCGTGCTTGACGCCTGTGCGGCCCCGGGCGGAAAAACCGCCGGAATCGCCGCGCGAATGGAATGCCGCGGCGAACTCTTCGCCATGGACTGCTGGCGCGACAGGCTCGGCCCGCTCCGCAAAAATCTGGAGCGGCTGCGTTTCGACTCGTTCGTCGAAGTCGGCGTCGGCGACGCCAAGCGCTGCCGCGCCGGCGACTTCCGCGGCGCGCATGGCGCCGGAGGACCTCTCTTCGACAGGATTCTGGCTGACGTCCCTTGCAGCAACACCGGCGTTCAGCGCCGCCGCGCAGACGCACGCTGGCGCTTCGATCCCGCGCGCCTCGCATCGCTCGCCGAAACCCAGGCGGCAATTCTGGAAAATCTGGCGACGGGACTCCTGAAGCCGGGCGGCCGCATCGTCTACTCCACCTGCTCTATCGAGCCGGAGGAAAACGAGGAGATCGTGGAGGCGTTTCTCGCACGCCATTCCGGTCGGTTCGAACTCAAGGCGAAAACAGCCCTCGTGCCTCCGGATTTCTCGTGCGACGGAGCTTTCGCCGCCGCGATCGAGCGCAAGGCGTAATCAAGCGCAGGGCGTAACGACGGCGGAATCGCGGCAAGCGGTCCCGCCGGAATCGCGGTTGGCAGCGGTCCCGGCCGCGCCGCTTCAGGCGTCGGCCGGGAAGCGCACTCCCCACGATGCGCGAAGCGAATCCATGGCGCCAAGCGCGGCGAGAGTGGCGCTTTGCGGCGCCTCGGCGCACTCCGGAAGTCCCGCCAGCACCGCCTTGGCCGCAGCCTCGAATTCGTACTCGTAGCCATTGCACGGGAACGGAAAACGCAATGTTTCGAGCACCTCGCCCGGATGGCGCACGACGCGGAGCGTCTCGCAGCGCACAAGCTCCGGAAGCTCGATCGACCCGGCGGTGCCGACAAGCCGCCCGCGAGCCCCGCCAGCCGCGCTCATCGAGCAGGACAGCGCCGCGAATCTGCCGTCGCTCCAACGCAGCGAAAACGACGACTGGTCGTCGACGCCGCCCGGCGTCACCACCGCGCTCCCGGAAACATGTTCCGGGTCCTCGCCGAACATCGCCAGCGCGAAGGCCAGCGGATACACGCCAAGATCCAGCAGCGCACCGCCTCCCAGCGCGGGATCGGCCAGACGGGCCTTGCCGCTCACGGGGACTGCAAATGACCCCTCGACTAGCCGCGGTTCCCCGATGCGCCCGGTCGCGACAATTCCGGGAATCGCCCGCCACGCGGGCTGGAAGCGCGTCCACATCGCCTCGCCGCAAAACAGGCCGAGCCTCCTCGCAAGGGCGAACACCTCCTCCGCCTCGCGCCTGGTCGTGGCAAACGGCTTTTCGCAGAGCACGTGCTTTCCCGCCAGAAGACAGGCCTTCGCGTGGGCGGCGTGCAGCGAATTCGGCGTCGCCACGTACACAAGCTCCGTACCCTGGTCGGCCAGCATTTCCGCATACGAACCGAACGATGCTTCAAACCCGTGCTCCGCCGCGAAGTCGGCCGCCCTTCCGGCGTCCCTGGCGCCGACGGCGCGCAGGCGCAGCACCCCGCGCCCGGCCAGATGCCGCGCCGCAAGCACGGTCTTTCCGGCGATTCTGCCCGCTCCCAAAACCGAAAATCCGACTGTCCGTTCCATTGCCATGTCTCCCTCCGGGCCTTCGCCCGTGCCCGAAAACTACCATGAACGCACGCAGGATGCAAACCCGCGCACCCCGCCCCCACCCCACCCGACTGCGCTCGCTCAAAGCAAAATTGAAACCACGGTCGGAATGATGCCGCCGGCCACGTGCGCCTGCGCCAATTGCGGCCTCAAAACAAAATTGAAACCACGGTCGGAATGATGCCGCCGGCCACACGCGCCTGCGCCAATTGCGGCCTCAAAACAAAATTGAAACCACGGTCGGAATGATGCCGCCGGCCACGCGCGCCTGCGCCAATTGCGGCCCAAAAACGAAATTGAAACCACGGTCGGAATGATACAGCCGGCCATGGGTAAATGTCGAAAAGCCTTGACACCACCCCGTTCGTCCGCGATGATTCCGGGCAGAGCCGCCTTCAAGCCGCCGGAGTCCCGCGAATTCCGGCACCCCCGCAATGGCGGACGCGCGGGCCGTTGCCAAGGCCGATTTCGCGGGCGGTTTCAGGAAACGGTCGCGGATTTCACCCCAGTGTCTCGACCTCAAACTCCATGACATGAAAACAATAGTGGTCGGCGCCGGATTCACCGGCATCCAGCTTTCGCGTTCCCTCGTTGCGTCCGGAGCCGAAGTCGTTCTTGTCGAAAACGATTCCGCGCGCGCCGCAGTCGCCCGCGAACAGGTGGATTGCGCCGTCGTCGAGGCCGACGGCAACAACCCGGCCACCCTGGAATCCGCTGGCCTGGCCGACGCCGACGCACTGGTCGCCCTCACGGACGACGACGAGGTGAATCTCATCACGTGCGCCCTGGCCGACGCGGTGCGGCCGTCCGTGAAGAAGCTCGCGCGCGTGCGCAACTACGCCTACTACGAGCGAACGGCGCGCCCCGAACTGGCCAGCGCCGCTCGCCGCGCCGGCCATTCCCGCCCCGTCTTCGGCGTGGACCGCATGCTCAACCCCGACGTCGAGGCCGCAGCCGCCATCTGCCGCGCCATGGAGTACGGACTCGTCGGAAACGTGATCGATCTCGACGGCGGCCACGGCATCGCCGAACTCGCCGTGGCGCCGGGCGGCAGACTCGACGGCGTGGCGCTGCGAAACGCCGCCGAGCGCACGGGCCGCAGGATGCTCGTGGCATTCGTCTCCCGCGCCGGCGAGGCCATGCTGCCGGATGGCTCCACGACGCTCCAGGCGGGCGACCGCATCGGCGTGGTGGTGGACGCCGGCAACCGCGACGAGATGTTCGCCCTGGCAGGCGCCGCACCGGAAGGCCTGCCCCGCCGCGCCGCAGTGTTCGGAGCGGGGCTAGTCGGTCGCTTCGTCGCAAAACGACTTCTTGCGGACGGTGGCCAGGGCGAGGGACTGCGCGCACTGTTCGGCTCCACGCGGCGGCGGCGGCGCGAAATCGTAGTCGTCGACGCCGATCCGGCGCGATGCCGCGAGGCCGCCAACGCCCTGCCGGGGGCGCGCGTGCTGTGCGGCGACGTCACGGAGGAGGCCTTCCTGCACGACGAGGGCCTCGACGCCTGCGACATCGCGGTCACCGCCACGTCCGACACGGAACGCAATCTCGTCGCCGCCGCGTATCTCAAGGGACTCGGAGTCGCCCGCACGGTCGCGCTGACCGCAAGCGCGTCGTTCGACGAAATCGCGCGCAAACTCGGAATCGACGTGGCGGTGCCGCTGCGCGACTCGGTAGTCGACGCCATTGCCGGGCATCTGCGCGGCCGCAGCGTCCATTCCGTGCATTCCGTCTGCAACCGGAGCTTTGAAATCGTCGAATGCGACGTGGAGCCCGGATCGCCGGCTGCCGACCGGCCGCTGAGCGAGCTTTCGCTTCCGGGAGACTTTCTCGCGCTTCTGACGCGCGCGCCCGGCGGCGGACCGTTTGCGGTGCCCGACGGATCCACGATTCTTGCGCCCGGCGCGCGGGTCGTGCTGGTGATGCGCCCGGGCAGTCCACGCGCCATGCGCGTTTTCTCCAAACCATAGCCACCTGCCATGTCCGCCATCCTCTTCGCGCGCGTGTTCGTCTGCGTATGCGCCCTGGCGAGCGTCTCGCTCGCGCTTCCGCTCGCCGTCGCGGCGTATGACGGGGACTGGCGCGCCGCCGCCGCGTTCGCGGCTCCTTTCGCCGTCGGTCTCGCGGCTGCCGCCGCCATCGGCGTACGAATTTCCCGAAAGCGCTCCGGAAACCATGATCGCGCCGCCGCCGCGCCGCCGCCCGTACCTGGCGACGCCATTGCGGCCGTCGGCGTGGCCTGGATCGCGGTCTGCCTTTTCGGCGCGATTCCGCTGCGCGTCTGCGGGGCGCTGCCGTCGATCGCAGATGCCGTGTTCGAAAGCGTGAGCGGCTTCACCACCACCGGAGCCACGGTGCTGGCAGACGTCGAGTCGCTACCGCGCGCGGTGAACTTGTGGCGCTGCGAAACGCACTGGCTCGGCGGCATGGGTGTGATCGCGCTCGTGGTCGCGCTCGTGCCAATGTTCGGCATAGGCGGATTCCGGCTCATGAACGCCGAATCGACCGGTCCAGAAAAGGGCAAGCTCACCGCGAGAATCGCGGACACCGCAAAAGTCCTCTGGACGCTTTACGTCGCCCTCACCGCGGCGCAGACCGCGCTGCTTCGCCTGTGCGGCATGGGGTGGACGGACGCGCTCTGCCATGCGTTTTCAACGCTTGGCACCGGCGGATTCTCAACGCGCAACGCAAGCATAGCCGCGTTCGCCAGCCCGGCCGCCGAATGGGTATGCACCGCGTTCATGTTCGCGGCGGCATTGAATTTCGCTGTCTACTACCGGCTGCTCGCGCGGCGCGGCGAGGGCGTACGCGCGGCAACCGAACCGAAGGCGCTGGCGCTTCTGTACTGCTGCGCGACCGCGCTCGTGGCGGCGGCTCTCGCGCACGGCGGCGAAACCGCCGGCCGCTCGGTACGACTGGCTGCCTTCCAGGTCGCCTCAATCCTGTCCACCACCGGATTCGCCTCGGCCGATTTCGCAACCTGGGCGCCAGTCGCGCAGGCCACGCTTTTCGCGCTGATGCTCGTGGGCGGCTGTTCGGGTTCCACGGCCGGCGGCGTGAAAGTGGTTCGCTGGACGATTCTCGCGCGCCAGGCCGGCGTCGAGGTCCAGCGCATGCTGCACCCGCGCGGAGTCTACTCGGTGCGAATCGACGGCGTGCCCGTGCACGAAGGGCTTGTGGTGCGCGTCGGGGCATTCGTCTTCGCATACCTTGCGCTGTCGTGCGTCACCGCCCTGGCCGGCGCGGCTGCCGGCCTGCCGCCGCTGGAGGCCGTCACTGCGGCCTTCAGCATGGTCGGCAACGTCGGGCCGGCACTCGGATCGCTTGGACCCACGGCCAATTTCGGCGCGCTGCCCGCCGCCCTGAAGCTCTGGTACTGCTTCGCGATGCTGGCAGGGCGCCTCGAAATCTACACGATGCTGATACTTCTGCTGCGCCTGCCGCGTTGCATCGTCAGGGCGAACGCATGAAACCTTTGCTCGACTCCCCTGCGGGAATTGTCGCGCAAAGATTTCATGCGTTTGTCCTGGCTGCGGCGCCGGACTCCTGCCAGCGCGCGGCGGCAAGCACGGCCGCGCGGCCGACTTCAGAAAACGTACGAGCCGGTGATCGCGACGGACAGGTGGTTCATCGTAAATTCGCCATCCTGGTGCTTTTCGAAGCCGCGCGGCGCGCTGTATTCGTATCCAAACTGGCACTCGGGTTCGATCCACACGTGGCGCAACGACAGATCCAGCTCGAAACGCGGGGTCGGACGCCAGGCGCAGCCGGCCGAAACCGCCCAGCCGAACGCGTCATCGACGAAAATGCGCCGATAGTGGTCCTGCCGCGTTTTCACGGTGGGGCGCCCCAGCGTGTTCCAGCTATCTTCGCTGGCGTAGCCAAGCTTCCACCAGGTCACTTCCGAAAAGTCGCCAAACCCGTACACCACGCCGCCGCCGGCATGCAGCAGCAGTTTGTTGTCGAACAGCGGCAGGAGTCCCTCGACAAGAAGTTCCGGGCCGTACAGTTCCGCGACGCCGTCGCTGTGCTTTGCAAGGTTGTAGTTGCGGGTGCGGCCGCTGACGTGGTCCGCAGTCAGCGTCAGGCGCAGATTGTCGATGGGCCAGTACTTGAGTTCCGGCACGAACGCCGCGCGTTCGGCGTCTTCGAGCTTCCAGACGTACCCCACGAAAGTGCGCCTCCCTGCGACATCCTTCGGGCGCTCCGAATCCGTCAGCGTCGAACTGGCAACTCCGATGCCAATGGAGAGGCGGTCGGTGATCCAGGTCTCGCGGAACGACGCGAAGTCCGGTTCCGCGACGGCGTCAAGAGCGAGTGCAGCGGACGCGACCGCGACCGCGCGGCTGATGGCGCACCGCAAAATGGCGCGCTTCGTGGATGATGTGTCGGTTTTCATTGCTGTCATGGAAACGCTCTGGAAAGGCCCGGCCTTCGCATGTGGAACGGGAATCATAGCCCGCGCCCCCTAAAAGGCAACCTTTTTCGTTTTCTGGCTCGTCCCGTTTTTGCATGATACACGGAGTCGAACGCACCCGACCGGGCGCGTTCGACTCCGCGAACAGCGCGTCACTACTCCATCGACTTGTCGATTTCCGGATGCTGGACGGCAAGGGGCATTCCATCCTGCGACAGATAGAACATGTCCAGGACGATGGGCTTGTCGCCAGTGTTCATGCCGCAGTGGATGGGGCCGACCATCTCGACGATCGGTTCGCCGGCGCGAACCACCTGCCGCTGGCCTTCAAGCCCAACGATGGTCAGTTCTCCCTGCTGCAGGATTCCGTAGTTGATCACCGGATGGTGATGCCAGGGAAGCTTGCTGCCGACGGGGAAAATGTAGCGCATCACGACGAGTTCCGGCTTTCCCTTGAGGTAGTCCGGCAGTGCGGTGCCGTCCCAGCTCTCGGACGTGCGCTTGAGTTCAAGCCTCTGGACCGTGGCGACATCGTCGTATTGCGCGAATGGCGACGCCGAACCGCAGCAGTCCCGGCACGTCGCGCAACCGGACAGGACGGCCGCGGACAGGACGGCCAGACAGGTTGTCAGTTTGTGTTTCATTGTGTTTGTATTTGTTTGTTTTTTTGGGAATGCCCCGTTTCGGGGCGACTGTTGAAATCGATCGGCGCTTGCGCTGCGATTAATCGGCTGCCTATCGGCCGAGCGCGGCGCGCTCGGCCGGGGTGATTGCACCGGACTCGACCTGCTTGTCGAGGTAGCGTCTGAGCGCGGAAAGGGTTTCGGCGCAGAAGGCGTCGCTTTCCTCCTGCGGGCAAAGCCCCTTCGCGGCGCGCTTGCGCGAGCGCTCCGTCGCCTTCCTCGCGCCTTCGACCGCCCGCCTCACTTCCGCCGGCACGCGCAGCTGGCCGATCGGGCCGCCGCCTTGGCGAAGGACGAAGTCCGCAGCGATGCGCCGCTGCTCGGATTCGGGAAAGATCGAGAGCGGATAGGCGTTGGTGGTTGCGCTTTCCGCCAGAACGACCTCCGACTGCGTGAGCGCGACCGGCCACCCGGAAATCGCGTTCCCGGCGTGGTTCGTGTAGGAACCAGTTGAAAGGTTGAAAGGTTGAAAGGTTGAAAGGCCTGATGGCTGATGGACGGGAGTTGAGGCGTTTCCCGCATGAATGGAAAACGCGATGAGCAGACAGGGCAACACACCCGTCAAATGCCTGTCGACAGCCGCTTTGAACATGTGCATCCTTTCCATTCGCATCGTCATGCCACTTTTTCCTGTTGTCCTCCGCCATGACAAACGTCCCCAGTTGAAAGACCAGAGGCGAATCGTCGACCGGAATGGCGGTCTACCGGCCGGTTGCGGCGCCTATTCTGAAGAACCGCGAACCCTCTTCCGGCGATAGGGTCACGGTGTAGGTGATCGAACCGTCGTCTTCGAGTGTGGATTCCGCTTCGCGGGTGTCCACCACGGCGTCGTCCGGGATCGGGAGCGTCGTGGATGAGAGAATGCGCACTTTCTCGAAGAAGCCGTAGAGCCAGGTGTCCGGCGAGGCGGCGACATTGAGCACCACCTTGTCGCCCACGAGCCGGAAGGTGTTGATCGTGAAGCCCTCGACTTCAAGCGGCTCGCTGATGACATCCACCGCGCCGTCCGCGCCAACGGCCGCCGTGACGGCGTGGCCGTTGGCGACGAAGCGGTATGCGCCGCCACCCACAGCCTTGCGTGACAGCGCGCGATTCGCGCCCGCCGCCTGCAGCACGGGCGTCGGCGCTTCTTCGCCGGCCGGAAGCCAGAGCCAGACCTTGCCGTTTTCGTCCGACCAGATATCGGTGGTGCCGTAGCCCTCGAGGCCCGAGAACGCGACCTTGCGGTTCGCCGTCCCGACGTCGATCTCGACCGGATGGACGGCCTGCGAAACGGCGTTGGTGGGGGCGGGAAAGACAATGCCGCTGTTCGCGCGGAGACTGCCGCCGGAAATGATGATCGTGCCAACATTGTCGCTTAAGTTGCCATAGACGCCGTTGCCGATGTCGGCGGCGAACGCTTCGCCATATCCCGTGGCCGAGCCTGCGGCGGCGAAGACAGTGCCGCCGGAGAGCGTGAAGCTGCCGATGGGACGTTCATAGCCGCCGCCGATGCCGGCGGCATATTGCCCGCCAGTCGCCGTCACGACGCCGCCGACAATCGCGATTGTGCCGCAGGCGCCATACTCCCCGCCGCCAATGCCGGCCGCGCGCGCACCTCCCTGCGCAGCCAGCGCGCCCTGAGCTCCGCCATCATTGGCGGAATCAACCGTCAGCGTGGCGCTTGTCGCCACGTGGATGCCGGCCTTGCCGTATGCAGTGGCGACGAGGCTGTTCTCTCCGCCGAGGCCAAGCGCCACCGCACTGGATCCGCAGTCCAGCGGCGCATACCCATACCCTGCCGCCGTGTTCGTAATGGCGAGTCCCGCGAGCGTGACGGCGCAGTCCGCTTCGGCGCGGATGCCGAGATTGGTCGCCGAGCCGGCGATCGCGAACGGCCCGGCGCCGGTGAGCAGGAGGAGGCGCGTGCCGCGCGAGAACTCCCAGCCGTCGCCAGACAGTTCGCTGAGGTCGGCTCCGTTCACCGAAACCCCCAATGGCTCGACTGCCGCCGTCGCCGACGCGCCGTCGATTGTCGCCGTGTATGCTACGGAATCAACGGCGAACGCATAGTCTCCATCCGGGAGCAGAAGGACCACATTGCCATCCGAATTCACAGTCTGGGTGGCGGAAACGCCGAACACGTCGATGCCGGAAATCGCGACAGTGGCGCCGGGCGTCAGGAAGGGAATTGTCAGCCTGTAGCGCGTCTCGCCGTCAATCACGACGGACTCCGGAGGATCCGTGCTTGCCGACGCCGAACTGTCCAGACCGATATCGGCCTTGTAAACCGACCGCGTTATCGAGTTCGTGTAGGGATAGTCGGTGAAGAAGACGGTGCCGTTCACGCTAATCGCGCGCACCTGGTTTGTCGGCGGAAGCCACAGGCAGATGCGGCCATCCGGATCGGCGTGAATTCCATCGAGCGAATAGGACGCGGGAATGTCGCCCGAAATGCTTGACACCGACGCCTCGACATTGGGTTCGAGGCCGGAAAGCATAACGGCGTAGAGCTGATTCGACGACGAAGAGGAATCGACCGGGCGCGGCGAGAATTTTCCAGTCGCGGGAACGACGCTGCCGCCCTCGATGACAAGCGCCGTGTCGTAGCTGGTGGGCGAAACCACATTGCCGCTTGCGATGAAGTCTGCGATGTTGGCGCCGCCCGTGGCCGAACCCATCGTAGCCACGACCGTGCCGCCGGATATCCTCACCGCGCCCGGGGCAATCGCCTTTTTCTGGGAAACGCTTCCGACATAGCCCGAGCCAATGCCGGCGGCGTATGCGCCGCCGGTCGCGGTGACGAGACCTCCGGATACTACGATGTTATCCGCCTTGTCGAGGTTCGACGACACTCCGCCACCGACGCCGGCCGCCTTCTCGCCGCCCTGCGCGACGATGGTACCGCTCTCGATCTTGATCTTGCCGGGAGACGCGACGCCGCCCGCCGAGCCGATGCCCGCCGCGTTCTTGCCGCCGAAGACGGTGAGGCTGC
>CAMOSH010000132.1 GCA_946624575.1 uncultured Verrucomicrobiota bacterium
ATCCATGCTCCCGAAGACAATGTCCGGCGCGTGTTCCACGTCAAACGCCTTGCCGTCGATGAGGATCGTCCCCTTGCCGGTGATGGCGACGTTCTCCGCGTTTTCCGCGAAGACGAGCGCCTTGCGCGTGACGGTTGGCGCCGTGTTCGCGTCGCCGTAGCGGTAAACCATCTCCTCGGGAATCGCGTCGTCGTAGTCCTCCGGCTTTGGGCCGCCCAGAATGACGGCTCCCTCCTCAAGGTGGAGCTCCACGCCGCTTCTGAGGTAGAGCGTCCGGCAGGGGTGAACGCCTTTCGGAACGGTCACGCGCCCGCCACCCTTCGCCGCGGCGGCGTCAATCCGCGTCTGGATGGCCCCGGTCTCCCGGACCCTGTCCTGTCGCGTTGGATTCAACGGTGTCAGTGTTGCGTCATTCATGGTTGCGTGTCCACTGGTTGTTGGAAGCACTTGTCCAGCCAGCGCGCGGCGTCGGCTACGCCTTCAACATAGTCTTGGTAGGGGCGGCCCTCGTTGTCCACGAGGCCCCAGCCCTGCCCCTCGGAATCAGCGAGGTTCTGGAAGCCGAAATCGACGACTCCTGCGACGAAGGGCAGGTTTTCCACGATCTGCCGCAGCGCCTTGCCGTAGCCGCGGCCGCGCTCGGCCTGCGTGCGCAGCTGCGCCGATGGCGACTGCATGCGGACGTCGAGCGCCTGGACGCCCCACTCGGTGAGCAGCACCGGACGCCCGGTGGCGCGGTGCGCCAGCCGCAGGGCCTCCATCTGCCTGTCGGTGAACACCGCATCGCCACGCACCATCATCGGGTAGGAGTTGACGGCGATGAAGTCGTATCGGCGCCAGCACCGGTACATCTCCTCGGTCGCGCCGCCCAAGAAGCGGTTTGAGCCGATCAGCTTGCCGGGAAAGAACTCCCGCATGAGCGAAAGCACGGCGTCGGCGTATGCCTCGACGGTGCGGACGGCGAAGGCGTCGAAGTCGTCCCGCATGGCGCCCTTCGCGCCATCGGCCGCCGCGGACGCGGTCCGGCCGAGGTGCGCCATCGCGGCGACGTATTCGGGGTCGTCGAGCGCCGGCTGCGCCCCGCCAAGCGGGTCGGGCTTGCGCGCGAGGATCTCGCCGAAGGACGCGAACCATTCGTTCGTCCGGCCGCCGAACCACGCGCGGTCAAGCAGCGTCACGTCGCCGTCATACCGCTCCGCGAGCCAGCGGACGAATTCCGCGCCGCACGCCTCGGAATAGACGTAGCCCGAGGAACTGCGCTCGGCGAAGTTGCCTTCGATGTGGGCCTCGTTGCCGACGCAGATGCCGAAGACGGCGGGGCGGGCGTTCAGGTCCGGCGCGACGGCGGCGAGTTTGGCCCGCAGCCGTTCGCGGAATGCGGGGTCGAAGGGGTCGCCCACGCCGACAAGACGCTCGCCGCGCGCGTTGAGGAGGAACGGTCCGGCGTCGGCGCACCCGACGTATTCGAGGTTGAGCATACCGCGACGTGCGGCTTCGTCGAATGCGCTGCGCGCCGAAGCCGCCACGCCGACGCCGTTGTAGCCGAGGCGCCACGCGAGCTCCACGGCGTCGGCTGCCCAGTCGCGCTCCGTCGCGTAGGCGCGGCGCGCCCAGTCGGAATAGCCGAAGTTCTGGCGAAAGCAGTTCACGGTCTGGATGCCGCGAAAAAAGAAGGGGCGCCCGGATGGCGTCGTGAGGAACCAGCGGCCCGAAGGGGTGCGCTCCGTCCCCCACCGGCCTTCTTCCGGCCCCGCCCGGAGACGCGCCGACGCGGGCCGGAATTCCGGCACCGCCGCGTAGTCGGGCCGCCGCGTCGGCGGGAGCCACGCCCGGGGCGGACGCACCGGGTAGATGTCGAAAAATCCGGGCTTGGCGCTCTCCGCGAGGGGATGCGCCGGGGCGGGAGCGCCGTCGAGAAGCCAGTCGCCGCCGGTGGCGACGACGCGGTGCGCCCCGTCCTCGATCCAGCCGAGCGCCGCCGCGCACTCGGCGTCCGGGCCGTCGGCGACGTCGATCTCGACGGTGTTTTCGCCTTCGCGCAGAATGCCGTCGAGCGAAAACTCCGCCGCGACGGGGGAATCCCCCTCGCGGCAGGGCCAGTCCCCCGCGTTGCACCAAGCGCCAACGCCGACATCGCGGCCGTTCACGCTCGCCCGGAAGCCGGGACGCGCAAAGGCCATGAGCCATGCCTTTTCCGGCGCGCCGCCGATGCGGAATGTCCGGGAGAACGTCCCGGCGCCGGAGAGAAGCGCGGGCGCCGCCATCGGGGAGCGCGGCCCTTCGCGTGTTGCGACCCGGATGCCGGAGAAGTCCATCTCGAAGGATTGCCCCGGGCCGTTTTCGGAAAGGACGCCGATTTCGAGCGAGGCGGCGGTGCGCGCCGTTCCGGCGCGCCACGTGTCGCCGCGCATCATGCGCGAGAGGGGAATGCGCTCGACATGCCACTCGCCGAAAACCGGCGGCAGGCGCACCTGCGCGAGCGCCCCGCCGTCCTCCTTGACGCGCATCCCGGCGCTCAGCGACCACACCGGCGCATTGGACGGCAGAAAGTAGGTGAACTCCAGCGCCGACTCCTCGATGGGGAATTCGCCAGAAACCGTGACTGCGGTTGCCTTGCCGCCGGAACGGACGCGCAGAACGCGGCCGGTGGCCGCGCCTGCGCCTTCGCCGAGGTCCAGTGACGCTTCGCCATTGGACCAGACGCCCACCGTCGGCGGGACGCCGCGCGCCGTCGCCGCGTCGAAGACCGCTGTGTGCGGCCGGGCCGCCGCGGTTGCGGGCGGCGGCTCCGCGCCGACCGCCAACGCAAGCGACAATGCGGAAAAGGCGAAAAAACGAAAACGAATCATGACGATCATCAAGGGACGGCAACGCACACCGCCATTCAAGGACATGGCGAATGTGACGGCGGGCGAAACCACGCCGTCGCAGAAGGCCCGAAGACCTACCTCACCACCATGACGAACGGGGTGTTCGACTCGTAGCGGTACTTCACGATCACGACGCCGCTGCCGCCGCCGTAGCCGCCGGAACCGCCGCCGCCGAGGCCATCCTCGCCGGGGGAGTTGCTACCGCCGCCGCCCGCTCCGCCGAGGCCGGGAACTGGGGTGCCGTCGGCCTTGTATCCGACGCCCGCTCCGCCGCCGCCGTAGTACGTTGCGGTGCCCGTGATGGCGATTGCGCGGCCCGCGCCGCCGGCCACGCCGCGATACACGTTGCCTTCCGACGAGCCGTCCGCACCGGCTGCGCTCGCGCCGCCGCCGCCGCCGGGCGAACCGGCGAATGTCGCGGACCCGCCCGCAGAGCCCTGGTCGCCGTGGTTTGCCGCGCCTCCGGACGTAGCGGAGGTCCATGTCGGGACAGCACCGCCGCCGCTGGCGCCGTCAGATCCCTTTGAGCCGTTCGATCCGTCGTGGCGTCCGCCCGCGCCGCCGCCGTAGGCGACGAGGCCGAAGGCCGACGTGTCGCCGCCGTTCTGCGCGACGCCGCCGTTGATGTCGGTCCCGGCATCGTGGTCGTAGCCGCCCGCGCCGCCTTCGCCGATCACGACCGGATACTCGCCGGCCGCGAGGAGCATGCTCGTCCGATACACCACGCCGCCCGCGCCGCCGCCGCCGGAGCCGTATTGGGCGCGGAAAGTGCCGGAGCCACCGCCGCCGCCCACGAGCAGGACATCGACGTAGCCGTCCTGCGGCATCGTGAAGGTGCCGTCGGAGGTGAACTTGTGCGCACGGTAGCCCGCTCCGGCAGGGATGCGCTCGCCGCCCTCCGCCTTTTCGGAAAGGACTTCGTTCGCCGTCGTCTTGCGAAGGCGCACGATCACGCCGCCGCTGCCGCCGTCGCCGCCGCCGGAACCGCCGCCGCCGAGGCCGTCCTCGCCCTTGCCGAGCAAGCCCGAGGCGCCGCCGCCGTCGCCGCCGGCGCCGTTTTTCGGGGCCGCATTCGTTCTGGGCGTGTTGACGGGCGCGTATCCGGCGCCGCCACCGCCGTACACGACGGCCGCGCCCGTAATGGCGTTCGTCGCGCCCGCGCCGCCATTGCCGCCGCCGTAGGAGGACCACGTCGGCGTGTAGTTGCGCCCGTTGCCACCGGCCCCTCCGGCGCCACCGCCGCCGCCCGGACAGAACGCGGCGGTGGAGTCGCCGCCCTTGCTGCCCTGCGCGCCGTCGAGAAGGGGCGCCAGCGCGGTCCTGGATCCGGTGTACAGGGCGACCGCGCCGCCGCTCGTCGCGCCGGCCGAGCCGGCGCTGCTGCCGCTGCCGTAATGGTAGCCGCCCGCGCCGCCGCCATAGGCGACAAGGCCGAAAACGGAGGAGTCTCCGCCGTTCGTTGCCGGACCGCCGGTTCCCCGGTTGCTCTTCATTTCGCCGCCGCCGGAGCCGCCCGCGCCGACGGAAATCGCATAGGAACCTGGCGAGACGACGAGATTCGTGGCATAGACCACGCCGCCGCCACCGCCGCCGCCGGAGCCGAAGAGATCGGTCGTGTTGTCGAAGGGCGCCCCCGAACCGCCGCCACCGCCCACGAGCAGGACGTCGAGGATTCCGGAGCCGGTGACGGTCAACGTTCCGCTTTGGGTGAACGTGATCGCCTTGCCGTCCGGGAACGTCGTCGCGGAATCGCCGCCGGAAATCGCGAAGTCGGGCGTGTTGGCGATCGATTCCGTACCGGATGGCACGTAGCGCACGATCACGACGCCGCTGCCGCCGCCGTAGCCGCCGGAACCGCCGCCGCCGAGGCCGTCCTCGCCGGGCGAGTTGCTGCCGCCGCCGCCTTCGCCGCCGGAGCCGGTGACCGCAGTGCCGTCGCTCGTGTACCCGACGCCCGCGCCGCCGCCGCCGTAGTACGTTGCGGTGCCCGTGATGGCGATCGCGCGGCCCGCGCCGCCGTTCGCGCCGCCGTCCACGTTGCCCGTCTTTCCGTCGGCTCCCGCCGCGCCCGCGCCGCCGCCGCCGCCGGGCGAGCGGGCGAACGTCGACGACCCGCCCGCAGAGCCCTGGTCGCCGTGGTTTGCCGCGCCTCCGGACGTAGCGGAGGTCCATGTCGGGACAGCACCGCCGCCGCTGGCGCCGTCAGATCCCTTTGAGCCGGACGATCCGTCGTGGCGTCCGCCTGCGCCGCCGCCGTAAGCGACGAGGCCAAAAGCCGACGTATCCCCGCCGTTTTGCGCGACGCCGCCGTTCACGTCCGCGCCCGTCGCGTGGTCGTAGCCGCCCGCGCCGCCGGCGCCAATGGCGACGGCGTAGGCGCCTTCCGTCACCGCAAGACCGGTCTGGTACACCACGCCGCCTGCGCCGCCGCCGCCGGAGCCGAATTTGGCGCGGAAGGTGCCCGAACCGCCGCCGCCGCCCACGAGCAGGATGTCGATTGTCCCCGAGCCGGTGACGGTGAGCGTCGCGGCGTTCGTGATGGTGAGGATCGCCGCATCGCCGTCGAACGACGTGGCGACGCCCGCGCCGCCGGTGATGTAGAAGGGATCCGCCGCCGCCATCAAGGGCAGCGCGGCCGCGACAAGAAACGAATTTCTGGCTTTCATGGATCGGTTTTCCGGGGTTTCGCGGACATTTCGCCGCAACGCCTTCCGATTATCGCAATTCCTCCGCAAAAAGATACCCTGAAAAGCGAAAAACGATTTTTGATTTTGCGCATGGATTGACAGAGTGCCGGAAATGGTGCAGAATTGGACGCGTCTGCACCACGAAAGGAGCCTTCCATGCCGTCGCACACCGCCGCCCTTCCCGTCAACATCACGATCCACGGACTCGATCCCGAACTCGCCGCCGCGTTCCGCGACTTTGCCGACAAGGCCAAGAGCAGCCTCAACACCGCCGCGAAGGAACTCCTCCGCCGGGCGCTCGGCCTCCCCACCGCCGACGAAGCCGCCAGAATTGACGAGTGGAACCGGTTCTTCGCGTCCACGGCCAAAACCGATTCTTCGGACTGGCTCAAGACGCTAGATTCCTTCGAGCAAATCGACGAGGAGGTGTGGAAGTGAAAAAGAACGTCCTTCTCGACTCCTGCATCGTGATTCAATGCATCAACGGATACGACTCTCCGGCAAAATGGCTTGCTCGGGCCGATACGGTCTACATCTCGCCCGTCGTTCTTGCTGAGTGCTTGTCCGGCTTGCGCGACACGAAAATCGACAAGGTGCGGAGGCGGAGCTTGGACAAGATGCTTGGCATGTCAATGGTAGTACGGCCGCCCGTCACGGAGGAAACGGCCAGATGCTATGTCAGGATATGGCAATGTCTTTCCGCCGCCGGCAATCGCATTCCCACGAACGACATCTGGATTGCGGCGCACGCGCTGGAGCTGGGGGCGACGCTTGTGACGACGGATCCGCACTTCAAGGAGATCCCGCTCCTCGACGTCCTGTATCCGGACTGAAGTCCACATGCCGGACCGCATTCCCAAAATCGCGATCATCCTCCCGCACAACATCAAGGAGGACCGCGCGGCGTATCAGGGCGTCCTGGACGGGGCGCGGCGGTATGGCCCGTGGCGGTGCATCCTCGCCGAGGGCCGCGACCTCGGCGAGCAGGTGATCGACCTGGAAAAACTCGACATCGACGGGGCGATCGTGCATGAAATGTCGCGCAAGACCGCCGTGGCGCTGGCGGCGCGGCGCGTTCCGGTCGTCCTCTTCGAACCATTCCCGGACATGCTCCTGCCCGGCCATCCGCTCTCCGGGGCGCCGCGCGTTAAGCTCGATTCGCGCGCGGTGGGGGCCCTCGCCGCCGACTATTACCTCAAGCGGGGCTACACGTCCTTCGCGTACATCGGAGAGCCGTTCGGCTTTCACTGGAGCGTCGAGCGCAGGGACGGATTCGTCGATGCCCTGCGGAAATCTGGTTTCCCATGCGCGGTTTATGGCGGCAGTTTCTCGGCGCGGCAGAAGCGCCAATGGAGCGCGGAGCGTCCGCGACTCGTGCGATTCCTCCAATCGCTGCCCAGACCGACGGCCGCGCTCGCGGCGATGGACGCGCGCGCCGTGCTTGCGCTCGACGCCTGCGCCGAAGCCGGGATTCGCGTCCCCGAGGATCTCGCCGTCCTCGGCGTCGACGACGATCCGATTCTCTGCGAATCGACCTTTCCGACGCTTTCAAGCGTCCGCACGGGCCGGTTCCGCATGGGGCAGAAGGCGGCGCAAACGCTCGCCGCGCTACTTCGCAGCGAAACCTCGGTGCCGCGCGAGACGGCCTTTCCGCCGCTGGACGTCGTGACGCGCGAAACCACGGGCTACGACGCCATGAGCGACCTGGCGATCGCACGCGCAATCGCCTACGTGCGGTCGCGCCCAGATTCCGAGCGCGTCCGGGTTGGCGACATCGTGCGAGCGGTCGGCTGTTCACGTCGATATCTGGAGCTGCGCTTCCGCACACGCATCGGTGCGTCCGTGCGGGCCGTCGCGCTCCGCGAAAAACTGGGACGCGTCCAGGCGCTGCTGGAGCGCACCGACATGCAGATCGGGGAAATCGCCTCCGCGTGCGGCTTTCTGCGCGACAGCTACCTGTCCGTCGTGTTCAGGCGCGAAACGGGCGTGTCGATGACCGAATGGCGCCGCCGCAACCACGACTCGCCGGACGAATAGCGCGGGGGCATTTTTTTTGCAATCCCCGCGCGCAGGGTGAGGCGGGGGAGATACGCGCGCGCGGCATCGCCCACGGGAGCCCGCGCGCCCAGGGCCGGCGCGCGGGACCAAAGACGGAAACGGAGGGCGTCAGTCCTTCGCGTCGGCCTTTTCGAACGCCGCCTTGTCGGCAAGCGAGACGTTGCCCTCCACGCGGCCGTCGTCCAGCGCGTTCACCTCCTTGCGCGCCTTCAGGTCGCGGAAGAGCTGCCGCAGTCCGATGATGCCGCCGATGCCGAACCAGATCGCCGTCACGAAGGACACGATGCACGGCACGACGAAATACCGGGCGACGAAATACCGGCTCCACCACTTGATCGGCCACGGGCTGAAGGTGTTCCACAGAACGGTGGCGATGAAGCAGAGTCCGAAGGCGTAGCAGAAGCTGTAGAAGAACACGCTCCAGGCGATGATCCGGTCGCCGCGGGTGTATTCGGGCGTGATGCCGATGATGTTCCGCAGCACGGTGCGCGGCGTCCACTTGACGCGGATGTCGCGCTGCTCGCCGAGCGAATACTTGCCGCGGTGCAGCATCTGCTCCAGGTTGAACGGCTTGCGGCACGTGGCCAGCGAGACCGTCACATAGACGATGACGCACAGCAGCGAGAGGAAGAAGTTGAACTCGATCGCGTTCACCGGGCAGCGCACCGGGTCCATTGTCCACTTGATGTAGGGGGAGAAGGGCGAGGAGAGGACTCGAAGGGCGCGGTCGAACGACTCTACCCAGCCCATCTTGGCGATGGCGGGATAGACGATGTCGGCCCAGCTGCGCGTGGTGAAGATGTAGAGGGCGCTCATGCCGGTGCTCGTGAGAAGCGCGGCCCAGGCGCCCCAGGTCGTGCCGAAGCGGCTGTAGAGGCCGAAGATCATGATCGAGCCGGAGGCGCCGATCCACATGGCGCAGGCCAGCGTGTTGAACATCTGGTAGAAGTCCAGCTGCTTCATGTAGTAGGACCCGCACAGGAAGAACACGCCGATCAGGATGGCCACGATGCGCACCATCCAGATGTGCTGGCGCGGCGTGAACGGCTTCTTGCGGAACGGCAGCACCACGTCCTGCGCGATCGTGAGCGTGGCCGAGTAGATGCGCGAGTCGTCCGTCGAGAGCATCGCAAGGAAAAGCAGCAGCGCGAAGAGGCCGAACAGGCCGTGCGGCAGCAGCTCCCGCATGGTGACGGAAAGATTGAGCTGGTTGTAGAGCGTGCGGCACTGCTGGAAAGAGTCGTTCGCGAGGCCCTCGGCGTCGATGAGCGCCTTTTCGCGGTCTTCGCCCACGACGCCGGCGGCGTCGAGCTCGGCGGTTGTGCGGGCGCGCGCGTCGTCCTTGAGCGTGTTGTGGATGACGTCGAGGAAGGCGGTGTCGAGGTTTTCCGTCTGCGAAAGCGGGGCGTCGACGCCGATCGTATGCACTTGGGGCTCGATGGCGGCCACCGCCTTCTTCACGATTTCGCGCGAATGCTCGTCGCCCTTGAACACGTCGTCCGCTACGCGGGTGGCGAGGTTCTTGCGCACGCGATTCGCCTCCGGCGCGAAATCCTTGTGGTTGAGGAAGGTGATGAGAGAGGAGGCGACGAGCAGGTAGAACACGGCGATGATGGCGCCGCGCCAGTTGCCGAGGAGCCCGGCCATCTTCTGCTCGTGGGGCGACTTGGCGGAGTTGGAGGACGCGGTCCCGATCCAGCTCGCGCGGTTCATCACGGTGCCGTAGGCGGCCACGATGACCATCGTGAAGAGGTTGAAGTCCCGGAAGTTCGCGATGTCGTATGGGTTGATGAAGCTTTCGCCCGCCACACGGTCCGCCATCGTCGGCATGATCTCGCCGAACATCGAGAACTTGGAGAAGAGGAACACGATGAAGATCCCCACCACGGGGTAGAGGATCATGCCCTGGATGGTGTCGGTGATGATGATGGACAGGGCGCCGCCGAAGCAGATGAGCGAAATGGCGAGCGTCAGGAACAGCACCATCAGCGTCACGAACGTCGAGAACGTGAGTCCAAGGACGTGGAATTCGGGCGGCAGGTCGAGCAGCTGGATGAAGAAGCGCGCGGCGATGGCAGGCATGATCATGTTCGCTAGCATCTCCGCGAGTGAGCGCAGCCCGGCCGCCGCGACGCGAAAGCGCCGGCTGTAGCGCATTTCCAGGAACTGGCCCAGGCTCATCGCGCGCGTTTCGCGAAAGCGATACGTGGCGAAGCCCAGAAGCCCCAGCAGGAGCGAGAGCGGCGTGAGAACGCTCGACCAGAACCCCACCGAGAACCCGGTCTTGTAGTGCATCTCGATGTAGGACACCAGGCCGATGATGGAAAGCGCGTTCGCCACGTCGCCCACGCAGATCACGTAGCGCCCGCACAGGCGGCCCGCGGAGAGGAAGTCGGAAACGCCGCGCACGTAGCGACGGACGCGGAAGCCCATGAACATCACGAAGGACACGGGCAGGACGAGAATTAGCCAGTCGAAGAGTGTCATGGGGGCGAAATTATAGCGAACGGAGCAAAAAAAGCATCTCTTGCACCAGAATGGAGGCCACGGCGGGGCCGAAGTCCGAGGTGCGGGATTCGTAGCCGCCCTGCGCGTAGGCGTCCGCCGACGGGAAATACCCGCGCGCCCCGTTCGCAAGGCATGCGTTTACGGTGAGGGCGAAGGGCGATCCGGTCTTGACGGACCTGCCGATTTCGGTGAAGGGCTCTCCCGGGTATCCGGCGAAGGCCACGGACTGGCCGATCGCAAGAGCCGAAAGCGGAAGCGCGAAACTCGCGGGCCCGTGCTCCAGCCGGAGTTTGCGCTCGGCGTCGGCGACGGCGGTCGTGAGCGCCATGCCCGAAAACGGGAGTTCGGCGTCGCGCCCGGCGCGGTGCAGCTCCGCAATGTGCCGCGCTTCGTCGAGTTCTTCCGGACGGGGCGCGTGGGACGGCACTTCCACCGTTTTGCACCCGAAGCGGACCGGTCCCGCCTCTAGCGGCGCGCATTTGTCCCAGACGGAAAGCGCGGCGCAGGCGACGACGCGCCCCATGTGGCGCGAGTGGGCGTAGCCGCGGTGGACGTCGTCGAAATCGGGCGTCAGTCCGTTGAGTTCCCCCGGACGCGGATCGACGCACACGTGGTTGACGTCGCCCTGCGCGCCGTTGACGAAAACGGCGCAGGCCTCTCCTCCGAGCGCAGTCTCGAAGATCCGCCGCGCAAAACCAGGCCAGTCGGCCGAAATCGACTCGCCGCCGACGACATCCGGGTGCGTCTGGAAGTTGAGGATGGCGACCGGACGCCTGCCCTCGCGGTCGATGCGCAGCAGCTGCACTTCGTCGTCGGACGTCCCGGCCGGTCCGGCGATGTCCGGGTTGCCGACTCCCGGATTCGTGCGAAGGGAGCCGTCTTTCATCAGGTATCGGCGCGGGAAGGAGATTCGCGGGGCGGCGCCGCGGCCGCACGAGAGCGTCGCCGGCGCCATGTCGCGCACGGCGAAAAGCGCGGCGTCGGCGAGGCGACGCACGGTATGGTCCACGTAGAGCGCCGCCCGGGCGAGCGACGCGGAGGCTTCGGGGCCGGAGCGAAGCGGGTCCGAGGTGCGGTGCAGGTCTCCGCCCGTGTGCGTGTGCGTGGCGTGCAGGAAGACCGCGTCCGGAGAGACTCCGGCCGCCGCCGCGATGGCCGCCTTTGCTTCGGCGACGACGCCGTCTTCGATTTCCAGCGAGTCGATGGCGATCAGTAGCGCCGTGTTTTCGCCATCCGAAAAGGCGACGCAGCGCGCTTCAAGCGGATCGAGAATGCGTTTGGCCTCGCGGTATTTGAAATATCCGGGGATGAAGGTGCCGAGCGGCGGCGTGATGTCAACGGCCGAAAAGCCGACTTTGAGAGTTGTTTCCATAAAGTTTGAAAGTTTGAAGGTTTGAAGGTTGAAGATGACTAAGGATGGAAAAAGCGGCGGGCGAGGCGCTCGGAGGCGTTGGCGAGCAGCGGGGCCGCGCGCTCTGGCGGCGGGGGCGGAGAGCCTGGCGGCGAAGCGCCTTCGACCCAGGCGCCGCCGAAGTCGCCGGCGTCCTGCGCGACCTGTCCGCACACGAGCGCGAACGGGACTCCCTCGCTCCTCGCGGCTTCGGCGACGGCGCTTGGCGCCTTGCCGAACAGCGTCTGGGCGTCCGCCCGGCCTTCGCCGGACACCGCCAGGTCGCATCCCCGGATGCGTTCGCTGAGGCGCACCGCCGGCGCGACGAGCGCG
>CAMOSH010000133.1 GCA_946624575.1 uncultured Verrucomicrobiota bacterium
GTGCCTCCGTGCCTCTGTGTGAGAAAGTCTGTTCGTGTCAACTGCGTTTTTTAGTGTGAATCGTCCATGAGTGAAATACCACAGATTCCACGGTTCCATTTGCTGGCCTCCCGCCGCTACATGCTCGACAACGAGATCGTCGTTTCGGAGCTAGTTCCCGGCGCGGTCTCGTGCCCGAGTCTCCAGAACGGCGCGATGCCGTATTGCCCCGCTTCCCCGCGCGCGGCGTTCGGCGGCGGCGCGATGACGCTCTCCGCGCCGCGGGATGCGGCGGCGGAAGGGACGTTCTTCGTTGGCGGATTTTTCTCCGGAATCCATTTCAGCGCCGATTTCCGCAGTCTGTCCCCGGGTGCGGCGGCGCTGCTCGACATCGCCTCGCTGGACGGGTCGATCCTCTTTCGCGTCCGAGCGGAGCCTGGGAAGCCGGTCGAGTTTTCCGAAACGCGCGGCAACGCGAACCTTGCCTGCGCGCTCGCCAATCCGCAGGTCGTTCCGCCGCCGCCGTTCAGGCTCTCCGCCGTTGTCGCGGGGCCTACGATTCTCCTTGCCGTGCGCAAGGACGGCGATGTGCGATTCCTCGGTTCCGTGACGCTAGATGAATCGCCCGAAAACGACATCCGCCGCCGCGACTTCGCGGGCGTCCTCAAGTGCGCCGTTGGCGCGGCGCTACCTCCGGGCGGCTCGGCCGCCGTAGAGCGCGCCTCAGTGTCGCTCACGGCCGGCGTCGGTCAGGCCGACTTCTGCATCGTGACCGACGGCCCCGGCTGCAGACCCTATACGGAAAATGGGCGGATGTTCTGCACGTTCTCCGCCCGAGCCGGGATGAAATATACCAAGTCCGTTGCGAGTTTCGATCCGACGTTCTTTGACTTCCGCATGGAGGGAATCCTCCTCACGACCTACGGCGACGGCGACCCGCTTCTGCGTAACGACGCCATTGATCACATTTTCCGCGACGCAGACGGCTCCTGGAAGGGCGTCGCCATCGGCTGGTCCACTACGGCACACAATCTCGACCCCTCCACGCGCAAGGGCAGCGGCCTCGTCGTCGTGGAGACGCGCGAGTGCCCGCTTCACGGCATCCACGTCCTTCCCGCGCGGCCGCTCGTGGTGGGCGAGGGCATCAAGAGCGAGGATCCGCACTTGCACTACGACTCCGAGGCGGGCAAGTGGCGCCTCTCCACGTCGTCCTTCACGCCGCAGGGGCTGCGGGCGCACATCTGGGAATCCGACCGCTGGGATGGTCCGTACTCCCTCTTTGCGGGGCCGGGTCGCTTCGACTCCACCGGGTGCCAGATCATGGAGTTCGGCGGGCGCAAGTTCGTCATGACCGCCAACTTGGAGCGGATGCGCCCGGTCTATGCCTATCCCACGCTGGACTACGTTGGCGAATGGCCGTGCGACATGGAGCCCAGCGACGACGACTGCCCCAACGGGCGCGTCTTCACCGCCTGGGCGGAGGCGCCGGAAGGCTGCCCGTGGCGTCATGTCATGATTACCATGGACCGCCGCAACTTTCCCGGCATGCCAGATCCAAACTGGACCTACGGCGGCATCCGCTTCTACGTGGCGGATTGACGCCGCAAGCGGCTGTCGCAAGCGGCTAGGATAGCGACGCGATGGACAAACCCGGAACATCAGCGCCGGCTGCTGCGGTAGAAGGGGCGGCCGGGCGCACGAAAGTCCTCGACCGGGCGAAAAGCGCTTTTGCGCGTCTCTTCCCCCAGACATCCGTTCTTCGCCGACTTCTGGGACTTGCGCGCCATGAGCGGTCGCCGGAAGTGCCGTTCGATCCCGTCGCGTATCTCGCGCTCTACCAGGACATGGCGGTGCGCCTGGCGCTTGACGGAAAGTGGCGCGAAAGAACCGTGGCCCTGCAGCGCGAATTATACGAGTCCAGTTTCGACATGGCGGAATACGTCCGCAAGATTTTCGCCCTCGTTCCGCTGGCGAAGGAAAAGATGGCCGGGGAGCGCGGAAGGGGAGGGCGGGCGGAATCACGCCGTTTCGCCAGAGAACGCCCCTGCGTCGGAACTTTCTGGGCGTGACGCTATCCCAGCGAGCCGGGCTTGAGGAAGAGTTCGATCACCGGGAGGAGAGTTCCGCCGGGCTGCACTTCCGGAAGGTAGAGCGTGAGGCCTCCAGGCGGACTGGTGGGGTCGGTCTGCTCGCCAGGGGCGTTGTCCGAAAAGCGCACTTCCGAGGCGTCGTGCAGGAATTGCGCGTATTCGACCTTGCGGCCTAGCCCGGGGCACCGCAGGGTGATGTACGGCCAGTCGAGGATGTGGATGTAGAGTCGGTTGGCGGCTCGGTTCCAGGTGTAGAGGCACTTGGACGGTTCGGGCAGGGTTTCCGGCGCGGCGCCGCAACCGTGTATGGAACGCCCGTTGACGTACATCCAGTCGGCGTATGCGTCGAGGCGCTCCCGGGCCCGCGAGTCGAACTGACCGCGGGCCGTGGGGCCGACGTTGATGATGAAGTTACCTCCGCGCGCAACCGCCTGTATCAGCAGCTGAAGGCAGAGCTTGGGCGTCTTCCACGACATTTCGTCGCGGCTGTAGCTCCATGCGCCGGAGAAAGTGTGGCAGTTTTCCCAGCACCTCGCGACGGTTCCGACGCCCGTGGCCTGCGGACCGCCGCGCGGGGGTTCGTCGAGCTGCTTCTGCTCGATGGTCATGAAGTCGCCTTCTCCCGGCAGGTCCAGGCGGTCGTTGACGAGAGTGTCGGGACTCAGGCGGTGCACCAGGTCGATCAGTTCGCGGCTCTGCCAGTCGTCGCGTCCCTTGCCCGGCAGTCCGCGCCAGCCGTTGCGCGGGTACGAGAAGTCGAACCAGATCAGGTCGATTTTGCCGTAGCCAGTCAGCAGTTCCGTCACCTGCGCGCGCATGTACGCGGCGTACGCGCGCATGTCTCGCCCGGCGTTCGCGGCGGCGAGTTCCGCATCCGGCAAGTCGCGCAGCGGGTGGAAGGCGTCGATCGTGAAATCGGGATGGTGCCAGTCGAGGAGCGAGTAGTACAGTCCTATGCGGAGGCCCTCGGCGCGAAAGGCGTCGAGCGTTTCGCGCAGCAAATCGCGCCCCGCGGGCGAGTTTGTCGCCTTGTAGTCGGTCTGCGCCGTGTCCCAAAGGCAGAATCCCTCGTGGTGTTTGGTCGTGATGACGACGTAGCGCATCCCGGCGCGGCGCGCGGTGCGCGCCCAGTCGCGGGGGTCGAACCGATCGGGATCGAAGCGCTCGAAGTACTTTCCGTACCGGTCTCCGGGGATTTTGTCGCGAGACTGGATCCATTCATGCACGGCCGGCAGAGCGTAGAGCCCCCAGTGGATGAACATTCCGAACCGGGCCTGCTGGAACCAGGCAACGCGATCCTCGAAGCGCTGCGGGGCTGAGGCGTTTCTTTCGTCGGGCATGGCGGAAAGAAGGACGGTGCGACGGCGGCGTCAGGAGAGCGAGGCGAGGACCGCGCGCTTCCGGGCCAGATCGGCGAGAAGCTCCTCCCGGCGGGCCTTTTGCTGCGCGACGATCGCGGGCGGCGCCTTGCCGAGGAAGGTCTCGTTGGAAAGCTTGGCCTCGACCGTGCGGAGAAAGCCTTCGAGCTTGGCAATTTCGTCGCGGGCCTTCTTCCTTTCAGCTTCGGCGTCGATCGATCCGGACAGCTTGAGCCCGATCGTGCCCAGCGCGGTGTCCGCGGTCGGCATTCCGGAAAGGTGCTCGCCGGAAAGGATTTCCACCGAAGAGGCGCCGAGGAAACCGGCCAGCAGCTCCGCCTCCTCCTTGAGGCGAATGGCAGCTTCCGGCGTTTTTGCGCTCACGACGAAGGCCGGCTTGTCCGACGGCTTCAGCGCGGAGATTCCGGCGCGGACCGCGCGGCCGGCGGTGATCAGGTCGTGGCGGGCGTTCACGTAGCTGCGGATTTCCTCCGTGACGCCAAGGGCGGCGCGGAGTTCCCCGGACATCGGTTCCGGCCACGGGGCGTGGCTGATCGAATCCGTTTCCGAGGTGGCGTAGCCGAGCTGGTGCCAGATTTCCTCCGTCACGAACGGCATGAACGGGTGGATCATGCGCAGCGCGCGGCCGAAGACGTCGGCGAGAATCGCGACGACCTGGGCGCGGCGTGCGTCGTCGGCGCCGTAAAGGTCGCGCTTGGCGACTTCGAGATACCAGTCGCAGAGCTGCGACCAGACGAAGTCGTAGACGGCGAGCGCGGCGTCCTGGAAGCGGTATCCTGCGAGCGCGGCGTCCATTGCGGCGAGCGCCGCGTCTGCGGTGGCCAGGATGTGGCGGTCGTCGGGGGACAGGCGTTCCGGGGCGGCGCCGGCGGCGTCTCCGGGGTTCGACCCGGAATGCGCGGCGAAGGAAAAGCCAGGAATCTTCCCTGCGTGCATCTGGATGAACCGTGCTGCGTTCCAGATCTTCGTGCCGAAGTTGCGCCCGATCTCGAACTTGTCCATCGAGATGAACACGTCGATTCCGGGCGACGTGGTCTGCATGAGTGTGAAGCGAAGGGCGTCAGCGCTGTACTTGCCGATGATTTCGAGCGGATCGAGCGAATTGCCGAGGGACTTGGACATCTTGCGTCCCTGGGCGTCGCGGACCACGCCGTGGAAATTCACGTTGCGGAACGGCACTTCTCCCATGAACTTGCACCCGGCCATGATCATGCGCGCCACCCAGAAGAATATGATGTCGGGCGCGGTGCAGAGGTCGGCTGTGGGGTAGTACCTTGCGAGATCGTCCGTGGAATCGGGCCAGCCGAGCGTCGAAAACGGCCAGAGCCAGGAGGAGAACCAGGTGTCGAGGACGTCGGGGTCCTGGGTGATTTTCGAGGCGTCGGCGCCGCATTTCGGGCAGCGTTCGGGCTTTTCGGCGGCGGCCCACTCGTGCCCGCATTCGCAGTAGTAGACGGGAATCCGATGCCCCCACCAGATCTGGCGCGAAATGCACCAGTCCCGGATGCCCTCCATCCAGTTGAAATACGTGTTTTCGTAGCGTTTCGGGGTGAATGCGATCTTTCCCGACTTGACTGCTTCGAGCGCGGGTTCCGCAAGCGGCTTCATCTTCACGAACCACTGCGGGGAAAGGCGCGACTCCACGACGGTGTGGCAGCGGTAGCAGTGGCCGACCTGGTTGTCGTAGTCCTCGACGTGGTCGAGGAATCCGCCGCTTTCCAGGTCGTTGACGATTCGTTCGCGGCATTCGAAGCGGTCCAGCCCAGCGTATGCGGCCCCGGCGAGGTCGTTCATCGTTCCGTCGCCGTTCATGATGTTGATTTCTGCCAGGCCGTGGCGCTTGCCGACAAGAAAGTCGTTGGGGTCGTGCGCCGGCGTGATCTTGACGATTCCCGTGCCGAATTCGCGCTCTACGTAGTCGTCGGGAAGCACGGGGATTTCGCGGCCGGTGAGAGGCAGGATCACGGTCTTGCCATGAAGGTGGAGGTAGCGCTCGTCCTTGGGGTTTACGGCCACGGCCGTGTCGCCCGGAAGGGTTTCGGGGCGCGTCGTGGCGACCATGATGTAGTCCTTGTACGCCTCGCCGTTCACTCCGGCGGCGGACCCCACGACGGGATAGCGCACGTACCAGAGGTGTCCGTGGTTCGGCTCGTGCTCCACTTCGTCGTCGGCGAGAGCGGTGCCGCAGCGCGGGCACCAGTTGACGATGTAGTTTCCGCGGTAGACAAGCCCTTCGTCGTAGAGGCGCGTGAACACCTGGGCCACGGCGCGCGAGAGCCCTTCGTCCATGGTGAAGCGCTCGTGCGACCAGTCGCAGGAGCATCCCAGGGCGCGAAGCTGGCGGACAATGGTGCCGCCGTACTGCTTCTTCCACTCCCAGACTCGCTGGACGAACGCCTCGCGCCCAAGGTCCTGGCGGCGCTTCCCCTCCTTGCGGAGCGCCTTTTCCACGACGTTCTGGGTGGCGATGCCTGCGTGGTCGGTGCCGGGAATCCAGAGCGTGTCGTCGCCGCGCATACGGTGCCAGCGCACGAGGACGTCCTGGATCGTGTCGTTGAGGGCGTGCCCCATGTGGAGGATGCCTGTGACGTTCGGCGGGGGAATCACGACGGAGTAGGGGCGCCCCTTCCCGCTTGGCTTGAACGCGCCGGAATTTTCCCAAATCGGATACCACTTGGCCTCGACGGCCTTAGGATCGTAATGCTTGTCCATTGTTCGGATGTTGCTGCTTGGATATTTCACGGCGTTGGCGGAGTCGTCCGTCAACGCGTGCTTTCAAAAGCCCAAGTCCGCAAGCGAGGCGGCTGACCCGCCGCGGACTTGCGGACTTGAAGACGCACGGAGAGGCGCCGGTCAGAACCGGAAGCCGGCCGTGAAGGACGCGATGTCGTCGTCGTTGAACCAGTCGTACGCCGCCTTGACGAACACTCCGTTGGCGAAGCGCATGTCAAGCCCGGCGCTGAATCCCCACTCGTTGTCCTTCACCTGCTTGTAGCCGTCGATGTCCACCGACGAATAGACTGGACCGGCGAACACGCCCACCTGCGTGGGGAACATTTCGTCGGCCAGGTACATGTCGTTGAGGATCTCGAAAAACGCGAAGCCGTCGCACTGGGTCCAGGCCAGGTCGTTGGGGTCGCCGCGGGAGATTTCGAGGCCGGCGGTCAGCCGGTAGCGGGAAATGGTGTCGAGGAAATCGAGCTGGTCGTCGTCGAGCAGGTTGAACCACAGGCCCGCGCCGTACATGGCCTCGGTGTCGCTGTCAAGCCAGTCGCCGGTGTTCTTGACGTTCAGGACGCCGCCGAGCGCGTACACCGTGATCCAGCGTGTCACGTCGTAGCCCAGGTATGCGTTGATGCGCTTGGCGTCCATCTCGGACAGGCGGCCGGTGCGCTTGTTTTCGACGTTGCGCTTTGCGGCGAACCCGTGGACGCCGCCGTGCCACGCGTCCAGATTCTCGGAATTGAGCGCGTAGTGCGTTATGTACCCGTCGTCCGGAGCGGGGGAGGAGGCGGAGGCGGTTGAAGCGGAAACCATCGCTGCAAGTGCGCAAACGGCGGCAAAGCTGGATTTGCTCATGGGATTTCTTGTTGAGGGGGGTTGATTCCTGTGGAATCGATGGCGTAGAATTTGCTGCGCCGCTACACCCCGTTGGGTGTTGCGCGCCCATCCTAGCCGATTTGCCCGAAAAACACAAAGGATTTTTGAAAGATGTCCGATTTCCCGATTTTCAGCGTTCGCCGTGCAGTCCCGCTTTTCGCGGGGCTGGCCGGCTTTTCCCTTCTTTGCGGCGGCTGTTTCGACCGCGAACGCCCTCGTGAGGAGGTGGTTGCGCGCGGTGAGGAGGAGGCCGCGGCGATGCGCGATTCCGCCACTTTCCTCGATTTTCACGGCGAAGGTCCGCTTGGACGCTTCCCGGAGGGCCTGGGCGGTTTCCCGGCGCTGCGCCGGATTTCATTGCGCGGCCGCGCCGTCGCGGAAATCCCGGAAAGCCTCGAAGAGGCGCGCGGGCTGGAGGAGCTTGATCTTGCCGCAACCGGGGTGCGTTCGCTCCCTGCCGCGCTCGGCCGACTTCCGAATTTGCGCACACTCTATCTTTCCGACAACGCGCTTGAGTCTCTGCCGCCAGAGGTCTGCTCCGCCAAGTCCCTGACGTATCTCAATCTCGATCGCAACCGGCTTTCCGTTCTTCCTCCGGAAATCGGGGCGCTTTCTTCCCTCAAGTGGGTGCGCCTCAACTACAACGCGCTGCAAGACCTGCCGGCCGAGGCGGGCGGCGGCTGGAAAGACGTCCGCAGGCTCTATTTGCGCGGCAATGGCCTGAAAAAGGTTCCGGAGGCTGTCCTTTCCATGACTTCGCTCGAAGAACTCGACTTGGGCGAGAACGCCATCGAGGAGCTTCCGGAGGCGCTTTTCCGGCTCCCTAACCTGCACCGCCTGGACCTTGACGGCAATTCGCGTCTCGCCTCGCTTCCGGCCAATGTCGCCGACGCGAAGAAGCTGTCCCACCTCTTCCTTTTCGGCTGCGCGTTTCCCGTCGAGGAACGCGATCGCATACAAAAAGAACTGCCGGACAGGATTCGGCAGTTCATCGCGTTCTGATTCTCTAGAGGGACGGCGGTCTCCAGAAGTAGGGGGGGGCGGTCTCCAGACCGCCGTGCGACCAGAAGTAGGGGGGGCGGTCTCCAGACCGCCGTGCGACGGCGGAAACGAACGATACGTTTCAGCGTTCCGGACGCCCACGACCGCTGCAACCGCCGCAGCCTCCGCAACCTCCGCATCCGCCGCAACCGCCGCGTCCTGCGCCGCAGCATCCGCTTTTGCAGGACGCGCATCCGGAGCCGCCGCAAATGCCGTGGCGCAGGCAGTGGCGCACCGCGGCGGCAAACGCGGCGGCGAACAGCGCCAGCACAATCCATTCAGAGGCGTTCATCCGAATTGTCCCTTTTTTTGTGTTTTTCTTGTGTTTCCGGCTGACGCGCCGTTGATGGGCGCGCCGGCCGGGTTTGACCGAGTTCGGCGTTAGCTACTTGTCGGTTTTCGGCATCGGGCGGAACACCAGATACAGAGCGGCCAGCACCACGAGGATCGCGATGACCGTCCAGAACCCGAAAGGCTGTCCATAGAAGAGGACTTTGCCCAGCTGGAAGGTCACCAGCGCCATGCAGTAGCCCATCAGGAACTGGAATCCGACTGCGATCCAGCCCCATTTTGCGTTGCCCATTTCGCGGAAGGTCGTGGCGATCGCGACGAGGCAAGGCGGGTCGAACAGGTTCATGATCATGAACGAGAGGCCGGTCAGCGCGGCGAGTCCGGTGCCGGGATTGAACGAATCGAACAGGTTGTAGATGCCCTTCGCCACGCCGATCGTCTCGACCTGGTCGCCGGCGAGCATGGCAAGGTCGGCTACCGCCTGCTCCTTGGCAATCTCGGCCGTCACCGTGGCCACCGCTCCCTGCCAATGGCCGAAGCCAAGCGGCGCGAAGAGCCAGGCGAACCAGGTTCCGATGTCGTGCAGGATCGACTCCTCCAGATCGACCATCTGGAAGCCCCAGTTGAACGACATCAGGAACCAGATCGCCACGCAGGCGACGAAGATGATCGTGCCCGCCTTGATCATGTACGCCTTTGTGCGGTCCCATGTGTGGTGCAGGATGCCCGACGCCGTCGGCATGTGGTAGGACGGGAGCTCCATCACGAACGGCGCGGGGTCGCCGGCGAACGCGCCGAACTTCTTCAGAGCGACGCCGCCCAGCACGATTGTCGCGACGCCGAGCAGGTACATCGAGGTCGCCACGAAGGCGTTGCCGCCGAAGAACGCCGTGACGAACATCGCTATGATCGCGTATTTCGCGCCGCACGGGATGTAGGTGCCGAGCATGATCGTCATGCGGCGGTCGCGCCGCGACTCTATCGTGCGCGTCGCCATGACGGCCGGGACGCCGCAGCCCATGCCCACGAGCATCGGGATGAAGCTCTTGCCGGAGAGTCCGAACTTGCGGAATATCCGGTCCATGATGAAGGCGATTCGGGCCATGTAGCCGACGTCCTCGAAGAACGCCAGAAACAGGAACACGATGATGATCTGCGGCACGAAGCCGAGAATCGTGCCGACGCCCATGAACACCACGTCGAAGACCAGGGTGTGCACCCAGCTGTCCTCCGCAATGCCCAGTTTTTCGAAGAGCGATTCGGCCAGGGCCGGGATGCCGGGCACCCACAGGCCGTAGTCGGCGGGGTCGGGTTCGGCGACCTGCGTCGCCTCGAGGTAGTCCTCGTAGCCGTAGTCGCGGGAGGCCTCCTCGTCGATTTCGCCGGTTTCCTCGTCGTCGAACGTTATGTGAGTCGAGACTGTCGCGGCCAGTTCGGGGTCGATCACGAGCGCCTCTTCGCCGTCTTCCCCGGCGGCTCGCGGAGGTTCGGCGCCTTCGCCGTGCTTCGCTGCGTAGGCTTCGGCGTATGCGGCCTCCCAGTCGCCGACGATTTTCTGCGCCGCGTCGAATCCGCCAGAGACGTTCTCCCAGGTGTGTTCGGGATCGGCGGCGCGCTTTTCGTTGACTTCGTCCGAACAGAACGCCGCCGAGTCGGCCGTCTTGTAGACGAACCAGCCGTCGCCGAAGAGGCCGTCGTTGGCCCAGTCCGTGAGCCAACCGCCGACGGTCTGCACCGCGACGTAGTACATGAACCAGATCACCGCCGCGAATATCGGCAGGGCGAGAATGCGGCTGGTGACGATCTTGTCGATCTTGTCCGAAAGGGAGAGGTTCCCCTTGCGCGGCTTTTTCGTGACCGCAAGATCGACGACTTTCTTCACGTAGGCGTAGCGCTGGTTGGTGATGATGGACTCGGCGTCGTCGTCAAGCTCCTTTTCGCAGTCCTTGATGTGCTCCTCGACGTGTTCGAGAAGGGCGGGGTCGAGTTTGAGGCGCTCGATGATCTTCGCGTCGCGCTCGAAGATCTTGATCGCGTACCAGCGGATCGTCTTCGCCGGAACGAGCGACTGGATCGACTCCTCGATGTGCGCTATGGCGTGCTCAACGCTTCCCGTGAACACGTGCGGGGCCTCGGCGCGGGCGCCGTTCCGCGCCACATCGACTGCGGCCTGAGCGGCCTCCTCAACGCCTTCGCCCTTGAGCGCGGAAATCTCCACCACCTTGCAGCCCAGCTCCTGCGACAGCTTTCGAAGGTCGATGGCGTCGCCGTTCCTGCGCACGACGTCGATCATGTTGACCGCGACTATCGTTGGAATGCCAAGCGACACCAGCTGCGTGGTGAGGTAGAGGTTGCGCTCGATGTTGGTTCCGTCCACTATGTCGAGAATGGCGTCGGGACGCTGCTCGACAAGGTAGTTGCGCGCGACGACCTCCTCCAGCGAGTACGGCGAAAGCGAGTAGATGCCGGGAAGGTCCTGGATCGTCACGTTCCGGTGGCCGCGCAATTTGCCGTCTTTCTTCTCCACCGTGACGCCCGGCCAGTTTCCGACGTACTGGCTGGAGCCCGTGAGGGCGTTGAAGAGCGTTGTCTTGCCGCAGTTCGGGTTGCCGGCAAGCGCAATCCTGATTTCGCGGCTGTCGTCCGCGTTCGCGTTCTGTTTTTCAGACATTTTCAAGTTCCTCCGATGTGCCGTCAGGCGATTTCGATGATGTCGACGTCGTCGCGGCGGAGGGAGAGTTCGTATCCGCGGACGGTGATTTCGATGGGGTCGCCCAGAGGCGCGACCTTGCGTACGTAGAGTTGCACGCCCTTTGTGATGCCCATGTCCATGACACGGCGCTTGAGAGGACCCTCTCCGTGGAGCTTGACTACGGTGGCGGTGTCGCCAACCTTGGTTTCTCGCAGTGTTTTCATGCGCTTGTATGCGGTTTGTTGGTGATAGATTCCCGGGTTTTCCGATGCGAATGCCGGGAAGAAGCCAATTCGTGCGTGCGGAGCCTCGCGCCGGCGCTATACCATGATGCGGCTCGACAGGTCCCCGCCGAGCGCAACGCGGCCGTTGCCGACGGCCAGAATCATGTTGCCGCCTTCGTTCGAGACCACGGACACGATCGAGTCCACCACGAGTCCGAGTTCCTGAAGATGGCGGCGGGTTTTGTCGTTGCCGGTGATTTTCTTGATGATTTGTTTTTCGCCAACGGTGGCGAGTGCTAGAGGAAGCATGGCTGGAATCCGCAATGAAAATTAGGTGTCGCTAACGCGGCGAAGTCTAGTCCTCTTCCAAGGTAGAGTCAACAAGTTTTTTTAGACTGGTCTAAAATATGCCATGGCGCGGTCCGGGGGGGGGGGCGCCGTCGCGCTGACGGGGGATCGAGCGGAAGTCGCTGCGGCAGGTGGAATGCGACGGGCGACATGCGGA
>CAMOSH010000134.1 GCA_946624575.1 uncultured Verrucomicrobiota bacterium
CCGGCGGGGGATTTGGGAGCGGAAAAGGCTGTCTGAAAAAATCGGGATAAGTCTGCGCGGGGGGGGGATTTGCGCGAGGCGGCAGTTGTGGTAGACTTCGGCCCGGTTTCGTTTCGCGCGATTCGGACGACCCGGCGCGCCAGATTCCAAGGAAAACAACATTCTCCCACACTCCATCGCCATGGCAGACAAACGCCCAGAACAGATGCAGCGCATCACGACGCCGGAATTGGCGCAGGCGTTCATCGACGAACAAATCTCGCAGCTCCGCGCCCAGATCGGCAACAAACGCGTGCTGCTTGCCCTTTCCGGCGGCGTCGATTCGTCGGTCGTCGCAGCGCTCCTCGTGAAGGCCGTCGGCAGGCAGCTAGTCTGCGTCCACGTGAACCACGGACTGCTGCGCAAGGGCGAACCGGAGCAGGTGGTTCGCGTCTTCCGCGACGAACTCGGCGCCGAACTCGTCTACGTGGACGCGTCCGATCGCTTCCTCGACAAGCTTGCCGGCGTATCGGATCCCGAAAAGAAGCGCAAGATCATCGGCAAGGAATTCATCGACGTGTTCGCCGAAGAGGCGGCTAAGCTCGACGGCATCGAATTCCTCGCCCAGGGAACGATCTATCCGGACATACTGGAAAGCGGCCCCGTCAAGAGCCACCACAATGTCGGCGGGCTTCCTCCGGAAATGCACTTCGAGCTCGTTGAGCCGATCAAGCTGCTCTTCAAGGACGAAGTGCGCGTCGTCGGCAGGGCGCTCGGCCTTCCCGAAAACATGGTGGAACGCCAGCCGTTCCCCGGACCCGGGCTCGGGGTGCGCTGCCCCGGCGCAATTACTCGCGACCGTCTCGAAGCGGTGCGCGAAAGCGACGCCATACTGCGCGAAGAGTTCGCGAATGCCGGGCTCGAAGGAAAGGTGTGGCAGTACTTCACCGTCGTGCCCGACTTCAAGAGCACCGGCGTCAAGGACGGAAAGCGCTCGTTCGACTGGCCCGTCATCATCCGCGCCGTCAACACGCGCGACGCGATGACCGCGACCGTCGAGGAAATCCCGTACGACCTGCTGCGCAAGCTCGTCGCGCGCATCACGTCCGAAGTGCCCGGCGTGAACCGCGTCCTCTACGACCTGACGCCCAAGCCGTTGGCGACAATCGAATACGAATGAATCAGGCCGGGGCTTCCGGCTCCTCCGGCATCGCCCCGCACGGCAAAAACGCAACGCGCAAGACATGAGCGCAAAAACGGAAATCGCGCGAAACGCCGGCCGAGGCTCGGCCGCGCGGGCATTGCGCCGGGCGGCCGGACTGGTGTTCGGCGGCGGCGGCGCGCTGGCCGCGTGGGCGGCGCTCGCGCTGCTGGTGGTGGCGTGCGCGTCCACAAGCGCGGCGTTTCGCCATCCGCAGAACGTACTCAACGTCATGCGCCAGGTCTCGTACAGCGGACTTGTGGCGCTGGGAATGACGTGGATCGTGGCGGCCGGCGGAATCGACCTGTCCGTCGGCTCGCTGTTCGCGCTGTGCGGCGTCGTAGCCGTCACGGCCGAGCGCGCGCTCCCGGCCGGGATGCCGCCCGCGGCCGCGTTCGGCGCGATGGCGCTGGCCGCAATCGCGTCCGGCATCGCGGGCGGCGCCGTCAACGGAGCGCTCGTCGCGGCCGGGCGGCTGCCGCCGTTCATCGCGACACTTGGCACCTACTCGATATACCGATCGCTGGCGCTCTACCTGGCCGACTCGGGGACCCTCGCCACCGAGAACCCGGTATTCTCGCAAATCGGGGCCGCGGCGCCTCTTGGGGTGCCGATCCCGGTCTGGACGCTCGTCGCCGTCGCGCTCGCGCTGGAAGCTACGCTTTCGCGGACGCCGCTGGGGCGGCACACGCTGGCCACCGGCGCGGCCGAGCGCGTGGCTGTGTTCTCCGGTATCAGGCCCGGCAGAGTGCGACTCTTCGGATACGCGCTCACCGGCGCGCTGTGCGCCGTCGCGGCGCTGCTTTCCCTCGCCAGGCTCGAATCCGTGTCCTCCACGAATTCCGGCGCGCTCTACGAACTGGACGCCATCGCGGCAGTCGTGATCGGCGGCGCGTCGATGTCCGGCGGCCGCGGATCCCTTCGCGGTACGCTGGCCGGCGCGCTGGTGCTCGGCGTGGTCACGAACATTCTCGATCTCTGGGGCGTGAACGTCTCGCTTCAGGGCTGCGTAAAAGGACTCGTCATACTGATTTCAGTGCTCGTCCAGGGGACGGGCCGCAAAAAAACATGAAAAAAGCAAACATCGCAAGCAAATTCCGTTTCGCGACCGTCCTCGGCGCCGCCGCGCTGGCGTGCTCGTGCTCCCGCAGCGGGTCGTCAAACGACGCCGCGTCGGGGCCTCTCGCCGGCAAGACCGTCGGCATCAGCATCCCCGCCGCGGACCATGGATGGACCGGCGGCATCGTATTCTGGGCCAACCGCGCAAAGAAGGATCTCGAAGCTGCGAATCCCGGGCTTCGAGTCCTGGTTTCCGCCGCAAAGGACGCCGCCGAGCAGGTCGGCAACGTCGAGAATCTCGTCGTACGCGGCATCGACGCGCTCGTGATCCTCCCCTCGGAGCCGGCTCCTCTCACCCCGGTCTGCAAGCGCGTCGCGGAATCGGGCGTCCCGGTGATCGTGGTTGACCGCAATTTCACGGAACCGCTCCAGACTCTGGAAATCGTCGGAGACAACCCCGGCTTCGGGCGCGTCTCGGCCGAACGCATAGTCGAGGCACTTGGCGGCCAGGGCAACGTCGCGATCATGCAGGGGGTGCTCTGCCAGGTCAACACCGACCGCGTGGAGGCATTCCGGGAAGTGATCGCCAAACACCCCGGAATCCACATCGTCGAGGACGGAGTCTCGGACTGGTCCAGCGAAAAAGGCCTGCGCCTTATGGAAAACTATCTTCAGAAGCACCCCGCCGGAACGCTCGACGCGGTCTGGACCGGCGACGACGACGTGCTGCTCGGCGCCCGCAAGGCCTACGCCGAATCGGGGCGCACCGACCTCAAGATCCTGCTTGGCGGCGGCGGCTCGAAGGCGGTCGTGAAGATGATTCTCGACGGCGATCCGCTCGTGACGCAGACTGTCACGTACCCGCCCAAGATGATATACGAAGCCGCGCAGTCCGCTGCGGCGCTGCTTTCGGGAGACAAACCCGACGCCGCCCGCATCGTGATCCCGGCCGGCGTGATCAACGCGTCGAACGCCGCCGAAAACTATTTCCCCGACTCCGCGTACTGACGCTCCGCGTTCCTGCGGGACAGGCATGAAGACGGGTATTTCTCGCACCAGACTGCGCCGCATCGCGAAGATGCGGCGCGCTCGCGCCCGCGCGGCCGCGAAATTCAGTTTCCGTGACGGCGCCGCACTCGCGATTCTCGTGGTGGCGCTGCTGTTTTTTGCGGACATGGCCATGTGCTGGCTCGCGAAATGCAGCACCTCGCCGTATTCGTCTCTCGCCATGTGCAGAACGCCGGCCGCGGCGGAGTGCCCTGCCGCGGCGGCGATTTCCGCGCAGGCCTGCCATGCCATGCCGTGGGCGGAATTCGGCACCGATGCGGTGGTGCTGCTCGGATCGTTCACTGTGGCGCGTCTGCTGCTCGGGTTGCTCGCCCCGGAGGTGCTTGAGCGCAATTCGCGCATCGTGCTGACATGCCTGATAGCCCTTGCGGCGGACGCGCTGGAGCTATGCGTCCTTGTCGGCGCAGCGCGGCTCTGGCCCGTGCTTCTGCCAGGATCCCCGCCGGGATTCGCGGCGCTTGTTCCATTTCTGGTGCCAAGCGCGTTCGCGCCCGCGCTCGCGACGCTGCTGCTCGGCCAGGGCGCTGGCGTCGCGCTTGCGGCGGGGCTGTCAACCCACGCGCTGCTACTGATGCCCAGGCGCGCCGCACTCGCAGCAACGCTTGTCGCGTTGGCGGCGAGCGCGGCGGTGCCGTCTGCCGTCTCCCGCATCCGGGACAGGGCTGGACTGCTAAAGGTTTTTCTCGCCACGGGCGCGCTGCAGCTCGCGTTCCTGCTCGTTTCGGCACTGCCGTTCGGCGACGGGATCAAGGAGGCGCTGCAAGCTCCGGCGGGACCTCAGCCGGCCATCCTTGGCGCGGCTCTCTGCGTTTCCGCCGCCGCGATCCTGGCCACGATACCGGGACACGTGGCGACGCTCGCGCTGCTGCGGCCGCTCGAACACCTGTTCGCCGCGTGCAGCAATCTGCGGCTCGCGCGCTACGCCGACTTGCGCAACCCGCTTCTCTCGCGCCTCGCTATGGAGGCGCCAGGAACGTACCACCACTCGCTCGTCGTGGCCAACCTCGCCAGCGCCGCCGCGGAAAGCATCGGCGCGAATTCGCTCCTGTGCCTCGTCGGCGGCTACTACCACGACGTAGGCAAGCTTTCCAATCCCGCCAACTTCACCGAAAACCATCTCCCAGGCGACGTCAATCCACACGATTCGCTGCCGCCAAACCTGTCCGCAATAATCCTGGCGTCGCACGTAAAAGACGGCATCGGCCAGGCGCTCGACAACAATCTGCCGGCCCCGGTGCGACAGATCATCCGCGAACACCACGGCACCTCGAAGATGGCATTCTTCCTTGCCAAGGCTCGCGACATGGAAGCCGCAAAGGCGCGCGAATCTGGCAGGGAGCCGAATCCAGTGGACGAAAACCAGTTCCGCTACGCCGGACCAAAGCCATCGTCCGCAGAGTCCGCCATCGTGTCCATCGCCGACTCTATCGAAGCCGCGTCGCGCGCGCTGGACAAGCCGTCCGCCGCCTCGATCGAAAAGCTCGTCGACGGAATCGTCGCCGCGAAGGTTTCGGACGGCCAGTTCGACGACGCTCCGCTCACGTACGCGGAAGTGGCCGACCTCCGGCGCGCGTTCGCCGCCGAACTCGCCACGATACGCCACGCGCGGATTGCCTATCCGAAAGACGCGCAGCAGCCACCGCCGCAAGCCACGCAGCAGCAGCAGCAAAATACGCCCGCCCCGGAGCCTCGCGATGGCGGCGCCCAGCCCGACGCCGACGCTTCGACAGGGAGGCCAGAGGCCACGCGATCGTGACGAAGGAAGCGCCAGGACGCACGCCAGTCCGCGTGCTGCGCCGCTCGCCAGGATTCCGGATCGACTCCGGCGCCCTGCTGCAGGCCTGCCGCGTCTTCTTCCGGGAATCACGGGCGCTGGCGCTCAGGCGCGGGCTTCCGCCGCCCGACGGCGGCGTTGACGTGCTGCTGCTGTCCCCTGCGGCGTCCGCCGCAGCGCATCAGGCCGCCAATGGCGCGGAGGGGGCGACCGACGCGATTACTCTGCCCTACGCGGCTACGCCGTTCGGCCCCGCGCGCGGCGAAATCCTGGTCTGCCCCGCTGTGGCCCGCGCGGCCGCGGCCGACCGGACTCGCCTGGAGCTCCTTCCAGAAGAACGCGACATGCCATGGAGCGCCGATCTGGAGCTGGCGCTCTACGTGGCGCACGGATTCGACCATCTTGCCGGGTCCGACGACTCCACCGCCGCGGGATACCGCGCCATGCGCCACCGCGAACTCAAATGGCTCGCCAAGGCGTTCCCCGACCCCGCTCGCGTCTCCATTTTCGCCTGAACGTCCGTTTTTGCGGCGTTTGTGGTAGACTTGCCCCGCACTTGCGCAACCGACACCGCACTTTCCAATCCGATCCCGAACATGAAAGACACAGCAGCACTTGACGCGGCCGCCCGCGCCCAACTTGAGGCGCTGGGGGATCCGTCGACGCTCACGCCTGCGCGCCGCGCCGCGATCGAACAGCAGCCCATGCCGTCGCAGGACCCAGCCGCCCGCATCCGGAACATGAACGAAGTCGCGCTGGGCTACACTCCGGCGATGGCCAGACTTGAGGCCCTGCGCTGCCTGCAATGCCCAACCAAGCCCTGCACAAAGGGCTGCCCAGTCTCCATCGACATACCGCGCTTCGTAAAGGCGGTCGCCGACGGCGACTGCGCACGCGCCGCCGCCGTGATCGGAGAAGCCAGCCTGCTGCCAGCAGTCTGCGGCCGCGTATGTCCGCAGGAACGCCAGTGCATGAAGCACTGCACCGTCGGCAAGCTCAAAAAAGATCCGATGAAGGCGGTCGCAATCGGGCGGCTGGAGCGTTTCGTGGCGGACACGACTCGCGAAAGCGGCGGCGCGGCTGTCGCCCCGCCGGCGATCGCGCCCGACACCGGCCGGAAAGTCGCCGTTGTCGGAGCCGGGCCGGCGTCCCTCGCATTCGCCTGCGACATGCGCCGCGCCGGGCATTCCGTCACGATTTTCGAGGCGCTCCACAAGGGCGGCGGCGTCCTTTCCTACGGCATTCCCGAATTCCGCCTGCCAAAGGCGATCGTGCAGCGCGAAATCGACGCCCTTGCCGAAATGGGCGTGGATGTGCGTCTTGATTTCATCGTGGGCCGTTCGCGGCCCTTGGCCAAGCTTCTTTCCGAGGACGGCTATGACGTGGCGTTCGTCGGATCCGGCGCCGGCCTGCCACGCTTCCCGGGAATTCCCGGCGAAAATCTCGTCGGCGTGTTTTCGGCCAACGAATACCTGACGCGATCCAACCTGATGCGCGCCTGGGACGAAGGACGCGCCGACACGCCGTTCTGGCACGCGCGCCGCGTCGCAGTCCTCGGCGGCGGCAACGTTGCCATGGACGCCGCACGCACCGCACTGCGGCTCGGCGCGGAAGAGGTCTCGCTCGTATACCGCCGCACCGAAGCCGAAATGCCGGCGCGCGCCGAAGAAGTGGAACACGCCAAGGAGGAAGGCGTCCGGTTCCTGACGCTCTCCGCGCCAGTGCGCATCGTAGGCACAGCGGAAGGCACGGTCAGCGCGCTTGAAGTGCAGCGCTGCGAACTTGGCGAGCCGGGACCTGATGGACGCCGCTCCCCCGTGCCGGTGCCGGGCGCGGTTTCGTCGATCCAGGTCGATTGCGTCATCGCCGCGATCGGCAACGCCTCCAACCCGCTGATTCCGCTCACGACACCTGAGCTCAAGACAGACGCCCGCGGTCGCATCGTCGTGGACGAAAACCACGAGACTTCCATGCGCAACGTCTTCGCCGGCGGCGACATAGTGCTGGGCGCGGCCACGGTGATTCTCGCGATGGGCGAAGGGCGCGCCGCCGCCCGCGCCGCAAACGCCAGACTTTCAGAAAACAAATGAATGCTTATCCGAAGAACGGCGACAAGTTCCGCCAGACCATCCCCGAATCGCGGCGCATCGTCGTGAAGATCGGATCCAAGGTCCTCGTCGGAAGCGGCGGGAAGCCAGACCACAGGCACATCGGAAGGCTCGTTGCCCAGATTTCCGCGATCCACCGCCGCGGTTGCGAGGTGGTGCTCGTTTCGTCCGGCGCCATCGCCTCGGGCATGGAGGCGCTTGGACTTGCCCGCCGCCCCGCCGCTGTCCCGGATCTTCAGATGTGCGCCGCCGTCGGTCAGGTCCGCCTCATGGCCCTGTACCACGACCTGTTCGGCAAGGAGCGGATCCGCATGGGACAGCTCCTGCTCACGCACGACGACTTCGAGCGCAAGCTTTCCGTCGCCAACCTGCGCCGCACGATCGACCATCTGCTCCGCGCCGGCGTAGTGCCCGTAATCAACGAAAACGACGCCGTCGCCGACGAGGAAGTCAAGGCATACATGTCCCTTGGAGACAACGACCATCTAGCCTCGCTGGTCGCGCGGCAGACGCGCTCCGATCTCCTGGTCATGCTTTCGACGGTCGACGGGCTGCGCCGCCCGGTCGCCGGCGGCCGTACCGTCCGCGTCCCGTACGCCGAGGCAATCGACCGCAAGCTCCTGGCGCTTGTGCGCCCGCCCGAGGCCGGATCCGTCTCCAAGGGCGGCATGGACAGCAAGCTGCGCGCCGCTGCGGCCTGCATACAGGCGGGATGCAATGTCGTCATAGCCGACGGCCGGCGCCAGGATGTCCTCCTGCGCGTCCTCGACGGTGAGGACGAGGGGACGCTTTTCCCCGCGGTGCCAGTCTGACACCGCGCGCCGCCGGGCCAAATTTTCCGCGCCAATAGATTTCCGCGACCTGCCCGCCCTCTCGCTCCTACTCCCCCGCCCTCTCGATTTTCCTTCCCAACCCTCTCCGCACCGCCGCAGCAATGCCACCAGCCGCTTCAGCCAAAGACGCGAAAGACGCCCCGCCGCCGCCAATCACGCTCGCGTTCGGGCAGGACCGCTTCCTCGTCGAGCAGGCGGCCGATTCGATTCTCGAAGAATACGCGCCGGACATCCGCGAAAATCCTTATTCAGTCACCAAGATTTCGGGTCTCGTAGACCGCGTGGACGACGCTCTTGCAGTTCTGTCCTCCGTGCGAGCCGCGCTGCAACAGCCTGATTTCTTCTCCCCGCGCACGGTAGTGTGGCTCCGCGACCTGTCGTTCTCACAGGCACCGCAGTCGAAGGACAAGGCGTCCAGCAACGACAACGTGAAGGACGCACTTTCGGATTTCGCCGACTTTCTCGAATCTCAGGGACTGCCAGACGGGTGCTCGCTGCTCATCACAAGCTGCTCGATCGGCAAGGCTACGCGCCTCTACAAGGCACTGGACAGGCTGTCCAAAGCCAAGGGGGCTCCACGCGCAAGGATCGTTGACTGCAAGGGCGGCGATTCCAACTCGGTGAAAAAACTCGTTTCCAGGGTGCTGACCGAAAACGCCTGGAAAATGGACGCCGGAACAATCGACGAATTCATCAACCGCGTCGGCATGGACAGCGCCACCATCGTGAACGAGCTCAATAAGCTTTTCACCTACACGGGGGGCAAGGAACCCACGATCGAGGACATCGTCGAAATCTGCACGCCCGCGCAGGGCGCCGTGATCTGGGAGTTGCTAAACGCATTCGGCAAGAGGGACCTGAATGGCTGCCTCAAGGTCGTGGACGCGCTTCTCACGGGCAAAAAGAACAACGAGGTCGTTGGCATGGCGATCCAGACCGAAAATCGGCTTTTCGAGATTTCTCTTGCAGTAGCCGCGCGCGAAGACGGCCTGCTTGCTGCGGACGGGCGCGGCTGGGCGCCGAATCTGCCGCCAGACGACGCGGAGGCGATCGCCGACTTGGACAAGTACGACGTCTTCGCGAAACCGCCGTTCCAGCGCCATCCGATTCTGGAGCAGGCGCGGCGGTGGAACGGCGCGCGATGCCTCAAGGCCAGGATAGCGCTCATGCACGCCAACGAAAGACTGACCTCGACCGGGCTTGACCAGCGAACCATTTTCGAGTCCGCCCTGGCGGCCGCATTGCAATGACGCGAACTGGTAAAACGAGCCGCGGCCAGTCCGCGCGATCCGACACCCTCAAGAAGCACTCGGTGCAGGGTCGCATTCTGGCCACTGTCACGATCCCGCGCGGCGGTCTCGATTTCGGCGGCGGTCCGGCGCTTTTCCCCAACGGACTATCGTTCATCTGGCGCGAGGGCGAAAACTGGCTGGTTTCCGGTCCTAACGGATGCGGAAAATCCGTGCTTGTCCAGCTGCTGAGCGGCGAACGCTTCCACCCCGACGCCGAAGTGGAGCTCTTCTTCTCCGGGCCGGACGGATCGGACCCCGAACGCTCCGTCGCCGTAGTCTCCCCGGAACGCCATTCGCGGCTTCTTGACTCGATTGGCGCATATGTCCAGATGCGGTGGAACGCCTCCGACGAGGAATCCGTCCAATCTCTCGGTTCCTGGCTCTCCCAGGACGCCGTGGAAGGTCGCCTGCCATGCGAACGCTTCGTCCGTTCCCCTGAAAGCGAAGCCGCTTTCGCCGCGCGTCGGTGCAAAGTCGTTTCCGCACTTGACATTTCCGCGTTGCTCGGCAATTCGCTCGTTTCGCTCTCCAATGGCGAAATGCGCCGCGCGATGCTCGCCCGCGCGTTGCTCGGCAACTCCAGACTCCTTCTCTTCGATGCACCGTTCGTCGGTCTCGACGCCGACAGCCGCGAGTTGCTGCTCGACGCAATTTCGCGCGAAACGGCAAAAAAGGGCGTGTCGGTCATGTTGGCGTCCATGCGCCCGGAATTCATTCCAGCAGGCATCAACCGGGAACTAGCGCTGGACTCCGCCGGGCGAGTCCTGCGTCAAGGCCCGTGGAGCGGCGGCTGTAGCCGTCCGTCGCGCAAGACGCCGCCCCGCCAGCCAAAGCCTGGCATCCGCCACGCGCCGACGAAATGGCGAGTGGAGGAGGCCGCCCCGCCCGACACGACCGCCAAAGTCCTGGTTCAGATGAAGGACGTCTCCGTGGCTTACGGTAGCCGCGTTGTCTTCGAAAACCTGAACTGGACGGTGCGCGCAGGGGAGCATTGGGCGGTCTCCGGTCCCAACGGATGCGGGAAAACCACGCTTCTGGCCCTGCTGCTCGGCGACCATCCGCAGGCATACGCGAGCGACGTGACGCTTTTCGGGCGCCGTCGCGGCACGGGCGAATCGATCTGGGACGTGAAAAAGCGCATCGGATGGGTCTCGCCGGAGCTTCACGCCTGCATGGAGCGCACGCCGGACGCGCTTTCGGTCGTGGTTTCCGGATTCCGCGACAGCCCGCTCTGCCTGGGACCGGCCACCGCGCGCGAACGCCGCGCCGCCGCAGCCGCGCTTGCGCGCTTCGGCCTGACCGACGCAGCGGACGCTCCGTTCGGATCGCTGTCCTGGGGCATGCAGAGGCTTGTCCTGCTTGCGCGCGCCATGGTCAAGAATCCGAAGCTACTCGTGCTGGACGAACCTTGCCAGAACCTCGACCTCGCGAACCGCGATCTATTTCTCAAGCACGTGGATTCCGCGTGCGCCGCTTCCGACGTCGCGCTGATATGCGTCTCCCACCTGTCGGACTGCATCCCGAGCTGCGTAGACAGGCGTCTCGTGGCCTGCCGCGCCTGATTGAAGCGCGCAAACAAACTTCTTCGGCAATCAAAATTGGCAATCAAAACAACGGAAAATCCGCAAACCAGGAAATGAAAATCACGAATGTCACTCTCGTCGGTGTCGGAGGCCAGGGCATCCTGCTCGCGTCGGACGTGCTTGCGCGCGCCGCAGCGGAGGCAGGGCTCTCGGTCAAGAAAAGCGAAATCCATGGAATGAGCCAGCGCGGCGGATCGGTCTCCAGCCAGGTGCGCTTCGGCGGAGAGGTGCTTTCCGCGATCATCCCCGAAGGCGAAACCGACCTGCTCGTCGCTTTCGACGTGGTTGAGGCGCTTCGGGCGCTGCCTCTCGTCGCGCCGACGGGCCGCGCCCTCGTCGATCGAAAGTATGTGGTGCCGGTCACGGTTTCATCCGGCATGCAGCCGGCCCCGGCCGATCCGGAAGAGGCGCTTGAACGACTCTACGCCGGCAGGCTGTCTCGAGTGGATTCGGCGGCTCTCGCGGACGCCGTCGGCAATCCCCGCACCGCAAACATGGCCATCGCCGGTGCTCTTTCCGCGTTGCTGACGCTTCCAGAGGCCGCCTGGGACGCCGCACTCCGCGGGCGCCTGCCCGAAAAGCTTCTCGCCCCGAATCTCAAGGCCTTTGCGCTCGGTCGCGAGGCTGTGCTCCGGAGCTGACGCACCCGCCATTCGCGGAGTCGTTTCGATGTCGCCAAATCGCTGATAACCCTAAAAAACGCAGTTGACACGAACAGACTTTCTCACACTGAGGCACGGAGGCACAGAGATTGATGGTTTTATGGATGCACATGGTTCCCAGTT
>CAMOSH010000135.1 GCA_946624575.1 uncultured Verrucomicrobiota bacterium
CGTAGATGTCGAGGTAGAGGTCGAACATCGAGCAGCCCGGCATCGCGCCCACGGCCCCGCGGTCAAAGGTCTCGAGCATCTGGTAGCCGGCGTTGCCCGCGAAGACGCGCACCCTGTCGCCGAGCAGTTCAAGGAGGCTGGAGATGTATTTCCCGGCGGGCTTGCATTCAATCTTGTAGTAGATGACGTTCGGCGCCTCCTTGGTGAGCTTCGCGAAGACGTTCGGCGCGATGGCGACGCCCGTCTGCTCCGGCGCGTACTGCATCATGATTGGCAGATCGGGGACAGACTTCGCGACGGCGAGGGCGTGCTGGTAGATGAGGTCGGCCCCCGGCTTCAGGAAGAAGGGCGGGAGGATCATCATGCAGTCGGCTCCGGCGGCCTGGATTTCCTTCGCGAACTCGATGGCGTTCGCGGTGGAATGGCGCGTGTCCGAGACGATGACGGGGACGCCGTGCCTGTGAGACTCGTCGATGACGACGCGCATCATCTCGCGCTGCTCCGCCTCGCTGAGCTTGTAGTATTCGCCGGCGATTCCGAAAAGCGTGAGCGCGTGGCAACCGCCCTTGGCGAGCGTCGCGACGAGGTTGCGCAGGGAGTCGTAGTCAACGGATTCGTCCGCCGCTAAGGGCGCGGCGACGATGGGGCAAATGCCTTTGATCAAGTCCAAGTTCATAGTTCGGAGTTCAAAGTTGGAGTGTTGCCAATGTGAAAGTGTTGCCAGTTCCCAGTTTCCAGTTGCCAATTGAGAAATGGAATTGGATATTGGCAACATTGGCAACATTACAGGTAACCGAGGTCGCAGCCTTCGTTGGCCTGGAGGACGTTGTCGATGAAGTTGCGGACGAAGCCGCGCCTGATGTCGGGATGTTCCTTGAGCTTGACGCTCTTAAGGCGCTCGGCGATCTCGGCGTCAGGGACGTTGAGCTGGATTAGGTTCTTCTCAACATCGAGGGTGATCGTGTCGCCGTCGCGCACGGCGGCGAGCGGGCCGCCAGCCGCGCTCTCCGGCGCGACGTGCAGCACGACCGTTCCGAAGGCGCCGCCGGACATCCGCGAGTCGGTGATGCGCACGTAGTCGTGGATGCCGCGCCGAGAGAGCTTCGGCGGAATCGGCATGTAGTTGCCGAACTCCGGCATCCCCGGCGCGCCCTTCGGGCCGTAGCCGCGCAGGACGATCACCTTGTTCTCGTCCATGTCGGAGCTGTCGTCGAGAAGGTACTTCTCCGCGGCGGCGAGGTCGTCGAAGACGCGCGCCTCGCCGGTGTGCTTCAGGAGGTTCGGCGATGCCGCCGAGCGCTTGATTACGGCGCCGCCGGGGGCGAGGTTGCCCTTCAGCACCGCGATGCCGCCCGTGGGCGCGATGGGGTTGTCTAGCGGTCGGATCGTCTCGCGGTCGTAGGCGTAATCGACGTCGGCGAGGTTCTCGGCGACGGTCTTGCCGCTCACCGTCGGGCAGTCGCCGTCCAGGAGCGGCAGAAGCTCCTTCATGAGCGCCGGGACGCCGCCCGCGTTGCGGAACTCCACGCCGACCGTCCCCTTGCCGTGCGGCTTGACGTTCACGAGTAGGGGTGTGGCGCGGCTGATGGCGTCGAACTCCATGAGGTCGAGCGGGATCCCAGCGCGGCGGCAGATGGCCTTGAGGTGGATGAGGAGGTTCGTCGAGCCGCCTGCCGCCATCAGCACCTTGATCGCGTTCGTGACCGAGCGCTTCGTGATGATGTCGGAGGGTTTCACGTTCTCCGCAACCAGCCCGACGATGCGGCGGCCGGTCATTTCGGCAATGCGCAGCTTCTCGCTCGAGACGGCGAGCGACGAGGCCGAATACGGCAGCGCCAGCCCCAGCGCCTCGACGACGGTCTGGCACGTGTTGGCCGTCCCCATGATGGGGCAGGCGCCGACGGAGCCGTAGAGGCAGCCTTCGCGCTTCGATACGTCGTCGAGCGACATCTCGCCTGAGGTGTATTTCTCCCAGAGCTTGAAGCTGTCCGTGCCGCAGGCGAGCGATTCGCCCTGGAAGTTGCCGGGCAGCATCGGCCCGCCGGGGAGGTAGATCGTCGGCTTGTTCGCCGAGACGGCCGCCATGACCTGGGCTGGCACGTTCTTGTCGCACGACCCCATGAGGACCACGCCGTCGAAGGGCTGGCGGGCGATCAGCTCCTCGGTCGTCATCGAGAGGAGGTTGCGATAGACCATCGACGAGATGTCGAAGAAGACCTCGCAGATGGACATCGTGTTCATCTCGAGCGGGAAACCGCCTGCCGCCCACACGCCGCGCTTCACCGCTTCCGAGAGCATCCGGAAGTTGTAGTGGCCGGGGTTCGTCTCGCTCCACGTGTTGACGATGCCGATCAGGGGACGCGAGATGTCCTCGTCGGTGTAGCCCATCGTCTTCAGCAGCGCGTTGCGCAGCAGACCCTGGCGGGTGCCGCGCTTCTTCCATTTTGCGGAATCGTTGTTTTCCATGAAAAAAATCCCTGCCGATGCTGCTAAAGTCACTTGTTCCCGCCGAAAAGCCTATCGGCCTCTCCGGCCATGTCAGCGCCGCCGGAAACGGCGCTGGCAATCCAGGCGACGTCCTTGCCGTCGCCCTCGTATAGTCTCTCGCATCCGGCCCCGCCGCGGAAGTCGCATGACACGACGCGGAGCGGGCCTCCGCGATGGACGATTGCCGTGGATTTCCGGAGGTTCATGCGCGGGTTGTTGTAGAAGCCGCTGTTGGAGAGGATGGCGCCGCAATGGATGTCGTAGCCGATTTCGGCGGTGTCGGCATAGCAGCCGTCGAAGACGTTGCTGCCGCCCAAGGCCACGAACGCCGCCGAGCCGGGAAGCATTTCCGGCGCCCCCAGCGCAAGATGCGCCTTCTCTTCCTCGGCCGTCCACTTGCCCTCGGCCTCCAGAATCTTGCGGCGTGCGTAGGCGTCGGACCATTGCTTGAAGCCCATTCCTGGCGGCGGCACGGTGCCGCCCCAGATGTGGCAGCGCGTGAAGCGGTTCGCGCCAGAGGCGCGGATGCCGGTGGTGTAGTCAACGACGACGCAGTCGGTGAAATGGCTGTCCATCACCTGGCAGTCGATGCCGATGTTCCCGGCGAGGCCGCTCATCGTGCACTTGCAATAGACATTGAACGCGATGAGTTCGTAGAGGTGGCCGCCGGTTTCGCGAGTGACGCAGAGACCGGAGACGAGGCCGTTGTGGAGCGTGATGTCCGCAAGCGTGAAGTGGTGCGAGTTTGTGATGGCGAGGCAGCTGGCGAGGCCGTTGCCGTCGATGTCGCCGCCCTTGATGAAGAGGTTGAGGTTGTCGTAGATGGAGCCGTCCTCGTTGTAGAGGGAGAGGGCGTGGTAGTCGGCCGCGCCGTCCCAGAAGACGACATAGTCCATCTTGGCCCGCGCCACGAGGTGCGCCGCCGGATGCATCGAAAGCGAGCAGCGGTTGGTGATGCGGATCGGGGAGGCGATGTCGTATTCGCCCTTCGGGACGAGCAGCACGCCGTTCGGCGCAGCGACGACCGCGCGCATGAAGCGCGGAGAGTCGTCCGTCTCGCCCGCGAGGCGCGGGAAGTCGGCCAGGTTCGCGTCCCAAGGGGTTGCCGTGGTTGTCGGCACGGCAGAAGTCGGTTTGTCTTGCATGTTGAGAGGCCTCAATTATACCACGACGTTGGTGTGGAGGCAATTGTCCCCGACATCGACGCAATGCTTGTCCGATGTCGGCCGCGAGCGTCCCATTCCGGCGGAATGAAACCGGCTGCGGCGTCCGGGTGCCAGACATGCCGGACATCTCCCTGCGCCACGGAGAAGGAAACCTTGAATTTCGGAGGGACCGCATCGCCGACTTCCGAGTCGAGCACAACGCGCACGATCTCGACGTCCCCCGTGATTGTTTCCGCCGAGAAGCGCCAGCCTCCCGATTCTACGCAGGAGATTGCGACTTCTCCAGTCGATGCCGTTCGCGTGGAAATGTTGATTTTGTTGTTCATTGTGGCTTGTTTCCAATTTTGAAAGTGCCGCATGGCGCAGGCATTTGGACGGACTTCATCGTCTTGTCAGACCCTTCTCACGAACAAGCCGTATTTCGAGCTTCGTGGATGCCGATGGGCTTGGACATGGGAAGTGTGCTGTTCATGGCGGCGACGCTCCTGCATGGGCCGGGCAGACTAGTTCGTTCCGACTGTTATGTCAAGGTCCCCGCGCGGCCGTTCGCCGCCCGCGCTCCCTTCGCCACTGCTTGCGATTCATGAACTTTTTCATGCGCGAACGTTGACGCCGGAACGAAAAGGTGGATACGTTCCACTTTCGCTTTTATTCAAAACGAAAATCCGACTTTGTCTTTGTAAGGAATTGTGTGTAGCATTTCGGGGCGAAATGGCTAATTGCCGTGCGATGCTGATGGATTGCGGCCGCAAACTCCATCTGTCCGAAATCAAGGCGTTGCCGATCAGCTCGATTTGAAACGGCAACGCCTTGGCGGCCTTTCAGTCGTTCAACTCCACGAACAGCGGCTGCATGGGCGGAAGGGTCAGGCGGCGCGGGACGGGTTTCATTTCGAGCAGGTCGATGCCGTCCGCCTCCAGTTCCACCTCGACGGGCTCGCGCAGATGGTTGCACAGCGCGATGCGGCGGACGCGGTCCTTTTCGTATCCGTGCGTTTCAACTCCGAATACGGGACGCGCAAGCCGCGGCCTGAGCGGAAGATTCCAGCTCGGCGCGACACGCGCAAACACCTCGAATGCGGTTTCCGGATTGAGTTCGAAGAAGATGTCGGCCACGGTGTCGGACGGCTTGCCGTCGAAGAGGTCTTCGCCGGTCTTTTCGACCGCCGCCGCGCGAGAAAGGCTTGGCCAAGGGGTCGGTTCGGCGCGGGCGCGGTCTGAATCGTCGAACTGCAGTTCCGCGCCGATCGCCACGATCCGGACACCGCCGGCCTCCAGCCGCTTCAGTGCCGCGACGGACAAATCCGGAAGATGCGTGACGCCGGGCAGGATGATCACCCGCGCGTTTTCCAGTGGCCGCCGCCATTTTCCGTCCTCAAGGAAGCGCGCGAGAAATTCCTCCGTCACGAATCCGAGCGGTTCGCCGAGAAAGGATGCGGCGGCGTAGCATCCGCTGTGACGCGTTCCCAGCACCATGGACGAAAGCGACCACATCATCAGGACTGTCGGCGGTTCGGACTGAATGGGCGCGATTTCGTCGGACAGGCGCGCGAGATCCAGCTGACATCGGCCCATCGCCTCCAGGCACTCCGGACGCTCTGGGGCGAGTCCGAAGAACACGCGTTCATTCGGCTTCCCGCGCTGCCAGCACCACTGCGCCGACATGCGAAGGCCGTGCATCGCCTCCTGCCAGAGCGCGGAGTAGCAGTGGACCGGCGACACGTCCATGCCGACGCTGTCGTCCGGCAGGATGTGGTTTTCGGTGTTCATGAGCGGCTTGTCGGCGAAACTGCGCAGAAAGTCGCTCGCCATTTGGTGCGACGCCCAGCGGTTGGGCCACGTTCCGCGCGGTTCCGGAAAATAGACTCCGTCGTGGTCGAGGAGGTCGAACATTTCCGCGAAGCGCATGCCGTCGTTGGACCAGAACGGAAAGCCGTAGCGCGTCTTCGTGTCAGGCGAACCAAGCGAGGTGTCGATCAGCAGCTTGGAGTGGAGGGGCACGTGCGGCGCGGCGGCCTTGACCGCCTTGACGAGTGTTTCGTGGAAATCGGCGAACGCCCTGCGATTGCACCGCACGAATTCCAGCCCGCGCGGCGTCTTTGGCAAATCCGGCCAGGCGGGCATTTCGACGTCGGCGAACGAGCCGTAGTCCGTGTTCCAGAGTGCGTTCATGTCCCCGACAGAACCGTAGCGGCGCGCAAGCCAATCCGTCCACAACGCGCGCAGATGCGGGCATTTCGAGCCATCCCCCGTTCCTGGTTCGTTCGAAAGGCAATACGCCAGCAGCGCCGGATGGTCCTTCGTCAGATCCGCCGCGCGCGTCTGGAAGTCCGTGATGGCGTCCACGACGCGCGGATCATGGACGCAAAATCCCATGAAATGGTTTTTGCAAACCTTCGAGGCCGGGCTTTCCGCGATTGCCCAGCCAGCCATGTAGTGCGGACAGAGGTGGAAGTCGAACGCCGTGTCGGATTCGAGGCACCGGTCCGCGACGGCGCGGAAATTGTCCAGGGCGTTCGTGGCGACGACGCCCCTTGCGGGCATGAGATCGCACAGTCCGACTTCGCGCTGGAGGAAGTTGCCGCCCATCGCGTTGAGCCTGGCGATGTCGCGCTGGGCGTGCCAGAAGTGGCCCCATCCGTTTAGCATGACGGGGACGCCCTCCTCCACGCGTCCGTCCGGCCACTCGCGACGACCGAGCGGAATGCAGCCGCGCAACTCCACGTGTCCGGAGCGGAAACGCGGCACGGGCTTGTCCGCCTCTTCGCCCGAGGCGACGCGTCGGGCGGAGGCGAGGGCGCGGGGCGCGATCCGGGCGAGTTCGCGCGCGACGCGCTCCGCCCGGTTCGTCATGCCCCACGGCAGGTCTTCGGAGTCGATGGCGTCCAGCGAATACCGGATCACCTCGTATGACATCCGCGCATACTGTCCCTGTCCGCGAGACTCCAGTTCCGCGACAACGTCGCCAAGTTCGGCGCATGCCGCGCGGACGGCGGAAAGCCGCTCCTCCACCTCGGGCGCGAGCGCGGCGGTCGCGCCGCCGGCGGCGAGGCACGCAGTGAGCGCGGCAACGAAGGACTTGGCTATTTCCATTTCCGATCCGCCGTCCTGGGGTCACCGGAGCGTGAGAATCGTGGCCCGTTCCGGCTTGAAGAACTCGGACCATTCGAAAACCGGCGAAACGCCGCCCTCGTAGCGGGCCACGTCAACCGCGCGATTGTAGGCGACTTCGTCGGGCGTCAGGGTGCGGTCGTAGATGCGGATCGAGCGGAAACTGTTCACCGTTCCGTTCCCCTGCGGCCCGTTGCCGCCGACTTTCAGCTTCAATTCAGATGGCCAGGTCCACACGACATCGCCCACCCCCGTGTTTTGCGTCAAGGACGCTCCATTCTGGTAGCTGTGGCCGCCGGCCCCTCCGGTTCCGGCCGACATGTCGGCGGACCAGGTCCGCCAACCCATCTGTCTGACATTGCCTGGGGTGTATGCCCCTGAATTCCAGATCCTCCACCAGCCAGCCGAGCGACTGCCATTGGGTGCGGTTGTCAGGAACGAACCGAATGTTCCCCTATAGCCCATACGCCCCACGTTCGGGACCTCGATCAAAGTGCCGAAATCGTAATTCGCGTTGTTGCCGCTGTTTTGCTGCGGCCCGTGGTAACTGTCGAGCTTGGTGTAGGCCTCGTAGAAAAGCGCTTTGTAGGCCGGGACGACGTTTTCGACCGACCAGTGCACGTTGCTGGAAATCTGGACGCAGTCCGCCGACACGGCATCGGAGGACAGCAGAGGCAGATCGTTCCCGCCGACCAAATCCCTCCACGCCGACAGGTTGACCGAACCGGGCGCGTGACGGCCGGAGTTTTCCGTCGCGTCGTATTGGAGAACGAGGCCGTTCGTCACGTAGTCCGATGCCGAAAGCGGGACTTCCAGCAGAAAGCGGCAGCCTCCGCGAACCGAGAGATACGCTGACGCGGCGTCGGGAACCGCGACCGTCGCCGACATGGCGCCGGCCGCGACGTTGCAGACAAAATCGCACCCCGCATAGGCGTTCGTGGCGGTTCCGGCGTCCCTCGGGCCGTATGCCACGTAGAGGCGACGGGACTGGGCCGCCCCGGCAAAGGAAAGCGTCGCCGACGCAGACGCGGAACCGAGGTTGGAAACTCTTTCGACGGCAAGGGACGTCGGCGCGTAGGCGGGGCCGGAGGCGGCCTGCGAAAAGACACCGCCCTCGAAGCGTGCGACATCGATCGCGCGGTTGTAGGCGACCTCTTCCGCCGTCAGCTCGCGGTCGTAGATGCGGATGGAGCCGATCTTGTTAACCGTGCCGTGCGTTCCGTCGTTTCCGCTGACGCGGAGCGTAAGCTCGGCCGGGCGCGCCGTCGTCAGGTGGCTCCGTCCCTGTCCGTCGAGTCCCTTGACCTCTCCGTTGGTGTAGCGGACTCCTATGGTGGCAAGACTGGCAAGCGGCGCCATGTAGGCCGACCAGGTCCGCCATTTCGGGTTATTGCGGTCGCACAGGTCCGCGCCCAGATTGCCGTATGGGCCGACTTTATACGTCTGCCGGAAGCCAAGCGTCACGCCAGTGGCGTTTGTGGGGACTACGGTGAGAAACGCGTGATGCCCCCAAAAGCCCAGCCGCCCGACGTTCGGAACTTCCATCAGAGTTCCGTAGTCCGTCTCCGAATTGTTGCCTGCCCAGGGAACGAGGTTGCTCACCGACGTGTACACCTCGAACATGAGCGGCATGTAGGAGTCGATGACGTTCCCCGCAGTTTCGTGAACGTTCGTGGAAACCGTCACGTAGTCAGCCGAAACGGCATCGCCCTGAAGGAGCGGCAGGTCGTTCCCGCCGATCAGGTCCTTCCATGCGGACGGCGCGTCCTCGTGGAGTCCGTATCCGGCGTTTTCGCGCCCGTCGTATTGGAGAACGAGACCGCGCCGGATGTAGTCCCGCGCCGTGGCCTCGCGCGGCATAAAGGCGCGGGCGACTTTCCACGATGTTCCGCAACCGGCTGGCAGGGCAATGCCGGAAAGGGAGGTTGCCCCTGCCGGGACATCGGCTACCTTGACGGAATTTTCCCAGGCGGCCGCGTCCGCGCCAGCATCGGACAAGCCGTATCCCAGGACAAGTTCCCGGGCGGTTTCGCTCGCGTCGAAAGAAAACTCTGCGGTGGCGCAGTCTTCGTTTATTTTCATGCCGACCGCCGCAGACGCGCAAAGCGGGGCCGCGAGCGCCAATGCAAAAAACGCGGCAAATGCAAGGCCGCGACGTTTCATGTGTGTCGTTTTCATGTCCGTTTCTCCAATTATGGGGTTGTTTTCGTGGAATCAGTGGAATTTAGGGAGCCAGTCGCCGTGCGCCTCGATGAGGTCGTCGCAGAGCGAGCGGATCTGGTCGATCGTGAGTTCACCCGCGGTGTGCGGATCGAGCATCGCCGCCTGGTAGATGCACTCCCGGCGGCCGGTGAGCGCCGCCTCGACGGTCATCAGCTGCACGTTCACGTTCGTGCGGTTGTAGGACGCGCAGACTTCGGGCAGGTTTCCGACGCGGCAGGGTTGAACGCCGTTTCCGTCGACGAGGCAGGGAACTTCGACGCACGCCTGCGGAGGAAGATTCGCGATGAGTCCGTCGTTGAGCACGTTTCCGGCAATGCGGTCCGGCTTGTTTTCGACAATCGCCTCCATGATGCGCGAGGCGTATTCACGGGAGCGCTCGTGGGAGAGGTGCTTGTTTTCGACGAGTTCGCGCCCCATTTTCTTCCAATCCTCGATCTGCACGCGGCAGCGGCGAGGATATTCGTCGAGCGGAATCGCGTATTCGGGAACGAGCTGCGGCGCCGCGTTTTTGATGAAGTGGACGACGTATTCCGAAAGATGCTCCGAACTCTCCGTGACGTAGTATCCGGTCCGGAGCATCATTTCGATTCGGACCATGTTCGGATTCTTTTCCTTCGGGTCCGCCGCCCTGCGCCACTGCCGGAGCTTTCTGGCGGCGGCGGCCTTGATTTCCGGATACAGGTCGCGCCCATTGTGCTCGATCTTGAGGAGCCAGGCCATGTGGTTGATGCCGGCGATGTAGTCCACGACTTCGCCGACCGGATACTTCGCATCCAGACCGAGAGTTTCCAGCAGACTCTTGGAGCAGACCTGCACCGAATGGCAGAGCCCGACCGTCTTCACTCCCGTGCCGCGCAGCATTCCGCCCGTGAGAATCGCCATCGGATTCGCGTAGTTGAGAAACCACGCCTTCGGGGCGACTTGCTCGACGTCGCGGGCGAAATCAAGCATGACCGGAAGCGTGCGGAGCGCCCGGAAAATGCCGCCGATGCCCAGCGTGTCGGCGATCGTCTGACGCAACCCGTATTTCTTCGGCACTTCGAAGTCGGTGATCGTGCATGGATCGTAACCGCCGATCTGGACGGCATTGACGACAAAATCGGCTCCTTCCAAGGCCTTTTTCCGCTTTTCGACGCCGAGAAAAGACTTGATCCGTGCGCGTCCGCCGTTGACGTTCGCGTTGAGCGCGTCGAGCATCCGCCTCGATTCGCGCAGGCGCGCGCCGTCGATGTCGTAGAGGGCAATGTCGCTTTTCGCCAGCGCGCCGCAAAGCATGCAGTCGCCAAGGACGTTCTTGGCGAATATGGTGCTTCCCGCGCCAATGAAAGTGATTTTTGGCATGGATTCCGTTTCCTTTTCCGTGATGTGCGACGCCCGCTCCGACCGCGCAAAAGGACGGACTGCGCGGAAGGCGGGGCCGGAAACAATCCTACACCATGTTCGGCAAAACATGTATAGTTTTGCCAAAGAAAATCAGACGAGCCGGTTCCGGGACCGCCATTCCTTCATGGAGACGCCCATGCGCTTGCGGAAGATACACTTGAGGGCGATGTCGGAGCGATAGCCGCACATCCCGGCGATGGCGCCGATGGCGATGTTCGTGTCGGAGAGGAGCGAACAGACCTTTTCGAGGCGCACGTGCTGTATCTCCTCCAGAACGGAGTGGCCGAGCGCATCCCGGAAGCGCATCTCGAAGAGCCACCGCGAGCAGGGCACGCTCCTGGCCAGGTCGGCGGCGGTCAGACCGTCGCAGGCCTCCCGGCGAATGCGCTCCACAGCTTTGAGAACGAGATTGAGCTTGCTTCCGGCCCCCAGCGTCGATTCGCGGCGGACTGTCATGAGCGGAAGAATCGAGGGGGCGGGCGCCGCCGCGCCTCCCGATCCGGACCGCAGCCGCCGGGCGATGGTTTTCGCGGCGGCGAATCCGGCCCGCTCGAAGTCGATCTGGATGCTGGAGATCGTGGGCGACGCCGATTCGCACAGGGCGACATGGTTGTCGACGCCAAGGAGAATGAGTTCCCGGGGAATGGGGCGGCCCGCCTTGCCCGCCGCCGCGGCGACGGCGGAAGCGACGAGATCGTTCACGGCGAAGACTGCGGTCCGGCGCGGAAGGGAGGCGATCCACGACGCCAGACGCGCGGCGCGCGCGGCGGCCCTCTCGCCTGGCACCGGGCGAAACGCCGCGCAGGGCGTCTTCGACCTGGCGGCCTCCTCCTCGAAACGCCTCGCCCGCACGCGCGAAAACTCGAAAGCCGGGTCCATTCCCACGACCGCATACGCGGCCGGCCTGGAAAACGCCAGTTCGCGGAACGCGGCGACGGCCACGGCCTCGTTGTCCGTGCTGAGCCGGACGCCGTTTTCCGGCACGGCGCGGGACGCATGGAGATACACGACAGGCACCCCGTCGAGCGCCGACGGGGATCCAGGCAGCCCGTCATCGGTGCATTCCCAGACGCACCCGACGACGGGGGCGTAGTCCCGGAAAAGGGCCGCCAGCCGGGATTTCCTTGATTCGGCGGCGGAAAACGCCTCCGCCGCCCAGCCGCGCGAGGCGGTGTAGCGGCGCATTCCGGCGAGCGTCATCTGCGGAATGTGCGCGTCCGGATCGGTGTTGAGGTAGAGGATCGTGGCGACCATCGCGTTTTCACTCCGGTCGAACTGGCGCC
>CAMOSH010000136.1 GCA_946624575.1 uncultured Verrucomicrobiota bacterium
CGCGAACCGCGATCGCGGCGGCGCCGCAGTCCGGGCTTAGCGCCATCGTTCCGGGAGGGGCCGGCGTCGCCGACCAGGGCAGCGCGGTCGACGCGCGCACCGCGGAAGACCTGCGCGCCTTTGCCGACGCGCTTTTCTCGCGCGGGCTTTACGACCGTGCCGCCGCAGAATACCGCCGCTGCCTCGCGGCGGCGCCCGATGCGCCGGACGCCGACGAAACCGAATTCCGGCTGGGCGAGGCGCTGCGCCTTTGCGGAGACCGCGAGGGCGCTGCGCGCGCGTACGGCGCGGCAGCGGCGCACCGCGATTCAACATGGCGTGGCAAGGCGCTCTTCAAGCGTGCGTCGCTCTTCTCGGAGCTGGGGAGACACGACGCCGCCGCGGAACTGTTCGGCGACCTGCTCGAAGAAAATCCCGAACCAGAAGTGCGCGAACTTGCGCTGCACTTCCGCGCGGCCGCGCTCGAAGAACTCGGCCGGAGCGCCGAAGCTGCGGCGCTTTTCGAAACGCAGCTTGCCGAATTCCCGCATGGTCCGATGGCACCATGGGGAAGTCTTGCGCTTGCGCGGACATACGCCAAGCCTGACAATCCGGCGTCGAATCCCGCACGCGCAAAGCAGCTTCTTGCCGCGCTCGCCGATCCCGAGTCGTCATCCGAACCGCGCATCGCGGCCGAGGCCCTTTTCCTGCTGGGACACGCCGAAGCGGCCACCGGCGACAACGCCGCCGCAGCCGACGCCTTCGCGGAGCTGGAACGCCGCTTCCCGGACGATTCCAGAACGCCGGAGAGCGCGCTGCCCGCGGCGCGAGCCGCAGCGCGGGCCGGGCGCGCCGGCGAGGCACTGGCCCGCTGCAATGCGATCCTATCCGGGGCGTCCGCCACCGCCGCAACCGCAGGAGAGGCGCGCTGGATACGCGCCGGGGCGCTGGCGGCCCTTGCCCGACTCGACGAAGCGCGCGACGCCTGGAATGAAATCGCGTCAGCGCCAGACACGTCGCAGCGCGACGCGGCCCGCGCGTCATGCCAGGCGGCTCTTTGCGCCTGGAAAACCGGCGACGCCCAGGGGGCGGCCGCCGCGGCGCGCCGCGCGGCAACTGACGCGTCGTGCCGCCCCGACGCGCTATGGATCCTCGCCGAAGCTGCGTCCGCGATCGCTGACTCCACCGACGCCGCCGACGGGGCACTCTCGCCGGCGGAAGCCGGAGGCGTGGCGATAGAGTCGTACCGGGCGCTCTCGACGGAATTTCCGGACTCGCCGTCCGCGCCCGACGCCCGCTACCGGCTGGGGCACAGGCTTCTCCGGGCGGGAGCGGTAGCCGACGCCGCCGCCGCCTTCGCGGCGCTCGCCGACGCAGCCCCGTCGCATCCGCTCGCCTCGCGCGCCCGCCTTGCTGCGGCGTCCGCCTTCGCCGCATCGGCCAACGGCGCGGCCGCGCTCGAACAATGGCAAAGGCTGCTGCGCGACGCGCCGGACTCTCCCGAAGCGCCGGAAGCACTTTTCCAGGAAGGACTCGAAGAACTGAGGTCCGAACGCCGACTTGACGCCATCCGCGCCCTTGAAACACTCATTCGCCGCTTTCCGGACAGCCCACGCGTCGCCGAAGCCCGCTTTTGGCGAGGCGAAGCGCTCAGAGCAAACGGAGACCTGCGCGGCGCGGAAGCCGCATTCCGGGAAACGCTGGAGTCGTCGCCGAACGCGTCCGTCTTGCGCGACGCCAAGTTCGCGCTGGCGTCGGTGCTGCGCGAATCCGGGCAGCACGACGAGGCGGCGGACCTTTTCGAGGAACTTCTCGACGCCAAGGCCGATGCCGGACGGTTCTCCCCGTCGCTTCTGGCCTGGCTTTCCGAACGGGAAGCCGAATCCGGAGACACGACGCGCGCAGTGTCGTCGGCAGAGCTACTCGCATCCACCGCCCCTGACGCCGCCTGGACGCAAACGGGGCATTCGCTTGCGGGGCGTGCGCTGGCCGCGGCCGGCCGCGCCACAGAGGCAGAAGCCAAGTATCGGCTGGCATACGAAACGCGCGCCGGCGGCCCGACCGCCGCGGAAGCCGCGCTCAGGCTTGGAGAGCTTCTGCTGGCGCGCGGAGCCGCGTCGGAGGCAGACGCTCCTCTGCGCGAGGCCATACGCCTGTCCTCCGGAGACCAGGGACGCGGCTTCCGGGTGCGCGCGTACATCGCCCTTGGGCGCGCCGCCCTGGCCGTCGGAGATTCCGATTCCGCCGCGCGCTACCTGACAACCGTTGGAATGCTCTACCACGATCCGGTGGAACTGCCTCCGGTCTTGCGCGAAGCGTCGCGCCTCCTCGATTCACTAGGACGCGCCGACGAGGCACGCGTACTTCGCGAAACCCTCCTGTCCGACTACCCGGATTCAGACGAGGCGAAATCCGTCAGGAACGAATTCGCAGCACAGGCGACGACAAAGGAAGCGCCGGCGGAAGCCTCTCCGGCGAAGGAAGCGGCGGCTGGAGCCGCAGCGCCTGGCGCGCAAAACACATCCACGCCGTGACGGATCTGGCATCGTTCGACGCCCGTTCGCCAGGCGCAGTGGCGGAATTGCTCCGCGAACGGGGAATCCGCCCCGACAAGGCGCTGGGGCAGAACTTTCTCGTGGATCGAAACGTCCTGCTTCGCATCGTCGAGGCGGCGGAACTGCAAACTGGCGACGAAGTGCTTGAAATCGGCGCCGGGCTTGGAGCTCTCACGGAAACCCTGCTGGCGACAGGAGCGCGAGTGACCGCCGTGGAAAAGGATCCAGCGCTGCAGCCCATCCTGCACGAGCGATTCGCGCAAAATCCATCGTTTTCGCTGGTTTGCGGAGACGCGCTGGGCATGGACTTCTCCGAATTCTTCGCGCCGCCGCGCTCCGCGAAACTGGTGTCCAACCTCCCCTATTCCGTGGGAACCAGGATCGCGGTCGACGCCGCACTTGGGCTCACTCCACCGGATTCCATGACGCTCCTGCTGCAGAAAGAAGTCTGCCGCAGGTTCGCGGCGGGGCCTGGGGACCCAGACCGAGGGGCGGTGTCGGTCCTGCTTCAACGCCTCTACGACGTGAAAATCGTACGGGACGTGCCTCCTGGATGCTTTTTGCCGCGTCCGGAAGTGGTCTCGTCGGTAGTCGCCCTGCGCAGGCATGAAAGACATCCGCTTTCTCCGGGCGAATCCGCGGATTTCAATGCGTTCGTGAAAACGGCGTTTCTGCACCGCCGCAAGCAACTCAAATCGGCTCTTCGCGGCCATGGAGCGCTGTCGGACGACGCGATTATCAACGCATTCGAGATTGCGGGAGTTTCACCGACGGCCCGCGCCGAAACGCTTTCCCTAGACAATTGGATTCGCCTAAGCCGTGCATTCCGAGATGGCCGGAAATGAAACCCGCGGCTTGCGCCGCGGGCGCACAACAGGAAGCTTGAGGAGCGTGCGCGGCACCACAATGGGAACAATGGGTGATGTTGCGCCAGTGTCATATTCGGCGAAGCTGGCGCTCTGATTCAAACGACGACGGCCCATGGGAGGCGACAATGGAAACGAACGAAGAAAACAGGAACGACGGGACGAAATCCCCGGAGACCGCCAACGACGCCGCCACATGGCGGCGGGCCTTGGCGCGCGCAATCGATTTCGCCGCGTCGTGGATCGCGGCGATGTTCATCGAAAGAGTCGTGCTGCTGGACTGGGCGTTCGGATTCAAGATTGATCTCACGAGCGACCAATGGGACGGCACGATGGCGTCATGGTGCCACGCGTGCCTGAACGCGGCCGTCGATGCCGGTTTTCCTGAATGGCTCCAATCCGCAGCAATGAACGCCCCTGCCGCAATCGAATGGCTATTCGTGCTTGCGCTTCTGTGCGCGGTGGAAGCAGGTTTTCTCGCCGCAACAGGAGTCACCATGGGGACGTGGCTTACAGGCATCAGGCGGCGGCGTACCGATGGCGGGCGCATCGGATTTCCGTCCGGATTCATGCGAACGCTCAGGATCGTCGCGCCGACATTGACGCTTTTCTTCGCGCCGCTCTTAATCGTGCCCGACTGGGCGGACACCGAAGGCTTCATCCTCGGATTCGCGCTGGCGGCAATCGATCCATTCCGGCAGATCGTCCGAAAGGCAACAGGTCTTCCGTTTTCATGGGACGCGCGCTTCGCAACCAGAGTCGTCAGGCGAACAGCAAGTCCGCGAAAGGAAAAACGCCATGAAATGCCACAGATTCATACGTCTCGACACAGTGCTTGACAGTGGAAAACCCGCAAGTGAAAGATTTTTCGCGGCGGCGGAACTGGCATGCCTGCCATTGAGTTTCGCGACATTCGGCTACATCGTGGCGGAGACGGTGTGCCGGAGGATCGTCGGAAGCACGGCGCTCACCCCGGCCGCAGATTCCGCCCTGGGCCGCTGGATCGTGCCGGTCCTGGCCGCGGCGGCGATCGGATACGTGACGAACTGGCTTGCAATCAAAATGCTTTTCGAGCCGCACGAGCGCACGTGGCGGCACTGGATTCCATGGCTCACGCTCGGGTTCTGGAGGCAGGGGCTGTTGCCGAAAAACAAGGCGAAAATGGCCAGGGAGCTCGGGCAGACATTCGGCAGGAGACTGCTCAACCCCGAAAAGCTGGTCGCGGAGCTTTCGGCGAAGGCCGAATCCTGCCTCTCCGACCCGGAAACAGTCGCGCAACTCAAAGCGCAGGCCCGGGGACTTCTCCGCGAACATGCCGACACCGTCGCGGAATTCGCCACGGCCGAAATCGAACGCGCGGCTGGCGAATTTCTCGACAGGACCCTCACGCCGGAAAAAGTACGCGATTTCTGGGATCGCGCCATCGCCCCACGCCTCGCCGACGAAGGGACGCGCGCCGCAATCGTCGAAAAGATCATCGCGATCGCGCGCAAAAGCGCACCGGGGCTCTCGAAAACGATCCAGCGGGAACTAAGGGCGCATCTGCGCTCAAGGCTCGGCAATTCCATAATGGGGCAATTCGTGCCTGACGAAGCGCTGGATTTCGTCATCGACTCGATGCTGACGTACTTTGCGGACGACGAGACGATCCGCCGGAAAATCACGGACTGGCTGCGAGAACCGGGAACGTCAGCGCTGCTGAAGGAGAAGCTCGTCCTTGTCGGGGAACACGCGACTGCCTGGATTCATGGCGAAGAGGGGAGCGCGGCGATGGGCGGCTTCGCGGCCGAAATAAAGAACAAGACGCGCGGGGAACTCTCCAACTACGTAAAAACCGCCATTCCGGATTTCGTCGGGACGGCGCTGGATTCGCCAAAGCTCTGGGAGTGGTCCGAAAAGTCCGGGCTACCCGCACTGCGCAGAAAACTTGTCGCATACCTCGACGAAAACGGAGACCGCATCGTCTCATCGTTCGACCTGCCGGGACGCATCGAATCCGCGGTGAACGCACTCGACACGGCTGGATTCCAGACAATGCTCGACAGGCTCATGGCCCAGCATCTTTCGGCGATACAAGTGCTGGGCTACATTCTCGGCGCGGCCGTCGGAGCGCTTCAGTGCGCATGATCGCGGTTCGCGAAACCTGACGCGCCTCAAGAGGACGCGCCGGATCCAGTTGCCGGATCCGGCGCGTTCACATTTGCGGACGACGCCGCCGCGAAGTCAGCTTTCAGGACTCGGAATATCGGCCGGGGCCGAGTTGGCGCGGCGCGCGGCCCGGGACGACGACGGTCGCGGTCGTGCCTTCGGGGATGGAGAAGTCCCAGCGCCACGCGCCGGTTTCGTCGTAGCGCCACGCGCTTTCGATTTCGCCCTGCGGCGAGCGGTAGCGCGCAGTGCAGTGGCCGACGCGCGGATCGGGATGCGGCGCCAGGACGAAGTGGCGGAAGCCGCCGCGCTCCGGGTCTTCGCGGATGCCGGCCATGGTGGAATACATCCACGCGACGATCGCGCCGTAGGCGTAGTGGTTGAAGGAGCGGTTGCCGTCGGCGAAGCCGCGGTCGCGCGTCCAGGCGTCCCAGCTTTCCCAGACCGTCGTGGCACCCTGGTCCACGGAGTAGAGCCAGCTTGGCCAGGCGTGCTGAAGCAGGAGCGAATACGCGAGTTCGTCGGCGCCGAGCTGCGTGAGGACGTCGAGCAGGATCGCCGTGCCGAGGAATCCGGTCTTGAGCCGGGTCCCGTGTTCGCGGATGTTCGCGAAAAGCTCGTCGCGCGTCGCGGCGGCGGGGGCGGGATCGAGCAGGCCGAGCTTGAGCGCGAAGAGCGCGGGGGTCTGCATGTCGCGGAAGAGCGGGATGAGCATCCCGTCCGACGGATCCACGAATTTTTCGCGCAGGAACGCGCGGGCGCGGCCCTCCATGGCGACGTAGTGCGCGGCGTCGGCGGCGCGATCGGTCTTTTCGGCCATTTCGCGCATCATCCGCGCGTCCCACAGCCAGTAGCAGCAGCCGAGGAACTGCCACAGCACGAGCGCGTCCGGCTTCACGGGAGGCTTGTTCGTCATGCCGCCCACGTAGGCGCGGCCGCTCGCGGTTTCGAGCTTTTCGAGCGAGAGCCAGTCGGCCCACTGATGGTTGCGCGCCTCGGGAGAGGCGAATTTCATGTCCTCGACGAGCGCCAGATACCGCGCCATCGCGTCCCAGTTCTCGTCCACGATGCGGCGGTCGCCGAAGTGCCGCCAGATCGTGTAGGGCACGATGATCCCGGCGTCCGCCCAGCCGAACTGGTGGGCCGATTCGCCGATCATGCCGGCAGGGGCGACGCCGGGAAACGAGCCGTCGGGATACTGCGTGTCGCGCATGTCGCGCATCCACTTGCGAAGGAAGCCGTAAACGTCGGCGTTGTAGGACGCGGCCTTGGCGAACACCTGCGTGTCCGCCGTCCAGCCGAGGCGCTCCGCGCGCTGCGGGCAGTCGGTCGGGACGGAAAGGTAGTTGGAGCGCTGCCCCCAGAGGACGTTCGACACGAAGCGGTTCAGGGCGGCGTCGCCGGTTTCGAGGCTTCCGGTCTCCGCCTCGGCGGAGATCGACGAAACCGGAATCCACCGGACGCGCCGGATTTCAACCGCGCCGCCCTCGACCTCGATCGAGAGGTAGCGCCCTCCGTAATACGTGAACGTCGGATTCCAGGCCTCGACGCCGCCCCCGGCGAAGATGTATCGCGCCCGGGTGCGGGCGTTGCGGTATTCGGCGAAGTGCGCCGAGCCGCCGGGGCCGTCGCAGTTGCGCGACTTTTCGCCGTCGCCGTCGTTGAGCATCTCGGCGGGGCGCGCGGTCAGCACGACGCCGCACGCTGCGGAAAACTCGAACCGCGGCACCGCCGCGCAGTTCTGCCCAAAGTCAACGACGAGCGTTTCGCCGGGGCGGAGCGTCATCGGCGCGCGCCGGGCGCAGTCGAAGCGCTCCCGCACGACCACGCGGCCGAAGCGCGCGTCGTCCGCGCCCTCGACACCGCGCCAGACGTAGGCCTCGACGGGATCCATCGCCAGGTCGCGCCGCAGTCCGACGCACGGCCCCTCCATCGGCACGATCTCGCCGTGGAACTCGGTGTTTTCGATAGCGGGGGAAAAGGACGGGGGCTGCGCCCCCGAACCCCCGAAGGCGCGGCGCGCGTCGTAGTCCTCGCCGTCGAAGATCGCGGCATGGAGAACCGGGCCGGCCGCGCCTGAGGCGCGCCACGTCGTATCGGTGCAGACGCGCGTTTCGGAGCCGTCGGGGTGCCGCAGCAGCAGCACCGCGCGGAAGGCGGAGCGTTTGCCGTGGAAGCGGACGATCTTGTCGCGCCACCAGCCGGCGGAGACGGCGGCGACGAGTTCGTTGGTTTCGCCGGCGGCGGTTTTGAGGAGGGGCGTCACGTCGTAGCGGAACGAGTGCTTCGTTTTGGCGTAATGCGTGAAGCCGGGCTTGAGGAAGTCATCGGCGCCGACTTCCGCTCCGTTCGCCCAGGCGCGGAAGACGCCGAGGCCGGTCATCGTCCACCACGCCTCGGAGACGGGCTTCGGATTGGTGAAGGATTTCGCGAAAACGGCGGTGCCGTCCTCGGCTTCGGCCTTGCCTTTCCAGATGTCTTCGGCCTCGTCGCGCACCTTGGCGTCGGCGGCGCTGATCCAGATGGAGCCGTCCCAGAAATCGGGACGCGGGGATGTGTGTTCCTTCATGTTCACTTTGAGTCCTTTAGAAAAGTCAGATTTTGAGAAAAAGGGAGCATCGGGTGCCGCGGGGATTGGCGCCAATGCGGATGGCCCGCGCGGCGGCGACAGACCATGCCGCCGCCGACACCGACGATCCTAGTGCGGAAAACGAAAATCCGCAACCCCGAAAAGTGATGTTTTCAACAACAAATTCATCCCCAAAACAACGAAAGAAAGGACAGGTTGAAACCGACCATGGGGTGTGACCAAGCCTTGTCAGAACGCAAAGGCCGCAATCACGCGGGCCGATGTGTCATCGAACGCCGCTGCGCGGCTATGACACAATCGGCCCGCGTTTTATTTGTTGGACACAGAACCGTGGACTGAAAATGGCGGCTCGTGGCATAGCCGCCAATGGCGGCGTTCGATGCCACAGCCGCTATTTCCATTGCGATCTTTGCGTTCCGCTGCACGGACAGGCTTTGGTCACACCACCGACCATGCCAAGTGTTGAAACCGACCATGCCAAGTAGTATTCTTCGCGGCGTTGCTCCATGGAACATGCACCCGATTGGCTTCATGATTCGCAATTTTCCACTGGACGCCTTTCCATCATTCAACTTTTCCCCATGAACGAAAATTCGCCAGCAGTCTCCACATCGGGCAACCAAGGCGCGACGCCCGGCGCGAAGTGGCCGTTCATCGTGATCCGGCACCCGATGTCCGTCAATGAAAAACCGGACGAGTTCGGAATTCTCGTGCAGACACACCGGAACCATCCCGGCGCGTGTGACGAGTTCTGGTTCGCGACAGGATCCCGCAAGACGATTCCGGAGCTGGAAAAGGAATGCGGCACCTTTGCCAGATACCGGGAGCTCTGCGACGCCGCCGGAATTCTCCCTGGCTACCAGCAGGGGCTTACGCTCGGGCACGGAGAACGCCACGACGGACCGGCCAGGCCAGGGGAAGCGCAATTTCCGGACGACGCATGGCAGCGCGGAGCGGACGGCGCAAGAATTCCATTTCTCTGCCCCCGCTCGCCGTTCGTCCTCGACTACGAGCTCGAATACGCAAAAACCGTCCTGCGCGTCGCGGATCCGTCCTCCTACTGGATCGACGACGACCTGCGCCTCGGCGTCTCGAAGCCAGACGGATGCTTCTGCGACCGATGCATCGCGGCCTTCAACGAAAAGACCGGGCGGGCTCTGACGCGAGAGGCGCTCGTCGCGCGCCTCTACGACAAAAACGTGGAACAGGAGCCGCTCCGGGCCGAGTGGAGCGAGTTCAACGCCGAGTCGCTCGCCATCTACGGCGCGCAGGTGCGCAAGGCGGCAGACGAACTTGGTTCGCGCTGCCGCATTGCCTACCAGGCCGTGTCGGCGAACCGCCGCTACACGGCGTCAAGCTACGAGCCGCTGCTTCGCGCGCTTTCAGGCCCCGGCGGCGCGACCGTCGGAATCCGTCCCGGCCACGGATTCTACACCGAGGAGAGTCCGCGCGGGATGATCGCGAAGAACCTCGCCGTCGCCCGCGAAGCGGAGCGCCTGCGCGGCACATCGCTTCCCGTCGCCTCGATCTGCTACGAGGAGGAGACCTATCCGCGCCATCTGCTCAACAAGACGCCCGGCGCAATCCTCACGGAATCGGCGCTTGCGCTTGCGTCCGGATGCGACAGCCTTTCGCTCTACTGGTTTCCGGCGGAGGACCCGCTGCCGGCCGAAGAATACGACCGCTTTCTGGACGCGCTCGCCGCGGCAAGGCCATACTTTGAACGACTGGCCTCCTCGACACGCCGGACGAGGCTCGGAGGGCTTGCGCGCTTCGTCGGATCAGCCGCCGCCGAGACGCTCGACTTCGATCTCTACGACGAGAAGGACTTTGACCTTGCCTGCGCCGGGATCCCGGTCACGGTCGCGAACAGCGCCGCCGCGGCCTGGTTTCTGACGGACAAGTCGCGACGCGAAATGACCGACGCCGACCGCGCCGCGCTGCCATCCCTTCCGATGGTCGATATCTCCGACACCGACAAGTTTCCGCTGGCGAGCCGCCGCGCGAAACTGCTGGACGATCTCGACGCGGCGACGAAGGGATCCTTTCCGGTCCGAGTGGACGAATGCAAGGCTCTCCGCGTCCTGCCGCGCGTCCGCGAAGACGGCCGACTCGACAGCGTCACACTGCTCAACCTTTCCATTGGAGGCACCAGCCCGCTCACGATTCGACTCCGCAACAGCGCGGGTTCCACCGCCATGTGGCAGGGACCGGACGGCGCCGCCGCCAAACCGCTGCCGACATGGTCCGGCGCCTTGCCGAATGAGCAAATTGTCCGACTGGACAGCATCGGGGCGTGGCAGATCGGCACCATCTTTCTGGATACCGACGCGACGCCATCCGCCGCGCCGGCCCATGCCGCGGCGCAACATGAATCGTCGCCGCACTGGCACTGGTTCGACGGCACGGCGCTGCCCATGGAGGGTCGCGGCTACGCGCCGAAGAGACTCGCCTCCCCCTACCATCGACTTCCGGCCGACGCCCTTGACCATGTGACACCGGACGTGCGCGGCCTGCAATCCGACACCGCCGGCCTGTGCTTCCGCTTTCGAACCGACTCCCGGAAACTGCGGATTTTCTGGAAGACGACCAAGCCCGTGATCCGGATGTGGAACATGGCTCCATCCGGCGCCGACGGCATCGACGTATATCAGGAAAGGACCGACGGGAGCTGGCATTTTGTCAAACCGCCATTCCCCATTCCGCCAAACAGTTTCGGCGCCGAATACACCTGGGAAGTCGAACCGGAACTGACGACACTCGTGTATCTGCCGCTTTACAACGGGATTGCCGAGTTTCGCCTCGGAGTGGAACCCGGCCGCCACGTGGAAGCCGCCCCGGCGCGCCGCAGCGGCATCGCGAAACCGGTCGTGTTCTACGGCACCTCGATAACGCAGGGCGCAAGCGCCGCGCATCCAGGCGGATGCTGGGTCGCCCAGGCCGCCCGTTTCGCCGATGTCGAGGCGGTCAACCTCGGATTCTCGGGCTCTGGAAAGATGGAAGACTCCATGCTTGAGTGTCTGTCGGAAATCGACGCCGCGCTCTACGTCCTGGACACCGTGTCCAACATGACGCCGGAGCTGATCCGCGAGCGCATGGAGCACTTCGTCCGCGGTCTTGCGGAACGGCGTCCCGGCACGCCGATCCTCCTCACGGCCAATGTCTTCGTCATGGGCGAACACCACCGCCTGCGCGATGCCGCGGTGCGCGCCATCTACGACAAGCTGAAGTCCGAGGATCCGGTGAAATGGTCGATTCTGCACTTCGCGGGGGATGACGCCGCCGCGCTCGCGCCGGACGACGACGGAACAGAGGACGGCGTTCATCTCAACGATCTGGGGATGAAGCGCGCAGGCGAGCACTTCGGAAGGAAAATACGGGACATTCTGGGGCAAACGGCGTTTTCCCAATGACCTCCGATTTATCCTAAATGTCGCAGTTGAAGTGTCACACAGAGGCACAGAGGCACGGAGA
>CAMOSH010000137.1 GCA_946624575.1 uncultured Verrucomicrobiota bacterium
GAACGCATCCATTCTCTCACACTTCGCTCGATCCGTCAAGCAAATTGTCACGCCAACGCCAAATTTCAATTAGTAAAACTGTCACGCATGCGCCAAAATTTATCATGTAAATTCGTCACACCAACGCCAAATTCGACATTTCCGGCGGTTCACAAGGCGATTCAATCGCAGGGCATGGGGAAATCCACGCGCGGCGGGGGCACTTTCATCGGCTTCCCCCGAATGGAATCCGGCGACAACCCCTCGCGGCAGACAATGCTTCCGCCGCCAGCATGCATCGACAGCAAGTAAAGTTCGCCGCCGGCCGTAAACGTCTGCTCGCCCGTCGTGTTGGGCAGCTGCGGACTGGCCGCGTCGTTGAGCGTCAGCCGTCTTGTCGCCAGCCGTCATCGAGCCGCCGTTCGACGGCGAGAGGTGGCCGCCTCCCCTCTGCGGCTTCGCGCCTATGCGTGAAGGAAACTTCATTGCCAGCAATGGCACAACTGCACGTCTTCAAAATGCCTGTCAGATGAAGGGTGCCATGTAGAGGGGCAGGTAGAGAATGCCATCCTTGACACAAAGGTTGCCCGTATGCAGAAGATATGGTTCTCCGAGCCAGTTCGAGAACCGCGAAATTTGTCCAGCGAAACGTGACGTAGGGACTTGCCGGACTTGACCTCAACGGGATGGATGTTTTTCCTGCGTGCCGTCGTCGCGATAGAGCGCCAGTATGCAAGCGGTATTTCACGTTCTGGCGGTTTTGAAAATGCCAGTTCTTCACATTCTGGCGGTTTCAAGGATGTAATTGTTTCACGTTCTGGCGGATGTCTGCATCATGGCACAAAGTTGCCCCACCCATCACTTGGGCGACGATTTCTGCCATGTCGCGCCCCTTTGCGTTTGCAGCCTGCCGACGGGGATAAAGGCATCAAAATGGCATGGGAAAATCCACATGCGGCGGACGCGCGCGGGTTTCCCCCTTTTTTTGCCCTGTGTCGCTATAACGCAAGCATCATTTGCCCGGGACAGGCCTCCGCAGCCGACTTCTTCCGCGGCCGGCCGGAAATAAATTTGTGCGTGGTCTCCCTTAGCAACACCCTGATTGCCGCGAGCAATGATTCCGCTTTGCTCGTCAAGGTCACGGCATTGTCTCGGTCGATCTTCACGAAGCGGGGTAGCGGCCACATCCGGGAATGTGGAATTGCACGAAATGGCAAGCCAGGTAGCACAGTGCGAAATTGCGTCGCAGATCGGCGTGAACTTTTCCCTCTTCGACAACTCCTCATCTATGGTTCGGCCAGTTCCGGACACATCCCGGTCCAATTTAGCGATGCGCACGATGGATGGGATTTTCTTGTCCAAAAGCGCCTTGAGTGATACCACGGCACCCCATGCTGGATACGAACTTTTGAAAAAACGCCGCGCATTGAGGCAGGGACAATTCGGGGAGAACGATGTCGAGGGAATCGCGGCCGACGAACCTCCTGCTTGTCCGAAAATGACATGGGTTCGCCCTGTTCCTGACATTCCGCCCCTTCGCGCGATGCGCTAGTATGCCCGACGCCCGAAGACATCAGGAACCCGCCATGAACGACCGCATCCAGCGCCTCATCGCCGCCGCGCACGAAGGCGACATCTTCCCCAAGCCCGTCAAGGTCGAATACGACGCCTTCGACGAAAAGCTCTCCGATCCCCAGCGCATCGCGAAGCGCCTATCGGAATACATGAAGGCGCAGCCGTGCGCCTTCTCGGACGACAACGAGCTCGTCGGCATGATCCGCTTCGACGGATCGGTCGAGGGGCCGCTCTTCCCGCGCATCGGCCACCGCTTCTTCTACGAGGCCGTCGACAAATACTACCGCAAGCCGCAGGAAAACCTCTGCACGTTCGAGTGGCAGCACTCCAACGCCGACTTCGGCAAGGTGATCCGCGTCGGCCTCGTCGGCCTGCGCAAGGAGATCGTCGCCGCCCGCTGCCGCTACGAGGCCGATCTGCCGCGTCTCGCCTTCCTCGCGGGACTGGAGTCGATGATACGGGGCATCGTGAACCGCTCGCGACAATACGCCGCCGAGTGCCGCCGACGCGCGGCCGATCCGGCGACGCCGCCTTCGCGCCGCGAAACCCTCCTGCGCATGGCCCGCAACTGCGAACGCGTCCCCGAGCATCCGGCGCAGACCTTCGAGGAGGCCGTGCAGTGCCTCTATTTCTGCTTCCACTTCCAGCCTGACAGCATCGGCCGCCCCGACCAGTACCTGCTGCCGCTCTACGAGCGAGGCCTGGCCGACGGCTCGCTGACGCGCGGACACGCCAAGGAGCTACTCCAGGAGCTTTACGTGATGATCCACGGCTACACGCCGCCGACGTCTGGAAACTCCGACAAGGGCGCGGAGTCGCACTTCGTCGTCGGCGGCTACACCATCGACCGTCGCTGCGCCTGGAACGACCTTTCGGAGCTGATTGTCGAATCTCTGATGGAGACCGACCTCGTCCGCCCGCAGATTTCGCTGCGCTGGAACCGCCTCACGCCGCGCGCCGTGCTGCGCCGGATGCTCGATGCCGAACGGCGCGACAAGAACAAGCGCATCGCCTTCGTGAACGACGAACCGCGCATCGCCGACATGACCGGGCGCCGCGGCATCCCGTGGGAGCAGGCCTACGACTACATCATGGTCGGCTGCAACGAGCCGGCCTTCCAGGGCGGCATCTCGCTCGGCGGCAACACGACGAACATCGTCCGCTCCCTCGTCCGCACCCTTGACGGCCGCCGCGGCGAAGTCCTCGCCTGCCGCGACTTCGATTCCTTCTACGTCCTCTACGAGCAGGAGCTGCACCACGATCTTGAGACGATCCTCGACTACTCCAACCGCTTCAACATGCTCCGCTCGCGCGACTGCAACGTCCTGACTTCCCTCTTCATGGCGGGCTGCATCGAACGCGCGGCAAGCGTGACGCAAGGCGGCGCGTCCCGCGCCCTCTGGTGCGCGAACTTCATGGGTTCCACGAACCTCATCGACTCGCTTTGCGTCATCAGGCAGTTCGTCTTTGAGGAGAAGCGCTGCACGATGGAGACGCTCCTTGCGGCGCTCGACGCGGACTGGAAGGGGCATGAGGCGCTGCGCGCCGAGATTCTGCGGGACGGTCGCTTCTACGGTAACGATGACGACCTCGCGAACGACGTCGCACACCGGTTCTACCGCTCCGTCGCAAAGTTCGCCGATGGACGCACCGACTTCTTCGGCCACCCCATCACCTTCGGCAACCTCACCGGCTACCACCCGCACTTCGCGTGGCACGGCGCCAACACCAAGGCCACGCCAGACGGCCGCGTCGCCGGAAGCGCCTTCCTCTTCGGCGGCGGACAGTCGAACGGAAAGGACCGCGACGGCGTGACCTCGCTTATCCGCACCGTGGCGCACATGGACCCCACGGGCGTGATGACCGGCAATTCCATCTTCAACCTCTCCGTCGATGAGCGCATCGTCACTGATGACGAAAGCTTCAAGAAACTCGTCGCCCTTGTCGAGACCTACTTCAAGGAAGGCGGGCTGCACATCCAGCTCAACCATGTCTCCGCCGAGGAGCTCCGCGCCGCGAAGGCGAACCCCGACGCCTACAAGAGCCTCCGCGTCCGCGTCTCCGGCTTCTCCGCCTACTTCGTCGGGCTTGCGGAGTCAATCCAGGACGACGTCATCGCCCGGACGGAGCACAAGGCGTAGGGGAATTGCGCCCATCGGCGCGTTTCGCTAGAATTCCCGCCATGCCTGAAAAACCTTCAAGACACCAGATCTGGAGAAACATCGCCATGCAGCCGTCGTTCCGGCTCGTGGCGCTGCTGGAGGAATCCATCGAATACGACCTGCACTGGACGCTGCCGTTCCACTCGCTTGCGCTCTGCGCCGAGGAGAACCCGCGCAACCCCTCGTGGTTCGAACTGAAAGAGACCGGCGAGCGCCAGATCGCCGAACGCGGGCTCGTCACCTTCATGGTCGCGGGGACGCCCGTGCGCATCCGCTACACGACGGCGAACCGCCATCTCGCCATCCATTTCCGCTACGAACTCTTCCCGGGCGTCGACGTCTTCGCGGGCCTGCGCGGGCGCTTCCGCATCGAGGACGCCGGGGGCGCGCTGGCGGCGAAAATCGCCGCCGTCTTCGCCGAGACGGACGACCTCCGCCGCTTCGCCGCCGCCGAGTCCGCCGTGCTGGACGCCATCCTTCCCTTCTGGCCGGAGCACTCGACGCTCGACCTCGTGCGCCTCGCGCCCTACGGCGACGCTCTGCGCGATATGGCCGGCACGCTCGACGCCCGGACGGCGGTCGGCGACCTCGCCGCCCGCATGGGGCTTTCCGAGGCGCACTTCCCCGCCGTCTTCCGCTCCCTTGTCGGCATGGCCCCCAAGCAGTGGCTGGAGCAGGCGCTCTTCGATCGCGCGCGCCGGATGCTCTCCGACCCCCGCCGCACCGTGCGGGACGTCGCCTACGCGCTCGAGTTCTCGGACGAATTCAACTTCTCCCGCTTCGTCAAGCGCCGCAGCGGCTATTCGCCCACCCAGCTCCGCTCCACACCGCAGGGCCCCGTCTCCAACTGGAAATAGCCCATCCAAAAAGACATGGTTCAAGATTCGTTCTGACATTCAAAACCGGGTGGCTCGGATGTATGATGCAAAACGCCATGAAGACCATACCTTGTTTCGCCGCTGCGGCGGCATTCGCAGTCACGGCCGGCATCGCATTCGGTGCCGCCGAGACCATCTACGAGAACGACTTCGCGACACGCCGTTCCTCGTCCGCCATAGCAGGCACCGTCAGCGCCCCATACCCCGCCTACGGTTCCGTGTCGAACACTGTTGGAACCGTCATCTATCCGCAGCCGGCGGATGGCGCAACCGGGGATCGGCTCGTTCCGGCGAAGGTCGCGGCTCCGGGAGTCGCGGAACCTGCCGGCGCGGACGGATGGCGAATGCTTCTGCCGAACGCAAGCGCCACGGGCGAAATCACGATGAGGCGGTTCAATGCGAATTCTTGTCTCCGCTTCGGCTACGAGGGCTTCAGCGTCGGAGCGGCGCATCCTATCGGCACCACGTTCCGCGACGGCACGCTCCGCATGGTGCTGGACATGCGCCTTCCCGGCAGTTTCGGCACCGACGCGGATGTTCTCGAACGGATGGCCGTGTCGCTTGGCGACGACACGCTCTACGGCGGCGTCCGCGCGGCGTGCCTCACCGGTCGCTTTTGCAGCGTCGGCGTTGGCTTCTCCAGCGCCTCGTTCGGCCTCCCCCACTACCTTGACGCCGTCGGCACCGCGCACACCGGCGCGTATTCGCTGAAAATGTCGTCGTGGTACCGCGCGGAAATCACGGTTCATCTCGACGCCGATCCCAAGACGTTCGACTACGTCCTCTACGAGCAGCTGACCGGAGATCCCAATGGCGCGCCCTCGATGAACGCTGCAAACGGGACGCAGGTTTTCGCCGTGTCCGGCGTCGAGGGAATGAACGGCGTCTCCGAAATCTCCACGCTGGCCCTCTTCGCGTCGCGCTCCGCAGCCTTTTTCGACAGCATCCGCATCTGGCACACCCCGTCCGGCGGATCGCAGGAGACACTGGTCTACAAGAACTCGTTCGCCGAGCGGACCGTCTGGGCGCAGGCGGCCGTCCTGACGGGCGGCGACGCCCCCACTGATTCGTGGCGGATGCTCCGCACGGACCTTTCCGGGGCGTTCGCGTTCGGCGGCAACCCCGCGCTCGCCTTCGACGGCGGCGACAACTCGTCCGGCCAGGCGGGGCATCCCCTCGGCACGACGCTGACGTCCGGCGAGGTGGTGGCGCAGGCGGACATCCGCGCGCCGCGCGGGTGGACGGCCAACGGCGGATCCGCCTATGTCCGGATTGGCGGGGACGGCCACCTGGCTGCGCTGGACGGATATCTCACGCAGGTGGCGTCGGTGTTTGGCCTACGTTGCATGGCCGACGCCAGGGCGAACACATGGTCGGGATCCCTTTGCACAAACTGCGCAATCGTGGCCTGGAACGAAAACGCCCCTGGCGGTGCGGGGTTTGTCGCAGCGCCCGCCACCGTTACGCCGGGGCGTTGGTATCGCTTCGTGGCGACGGCGCGGATGCGGGAAAGCCTCTGCGAAGTGGCCGTTTACGACATGGGCGAAGCGCAGCCGACGCTTGCGACCTCCACCCCGGCGTCGCCGGTGGCGACATTTTCCGACCTCCCGTTCCGCACGCCAAAGGCTGCGCTAGGTGGAATCTCGTGCATTTCGGCCTCCGCGACAACCGTGCGGCCCAATTTGCTCGATCCGTCCTCCATGCCCTGGTTCGACAACTTCCGCGTTGTCCTGCATGCGCAAACCGCCACGGTTCTCTCGATCCGGTAGCATGGACACGCGCGGATTCAACGCCGATTGCGGATGGTCATGAAAGCCTTTGCGAGACGTCTGGTTGTTGCGGCGGCCTTCGCGATCCTCCCGGACCGCTCCCCGGCCGCGCCGCCGCCGGAGCGCGTAGGTGCAGACATCGTGGAGGACGAACCTGGCTGGGTGCCCTTCTCATTCACGCGAGACATCGTGCCGGGAAGCGCCCTCGATTTTTCCGAATTTCTGGATGCCCCGGCGGGAAAGCGCGGCTGGCTTCGCGCCGTCGGCGAGCATTTCGAGTTCGAGGGGAGTCCGGGCGTCCCGGTGCGGTTCAACGGCGTCAACGTCTGCATGAACCTGAACATTCTGGAACACGCGGCCGCCGACCGCCTCGCGAACCGCCTCGCCGCGCTCGGCTACAACTCGGTCCGCTTCCACCACCACGACGGCCGCATTTGCGGCTGGAGCGGTGACGGGGATCCCCCGGAAGGCTGGAAGGGCGACGGCTCCCTCGACCCCGTGGCGATGGAGAAGTTCGACTACCTTTTCGCCAAATGCGCCGAGAAGGGCCTCTACGCCACGACCGACCTCTATGTCTCGCGCCGCGTCCCGTGGCGCGCGATGGGCATCGACCGCGACGGATTCCCGGAAAACGACGAGTTCAAGGCGCTGACGCTCCTGCACGACGGGGCGTTTGAGAACTGGAAGCGGTTTTCAAGAGAGTTCCTCCTCCACCTCAACCCCTACACGGGCCGGCGCTACATCGACGATCCGGCCATGCCGCTTCTCTGCACCGTCAACGAAGGCTGGCTCGTCGGTGGCTGGTTCAAAGTCCGCGATCTGCCGGAAACGGCCGCCCTCTACGAGGAATGGAAGGCGGAAATGGCCGCGCGCCACAGCCCCGGATTCATGCGTGGGTCGCTTGCCCCTTCGGCGGCGGAGGCGAACTGCTGGCAGGACAACAGCGCGGCGACGTGGCTCTTCATGGCCTGGGTGCAGCAGAGGGGCCACCGGCGACAGTCCGAATTCCTGAAGTCGCTTGGCGTCAAGGCACTCCTCACGGCCGGCAACCACGGACCGAACAACGCGCCGAATCAGGACTTCCGCATCCGCCTCCTGGACTATGTCGATACGCACTGGTATGTCGATCATCCCGATTTCCCGCAGGGCGGGTGGGGGCTTCCGTCGGTCTGCCGCAACGCCGATCCCGTGGCGTCTATCGAAAGACTCGCGCCAAACGTCGTCTCATTCGCCCGCGCGGCCGGGAAGCCCTTCACCGTCACGGAGTGGAACTTCTGCGCCCCCGGCGAAGGCCGCTCCATCGCCGGCCTCTACACCGGGGCGCTCGCGGCGGCGCAGGACTGGGCCGGCGTCTGGCGCTTCGACTACGGCCACGCAGCGGCCTCGGCGAACACCGCCCCCGGACCATTCTCGGTCCCGGACTACTTCGTCCTCGCCAACGACCCCGTGGCGCAGGCCGCGGACCGCGCCGTGGCGCACCTCTTCCTACGCGGCGACATGCCGACGCTGGCACCTCGCCTCAACCTCGTGATCGACGAGGCCGCCCTCGTGCGCGACGGACCGGCGCCGGGCGACGCGGCCGTGTGCCAGGTCCGGCCCGAACTCGCCTCCGTCGTCTGGAAGGCGCTCGTCTCGACCTCCCTCTCGCCTCTCGACGGGGCGGAGAACTTTCCCGTTTCCGTATGGGGGAAGCGGGTGGGATGCGAAACCAACGCCATCCCGACGGCGGCGCCGGACAACCCGCATGTCCGCTTCAGCGCCGAGGAAGGCTGGTTCCGCGTCGAAACCGGGCGAACGTGCGGCGTTTTCGCCTCGGCCGGACGCCATTGCGCCGGACCGCTTGCGGCGGAGATTTCCGGCGGTAAGGCCGTCTCCGTCGTCGCGACATCGCTCGACGGCGAACCCCTGCCGCGTTCCCGCCGCATTCTCCTGTCCCACCTCACCGACTGCCGGGGCAGGGGCGCACAATCGGGGTGGGACGGCAGCGGCCGCTACCGCACCGAATCATGGGGGAAGGGCGGCATTCTCGTTCGCGACGCGACGACGCGCATCTCCCTCGCGCTTGAAGGCGGCGCCGCATCGCCCAAGGTTTACGCGCTGGGCTTCGACGGTTCGCGCCGCTTTGAAATCCCCGCCTCATTCGACAACATCAGCGGCCGTCTTTCCTTTGACGCATCCGTCCGAGGCGACGACGGCAACGCCGTGCTGGAATACGAGATAGCCCTCCTCTAATTCCTTTTTTGACATGGCGGGGATGCGTTTTGACATTCCAACCGGAGGGGCGATCCGTTATGCTTTCCGGCGTTTCGCGGACGCACCTGAACGGACCGGTGAGGCCGTCCACCCGCCAAGCGAAGTAGTCAGATCAGGAATGTGAAACCCTTGCGAACAATTCTTCCCGCTCTCACACTTCAAGCCGCAGAGACCGCAGCCGCCATGAACCTACTGGATGAAGTCCGCCTCGCGGACGAGGCGTGCGACGCCGCCGTGGCGGCCATCGCGTCGCCGGAAGAACTCTTCGCCAAGCAGGCCGAATGGCGCGCCGCGTGGCTGGGCGCGATGGGCGGGCTGCCGGAGGAACGGACTCCGCTCAACACCCGCGTGACGGGCGTCGTCGAATGCGACGGCTTCCGCATGGAGAACGTCGTCTTCGAGTCCCTGCCCGGCGTCTTCGTGACGGCGCACCTCGCGCTGCCGGCCGATCCGGCCGGCCGTCCGCCCTACCCGCTGGTGCTGATGCCGCTTGGACACTCCGACAACGGCATTCTCAACCCGCGCTACGCGGCCCATTTCGCCATGGCGGCGCGGGCGGGGTTCGCCGTCCTTTCATGGGATCCGCTCTCCCAGGGCGAGCGGCGGCAGTCCTCCGATCCGCGCTTCGACGCCAACTGCGCCGTCGAGCATTCGCGCCTCGGCGCGCGCTGCTGGCTCGTCGGCTGGAACTTCGCCCGTTTCCGCATCTGGGACGCCATGCGCGCCATCGACTACGCCGAGTCGCGCCCCGACCTCGACAGCTCGCGCCTCGGCATCATGGGCACCTCCGGGGGCGGCACGATGAGCGCTTTCCTGCAGGCGCTCGACCCGCGCGTCAAGGTCGCCTTCCCCAACTGCTACGTCTCGTCCCTGCGCGAAGTCGTCCGCGAGCGCGGGTGCCACGACGCCGAGCAGTTCTTCTTCGACCCGTTCCGCCACGGACTCAACCACGCCTCGCTCCTCGCGCTGGGCCAGCCGCGCGTCGCCCTGGCGATCGGAAGCCGCTGGCACGATTACTTTCCCCACGTCGGCGCGGAATCGACCTTCGCCGTCCTGTCGAACCTCGCCGCGCGGCTCGGCCTCCCCGGCCCGTTCTGGCATTTCAGCTGCAACGGGCCGCACGGCCTGCCGCCCTCCACGCGCGCGGCGCAGACCGACTGGATGCGCCACTGCATCCTCGGCGCGGAGGCGCCAAGGCCGCCGGAAGCGTATCGCGCGCTCGACGCCGACGGCACGGACGAAAACGATCCCGCCGGACGTTCCCCGCATCCCTTTCCCGCGGAAGCCGCCTTCTGCACCCCGACGCATCAGGTGCGCAACCTCCCCGGCTTCCGCTCGCTCTACGCAGTCGTCGCGGACGAGGCGCGCCGCCTTGCCGCCGCTCGGGCGCGCGCTCCGCGCACCCGCGATGAACTGCGCGCCATCGTCCGGCGCCGCGCCGGAATCCGTCCGCTCGCCGAACTTCCCGCCGAAGTCCAGGCTCCATTCGACCATCCCAATTTCAACTGGTGGTATCTCACCGGCCCATACGGCGCGCGCCGCGAAAACGAGGCGGCCATCCTCGCGACACTTGGCCGCAGCGCCGTGGGGCGCGACGCCGAGAACATCCTCATCCGCGCCGCCGCCGAATCGCGCGCGAGGAGTGGCGCGCCCGTCCCGCTCCATGCGAACGGCTGGGACTGCATCGCCGCCGCCCACGCCTACGCCGCCGAACCGCAGCTCTTCTCATCCGTCGCCTTTACAGACCCGCCGCCTTCGTGGACCGATCTTGTGGCGGACCCGACGCCCGGACGCGAATCCTACGCCACCGCCGTCTGGGGCGCCCTCAGGGACTACGATTGGCCAGACCTTGTGGGGGAAGCGCCGTGAACGACAGGAAAACCCTTGTCTTCGACATCGAGAAGTTCGCGGTCCACGACGGGCCGGGAATCCGGACGGTCGTCTTTTTGAAGGGCTGCCCGCTGCGGTGCATCTGGTGCCACAACCCGGAGTCGCAGTCGTTCGAGCCGGAGCAAATGGCAAGCGCCGACGGCACGTCGCCGCCGGAGACCGTCGGCCGCCCGATGACGGTCGAGGAGGTCATGGCAAGCGTCCGCAGGGACAAGGCCTTCTACGACAACTCCGGCGGCGGCCTCACCGTCAGCGGCGGCGAACCGCTGGCGCACTTCGCGTTCACGCGTGATCTGCTTGCCGCCGCAAAGGCCGAAGGCATCCACACCGCCGTCGAAACATCCGGCTTCGCGCCGCGCGAACGGATAGAGTCGCTGCTGCCGCTTGTCGATCTCTGGCTCTGGGACGTCAAGGCACCGCCATCTCTCCACGAAAAGCTCGTGGGGTGTCCCGCAGAATCAATCCTCGACAACCTCGCCTTCATCGCCGCGCGCGGCGCGGCCATCGTCCTGCGCTGCCCGCTCGTGCCGAACGTCAATGATGGCGACGAAGCCCTTGGCCACATCGCGCACCTCGCTGAGAGCACACCCGGCATCCAGCGCATCGACATTGAACCCTACCACCCGCTGGGGGAGGGAAAGTGCCGCCGCCTCGGCCGTTCCGAGGCCTTTTCGGCCCCTTTCGCCTCCGATGCCGACAAGGCGCGCTGGCTCGACGCCCTCCACCGCCTGACCTCCCGTCCCGTCCATCTTTGATGGCGGCGGCGTTTGACGTTGCGACGCACAATCGAAGAGACGCTTTTTGCCATCGGAAGAATGTTTCTTTACATCAAAGTAAGGATTTGATATCATACTTCCTGTTAATCTGGGAGGGCGTCCATGTACACCACGCTATCATCAAAGGGCCAGGTGACCATACCCGTGGCAATCCGCAACAAACTCCATCTCAACACTGGGGACCGCATTGATTTTGTCGTCTTCGGGATGAACCGTGTCGAACTTGTTCCGAAGAAAGGCTCCGTCCTTGCCTTGAAGGGCATTGTCCAGTATTCAGGGAGGCCGAAGACGCTTGCGGAAATGGAGGCGGCCATAGGGCGCGGA
>CAMOSH010000138.1 GCA_946624575.1 uncultured Verrucomicrobiota bacterium
GTTCTCCGTGCCTCTGTGCCTCTGTGTGACACTTCAACTGCGACATTTAGGATGAAGATTCTCGACCCATGAAAACAACCCGCCCCCCTCTCGCCCTGTCCCTGATTTGCCTCGCCACGTCGCTTTGCGCCGCCCTTCCGGCCGCCGCCGCGACGCACACCGCGGTCACGACAGCCCCGCGCCTTCCGTTTCTGCGCGGCATGGGGTTCGACGGATACTACGAGGGCCGCAACCGCACGTGGATGACCCGTCAGGACGTGTACACCGGCCTCGTCGCCAAGGGCTTCGACCACGTGCGCCTTCCTGTTGACTTCCGCTGTCTCGGTTCCTACGACTCCACCTCCGGTGAAGTTGCCTTCTACTCAAAATATGTGTCTCAGTTGTCTTACAACGGCACTGTTTACCGCGAGGCGCAATACCCGATAACCACGATCGACAACGTCATCGACAACGCAATCAACGCGGGGCTCTACGTCGTCCTCGACTTCCATGGTTGGTTCAAGATCGACCCGACGGACACAGCGAGCGTCAACCAGTTCGTCGCGCTCTGGAAGGCCGTAGCCGAACGCTACAAGGACTACCCGAACCAGCTGGTCTTCGAACTCGCGAACGAGCCGAATTCGCAGAACTACGCCGCCGTCTGCACGATGCAGAAAAAGGCGATCGCGGAAATCCGCAAGACCAACCCCACGCGCCTCGTCCTCCTCGACCCTGGCGACTCAAGCCAGCCGTGGGTCCTCACGCAGGCGGCGAATCCGCCGAAGTTCACCTGGGTGTCGCTGCCGACGAACGACAACAACGTCGCGATCGTCGTCCATTGCTACAATCCCGGACGCTTTACCCATCAGGGGGAAACATGGACGGATCCCCCCTGGCCCAACAAGCTCGGCATCGACGAGCGCTACGTGTCGGCCACCAACGCCAACGGCGAGGCGACGGCGTATTCGACCCCGCGAGGCGACCTGAGCTGGAACCTCAACCAGTGCAAGACATACCTTGACGGCACCGGCAACAAGCTCGTGATGAACGAGTTCAACGTTTCGCACAAAATCGCCGAGTACTCCGACGTGACGGACTACCTCGCGATGGTCACGCGCTTCTGCGAGGCGAACAACGTCCCGTGGGCGCCGTGGATCTACTACGCCGACGGCAGTTCGTTCGACTGCTTTTCGTCCTATGGCGCGAACGCGCAGCTCTACGACTACGTGAAGGCCGGCCTCTTCCCCGACCTCAAGCCCACGGACGAGTTTTCCGCCTCCGACTACGCGCACACCATCGAGATTTCCTTCCCAGGCTACACGGGCGCCGAAACGCTTGCGGACTTTCCGGTGCTCGTGCGCCTCTCCAAGTCCAACATGCCGGGCTTTTCCTACTCGGACTTCGAACGCGAGGGCGGCCTCGATCTCGCCTTCACCGACGCTTCCGGCAACCTCCTCGCCCACGAAATCGACACCTGGGACACGAACGGCGTCTCGACCGTGTGGGTGAAGGTGCCCGCGCTCACGGCCTCCACGACGATCACCGCGCACTACGGCTGCGCGAAACCGATTGTCCCGAAGGTCGAAAGCGTCTGGGACTCCGACTACGTGGGCGTGTGGCACATGGGCGAGCAGAAGCTCCCGCTCGCGGATTCGACGGGCGACTCGCGCGACGTCACGTCGGCCGACGGAACCGGCATCGGCTACGGCGCGGCGGGAATCGTCGGCGGGTCGGTTGACTTCGGCGCGGCGAGCAGTTCCCGCTGCGTCAACACGGACGACCACCGGGAGTTGGACGGGTTCCAGAAGTTCACGATTGAGGTCTGGACGCGCCAGGACGCGCACGCGCAGAACGCCGGCATTCTCTCCAAGCGGAACTACTACGGCAGCCAAGTCTCCTACTATCTTTACGACAACGGAAGCGGCACCGTGATGCAGCTTTCCACAAACGGGACGGACAACGTCTCCTCCGGCGTTTCCCTCTACCCCGCCCTCGGCCAGTGGAACCACCAGGTCTACACCGTCGACACGACGGCAGCGGCCAACAACGTGCGGGGCTACCTCAACGGCGCATCCGCCGGAACGGCGTCCAAGGAGCTTCCGGGCGGAATCTTCGCCGGCACCGCCGAACTCCACCTCGGCAACCTCCATTCGAGCAGCGCGGCGAACTTCCCCGGCAAAATCGACGAGGTGCGCATCTCGAAGGTCGTGCGCTCCGAAGCCTGGATCAAGGCCACGCACGACTCGGTCGCCAACACCTCGTTCGCGCGCTACGTCGTGGACGGCGTGGAACCGCCGACGCCGACCGACCTCGCCGACCTCAAGCTCAAGGCCCGCACCGACAAGGCGAATCCCATCGACTACGCCGTCGGCGAAAACATCCGCTTCGACTTCTTCCTCGACGGCGTGGAGCGCCTTCCGCCCGAAGCCACCGAGCCGCTCCACGTGATCTGGACGCGCACCGGCGACGACGGGATCACCGTCGTCGGCACGAACGCGATTTCGCTCGCCCAGGGCTTCTCCATCGACACCTCCCTCGCCATCCCCGGCATCGAGAGAATCCGCGCGACGCTCGTGGACGCGGACGGTTCGCTGATCCACTCGAAATCCGTTTCGTCGGTCGTGTTCGACGGCGGTGCCGGCGCCGAGACGGAGAAAATGCAGCTTTCGGCCGTCGAGCCGGCAGACTTCGACGCCTTCTGGGCGGAGGCCAGGGCGAAGCTCGCGTCGGTCCCGTTCGACGACGCGAGCGTGGAGCTCGTGGACGTCACGCCGGCCAACGTGGCGAATTCGTGCACCATCTACGCCGCCAAGATTCCGTGCTACGGGCCGCGCCCCGTCACCGGCTGGCTCATGGTTCCCAGAAACGTGCCGGAGGGCGGTCTTCCCGTCCAGGCCAATTTCGACGGCTACGGCTGCGCCACGAATGCGCCGACGCCCCCGACCTGGGGCGTCACCGGCCAGATCCGCTTTCTCGTCAACGCCCACGGCTACGACCTCGTCGGCCACGACAACCAGTATTACAAGGACTTCAGCGACTCCATCAACAAGACGAACCGCACGTTCAACGGCACGACCTACGGCTACGGCCTCGCGCCGCAGGACTACGACAACCCGTCCGACACCTACTTCTACTACATGGCGCTGCGTGTCGTCCGCGCGTTCGACTATCTGAAGACGCGCCCCGAATGGAACGGCCGCGACGTCATCGCCGAAGGCGGCAGCCAGGGCGGCCTCCAGACGATGTGGGCGGGCGGCCTTGTGGACGGCATCACGAAGATCCGCCCCGCCATTACCTGGGGTTGCGACATCGGATGCCCGCAGAACGGCCATGGCCCGTTCCTCTCCCGCACATGGGGCATCCCGTGCGTTCCCGGCGCGCTCTACTTCGACTCCGCGCTCCACGCCAAGCGCGTCCCGCGCGACTGCGTGGCCCAGATCACTCGTCTGGGGATGGGCGACTACACCTGCCCGCCGCGCGGCGTCCTGCTGAGCTACTACAACATGCCATGCGCCGCCACCGCGAATCTTGTGCAGGGATCCAACCACGGATACGTCCCGCCCGCGCCGAACCAGGCATGGACGATCTCGAAGGAGGAGGCCGGCCCGGACGCCCCGGCGTTCTCTCTCTCCGCCGCCGTCGCTCCGGGCTTCGCCTGGACGAACGGCACGGCGACGGTGAGCGCGGCTGTCACGAACGGCGTCGCCGTGCCCGAGGGCGCGGTGGTGCGCATGACCATCTCCGACGCCTCCGGCGCCGTTGTCGGCACCGTGGACCGCGACTGGACAGGGACAGGTGAATACGCCTTCGACACGGCGGAGGCCGTCTCCGGCTCCGCCCTTTCCGGCTACGACTACACGCTCTCGTTCTCGGTGCTTCCTGGGAGCGCGGGCTTCCAGCCCGCGGATCCTGATGGCACTAGCCCTGGGAGCGCGGGCTTCCAGCCCGCGGAAACCTCCGCCGTCCTCCGCCTCGGCTCCGCCGCGCCGTGGTTCTCCGCCGATCCCGCAACCGGCGAAATCTCCGGCGGCGCATGGAGTGGCGACGACGGGGACGCCGTCGCCACATCCGATTCCCTTTTCGTCCTTTCCGGCGGCGCCGCGTTCATCGCCGACGCATCTCGCACCGGACTCGTCCGCGCGGAAACCGCTCTGCCATCGCACTCGCTCGTTTCGGAATCCAGCCTCCCCGGCCTGCTCGACTACGCCGCCTCGAACAATGAGCGCGCCGGCATCGCGCCCGTGGATGGCGGCGACGGCACCATCCTCTGGCACGGCCTCGTGCTCCAGGATGGCGCGCTCGCGTGGAAGACGCTGCAAGGAGGCGGCGCAGGATGTGGCGACGACGCCTCGTCGTCGCGCGACGGCGGGGGCGCCGTCGCCACATCGAACACGTTCATTCCGGTCTCCATGGAACTCGACCTCTCCGCCCCCGCCGCTCCGCGCGTTTCCTATCTTGCGAGCGGCACCCGCCTCCGCGACGCCACCGGAGCCGAATGGTTCCCCGCGCCCGGCACCGCCGCCGCGGCGGAGGGCGTCATCGATTTCCACGGCGGCGGAAGCGTCGGCGCGCTCGCCGGCTACGCCTACGACAAGGCCGTCGCCGAAACGTCGGACGGCACCCGCCACGCCACGCTCGCCGAAGCGCTCGCCGTAGGCGACGCGAAGCTCCTCACGAACGTCGAATGGCCCGAGGGCGCGCCCGTCGGCACCACCGCCATCGACCGCGACGGCCACACGCTGCTCCAGGGCGGCGTCGCCGTGGAGGGCGCATCCGTCATCGTCACGGCCGGCCCCGTCGCGATCGCCGGAGAGGGGACGCTGCGCGTCACGTTCCCGAAGCTCGCCTCCGTCGGAATCGCCACCACGGAACGCACCCCGGCGCAGATCGCCGCCGATCTCGCTGCCGACGGCGCCAACGGCATCCCGCGCTGGCAGAGCCTCGTCCTCGGCCTCGACCCCGCCAATCCGAACTCCCTGCCACTGGCCGACATCGCCGTCGATTCCGCAACCGGCGTCGTGACGGTCTCCGACGCCGACCTCACCGTGGACGAGTCCACCGGCGCAACCGTCACCTATCGCGTTTACGAGATTCCCGACCTCGCCGATCCCTCCGCCGACGTTCCCGTCGGCGACGCCGCCGCGCCGGGCACCCCCGTCGCACTCCCCGCCGCCGCCGGCAATCCCTCCTCGCGCTTCTTCCGGATCAAAGTGTCCGTCGTTCTCCAGTAGGAGAAATGAACATGGCAGATCGCAAAAGCGGAAAATCGGCGACCAATGGCGGCCGGGAGCGAATGGTGCAGCGCATCGACGAAATCGAATGGTACACTTTGTATGACATTCCGCGGCGATTTCGATTCCCCTTTCGCGTCCATGTCGTTGGCTGGGTGCTCGCCGGTGCGGCCCACTACCGCGGTGCTCACCTCTCTTACGGGACGGAGTTCTGCGTCCGCCTGCGCTCGGCGGACGCCACGGCGGTCGATGTCATCGGCGGAGTCCGTCACGAATCCACGTTTCCGCACGTCATCATGAAGCGCCCCGGCGAGCGCCACGAATACTGGGCTCCTGGCTGGCGCGAGGCGTTCTACATCATCTACCCGCCGGGAACGGAGGCCGCGCTTAGGCGAGCAGGCGTTGACGAGGGGCCTGGCGCACGGCCGGCATGGTCGGTTGCCGGCGCGCCGGACATCCTCGAGTCCATCCGCGAGATGCGAGCCCTTTTCCCGCGCAAGGCGGAGCCGGGCGTCGCAGACGAGCTTGACGCGCGATGCTGGGCGCTCGTCACGCGCCTCGTCACGCTCCGCGACCACCCGGCTGGCAAGCCAGATTCTTCGGAAGAATTCGCCAACAAGATGGCAAGTCGCTCCGACGATGACCGCATCCGCGCCTTCACCGCCTCGCTTCCGGCGCGTTGCCTGAAGCGCATCGATTTTGCCGCCGAGGCTCGCGCGCTCGGATTCTCGCGCAGCGTATTCTACCGGAAGTTCACTGCGCTTGTCGGGGCTCCGCCGGAAAAGCATCTGGCAGGGCTCCGCCTCGATGCCGCCGCGCGTCTGCTGCGCGAAAGCCCGCTCTCCGTGAAGCAGGTGGCCTTCGCCATCCACGACCCATCGCAGTCTCACTTCGCGGCGGCTTTCAAGGCGCGCTTCGGCACCACGCCGAGCGCCTGGCGGGAGAGCCCAGGCCTCTGGGACGCAAAAGACAATCATTGAGACGCACAAGACAATCCTTTGTGGAAGAATTGATTCCGTCAACCGCGAATTGCGGTCGGTTTCAAAAACTCACAGGGATTGTCAAGATGAAAAAACGAACGATTGCAACAATGGTCGCCGCCGCGTTGGCGGCACCTTTCGCCACCGCCGAAACCGTGGCCTACTGGCCGCTTGCCTTCGAGAACGGTGTCCGCACGACGACGGCAAACGTCTTTGCCAATCAGGGTGACGGCGGCACGCTCGACGCCGTGCCATCGTCGCGTTCCGGCGCGTCGTGGGTTGCCGGCGACGCCTACTGTCCTCTGGGCACCAACGCCTTTCCCGTTGGCTATGGCGTCTGGGACCCCGTTTCGGGCACCAATGCCGTTGCCGACTCCGCACTCTACTTCCACAAAACAAGCCTCGCGGGCTACGCCGGGGCGCTGCGCGTCGCCAATCCCGCGGCGCTGCGCCTCTCGACGTTCACGATCGAGTGCTTCATCCGCATGCAGCAAGGCACGGGTCAAGGCGACTGGAACTGCATCGCCGTTATGCCGCAACAGATCGCGAACTGCGCCAACTACGAGTCATGGGGCCTTCGCGTGACGGGCGCGGAAACCATCAAGGCGCGCTTCTCCAAGGACAAGGGGACAGTCTCGGCCAATCTTGGAGGCACCGACAACACGGAGATCGGCTCCAATGGAAACGCGCCGGCGATCTACGACGGCGGCTGGCACCATGTGGCGCTCGTGGTGGACGGCTCCACGCTCAAGGCCACGCTGTTCGTGGACTACATCCAGCGCGGCACGGGAACGCTTCCCGAAGCCGTCGCCTACAAGTCCGGCATGGACCTTTTCATCGGCAACACGCCGCAGACGACCGGACCCTTCGGCGGCTCGATCGCCCATTTCCGCGTCTCGGACGCGGCTCTCTCGCCTTCTGAATTCCTGCACTTCAAGAGCATGGCGCCGGCGGCGGAGGAAGATCCCGACACCGTGCTGCACGTGACGTTCGAGCCGGTTGCCGGGATTTCGACCCCGCGCGCCTTCTTCAACGACGCGGCGAACGGCTCCGCCCTCGACTGCCTCGTCGCCAACTACTACCCGCAGGGCGCGGCCGACGTGCCGTTCACCCCGGTGTTCGCGAACCTTCTCGACGCGACCGGCGCGGCCAGCGCGAAGAGTCTCCTCAACGCGACGCAGACCACCGGCGGCAAGACCGTCCCGACCTGCCTCCAGTGGCAGCCCGAGGAGGATGTCTTCTCCAACGGCACCTTCACCGTGGAATGCTTATACAAGACCTCGAAAACGCTCGGCAGCTGGATCCCGCTCGTGCGTCGCCTCGGCGGCTACAATGTCCAGTTCAACCTCGGTTTCAGCGGCGGCGCGAACGCCGGCAAACTAACCGCCGCGTCCGTCCCCGGCGATACAGGAGCGTCCGTATCGATCGTGGACTCCGTCCGCTCCGATGACGGGCAGTGGCACCACGCGGCCCTCGTCGTCAATCGGGGCCGCGGGACGATTGCGCTCTTTCGCGACTATGAGCAGGTCGGCAGCGCGGACTACACGCGCGTCTGCGCGCCGACGGACAAGCCCGTCTGCATCGGCGGATCCTACAGCAACGACGGCGTGTTCTACACCTTCGACGGCGCGATCGACGATGTGCGCATCACCATGCGCGCGCTGACCATCGGCGAGTTCCTGCGTCGCGACAACCTCGTGCCGGCCGGTAGCACCGTTGCGTGGGCGGCGTTCGACGACGCGCTTGCCGCCGACGCTCCCGCCTTCGCTCTCACGAACGGCACGGCCGCCGCCGTCGGCGATGGCGGAGCCGTCCCGGCTTTCGTGTCGCTCGGCTCCGGCGAGCGCATCGAGGACGCTGCGGGCAACTCCCTGCGCGCCCCGAATCTCGCCGCGCTCTCGTTCGAGCAGGGCGTCGTGAAGTATCCCGGTAACGTCCTGCTGCCGCTCCTCGACGAGCAGACGGTCGAATTCTTCGTTAAGGCCGGCGTACAGACGCCCTTCGCCGGTCTTTTGCGCTGCAACCTCTACCGCGACGTGGCGGACATTCCCGTCTGGGGACTTTCCTTCGACGAACACGACGGCACGAAACTGCGCGTCCGTTGCACCACTGTCTCCGCCGCTTCGTGGAACAACGCCGGCATCAACGAGGACACGCCGGTCGTTGTCGGCGACGGCCGCCGCCACCACGTCGCGCTCACGCTTTCGACCACCGGGCAGGGCGAGTCCGCCTCGACGACCGTAAGCATATACAAAGACTACGAGGAGACCCCCTCCTGGACAAAGACCGTTTCCGGCCGCCTCTTCTACGGCGGTGGCTACGCGCCCGTCTGGATCGGCGCATCCTCCTCCGCGACCGCTTTCTTCGACGGCGAAATCGACGAACTGCGCATCTCGCGCGGCATCCTCGCTCACTCCTCCTTCCTACGCCGCGGAAAATTGCCCTTCGTGATGGTCGTGCGGTAGCCAATGCCGTATTTCAATCTTTCGACGGCGAGGGCGCCGTCGCAACTTTTCAACTTTTCAACCTTTCAACCTTTCAACTTTTCTCATGAACATTCCTCTCCTCGACACGCGAACGGGCGTTCGTTCCGAATTTCTCGGCCTCGGCTTCGAAAAGCTCGACCGCGACCTTTTCGATCCGACGAAGGCATATCCATTCCTGCCCGCCACGGGCGTTTCGTGGATCCGGCTCCAGAGCGGCTGGCAGCGCACGGAGCGCGAAAAGGGCATTTACGACTTCGCGTGGCTCGACGAAATCGTCGATTCGCTCGTCGGCCTCGGCCTCAAGCCGTGGATGTGCCTCTGCTACGGCAACGCGCTTTACGGCGGCGGCGCGGAAAAGGTCTTCGGCGCCGTCGGCGTCCCGCCGATCGCCACCGAGGAGCAGCGCCGCGCATGGCGCGCCTACGTGACGGCGACCGTCGCGCATTTCCGCGGCCGCGTCGCCGCATGGGAGGTCTGGAACGAGCCGGACGGCCAGTGGTGCTGGAAGCACGGACCAAGCGGAACGGAATACGGGCGCTTCGTCATCGAAACGACCGCCGCCGCACGCGCGGCCGACCCGGAGGCGAAGATTGTCGCCGGCTCCATGTGCATGTGGGTCGATACGCCTTGGTTCCATGAGGTGGTGGATACCGGGGCACTCGATGACGTCTGGGGCTTCACCTACCACCAATACACGGACGACGAGCGCAGTTCCATCGAGAAGGCGCAGATGCTCGAGGCGATGCTCCGCCCGCGCAACCCGCGCATTCGCATCATTCAGGGCGAAAGCGGTTCGCAGTCGCGCCCCGACGGCAACGGAGCGCTGAAGGTTCAGGCCTGGACGCCACGCAAGCAGGCGCGAGAGCTTCTGCGCCACGCCGTCGCGGACCTCCTCGCCGGGGTGGAGTTCTCGTCCTATTTCTCCTGCCTCGACATGGTGGAGGCGCTCAACGGCACGACGGGCGACCTCGGCTCCATCCTCGATTATGGCTACTTCGGGGTGCTGGGGGCGGAGTTCGGGCCCGACGGCCGCGCCACGGGGACGTATTCGCCCAAGCCGTCGTATCATGCGCTCGCGCATCTCGCCTCGATTCTGCGCGGTGCGCCGCGCCGCGTGGGCGCGCCCGTCCAGTTCTGCGCCGATCCTGCGCCGCATCTGGGCTGGGGTGTGCGCGAGCCGGCCGGACGCGAACTCGTGTTCGGGATGCTCGAACTCGCCGGCGGCGCGCGCTCTCTCGCCTACTGGAATCCGACGCCGCTCCACACCGTGGAATACAATGGCACCGCGACCGTCGTCTGGCGCGGCGTCGAAAAGGCGCCGCTCCTCGCCGACCCGCTCGCCGGCACCGTGGAAAAGCTGCCCGAGGCCTGCGTCGAACACCTCGCCCCCGGCGTCCTCAAACTCCACCGCATTCCCCTGCGCGACACGCCGCTCTTCCTCCTCGACGGGACACCTTGGAAGGAATGACACCATGAGAGCGGCCGCTTTCCTCTTCGCCGGTCTTTGCACCATTTGCGCCGAAATGGCCGTCGCCGCCTCCGCGCCGCCGCCCTACCGCCCCGTGGGGCCGGAGACCGGAGTGCGCGGCATGGCGACGGGCTTCTTCCACGTGGAGAAGATCGACGGGCGCGACTGGATCGTCGATCCCGTCGGGCGCGGCGTCTATCTCGCCGGCGTCGATTGGTGCATGCCGCAGGGGATGTTCTGCGAAGCGCTCGGCCACGCCCCCTACGGCATGACCGTCAAGGAGAAATACGCCTCGCGCGACGACTGGGCTGCGGCCACCGCCGAACGGCTCGTCTCCTGGGGCTTCAACTTCCTCGCCGTCGGCACCGGGCCGCAGATGCTCCACCGCTCGCTCGCCCACGCGAACGGTTCCGATGCGCTCTACTTCTCCACGCACCTCTGCACGGGCGACGACCCCGACCGCTGGATTTCCCCCTACCGCAACGCCCCCGGCACCGCATTCCCGAACGTCTTCCATCCGGACTTTGAAAAAAACTGCGACGAACTCGCCCGCAAGCGCTGCGCACCGCATGTCGGCGATCCGTGGCTTGTCGGCTACTTCCTCGACAACGAACTGCGCTGGTGGGGCCTTGCCGACACCGCCACCGGCCTCTTCGACCTCGTGCGCACACTCCCGCCGCAGCACAGCGCCCGCCAGGCGCTGGAGCGCTTCGTGGCGCAGGTTTTGCAGGAAGCCGCGTCTGCGGCTTCCTGCGGGGGGGCGGGGGCGGAGCCCCCGTCGGTCGTAAAGCGCGCCTTCGTGGCGCTGATCGCCGAGCGCTACTTCGCCACGCTCTGCGCGGCCATCCGCAAGGCCGATCCCGACCACCTCATCCTCGGGAACCGCTTCGCCAACATGGACCTCGCGCCCGAAATCCTCGCCGCCTGCGGCCGCCACTGCGACGTCGTTTCCGTGAACGTCTATCCGTGGGCCGACCTCGACGCCGGCGTCGTTCTCGAAAAGCGCGGCGGCATCCCGCTTGCCGAAGCCTTCCGCGCCTTCCACGAAAAGGCCGGCGGCGAAAAACCGCTGCTGCTCACGGAGTGGAGCTTCCCGGCGCTCGACTCGGGGCTGCCCTGCACCTACGGCGCGGGCCAGCGCTTCTACACGCAGGCCGAGCGTGCGCATGCGTCGGAAATGCTGCTGCGAACGGTCATGGCGCTCCCGTTTTTCGTGGGCGACGACTTCTTCATGTGGCAGGACGATCCCGCGCTCGGCTTCAACAAGGACTTCCACGAAAACAGCAACTACGGCCTCGTGAATGTCAATGACGAGCCGTATGCGGATCTTACCGCCATGTTCGCGCGCGTCCACGCCGAGGCATCCTGGGAGCGCGGGCATCCAGCCCGCGATGGATGTGGCGAGGCCGCCTCGGCCTCGCGCGACGGCGGG